>JBCDAX010000029.1:0-41891 GCA_039184805.1 Bacteroidota bacterium | reverse complement strand
ATATTCAAAAAGTTAAAATTCAGAGTTTAAAAGTGTGCACCGAATTGCGCACCTATTTAAAATGATTGATCAAATGAACTTATTTGCTTGTATCTGTCATCAAATACAATGAATGGCGCAAATATATGTTTTACTTAGCTACTTTTCCAATATTTCCATCAATTGAAGATTGAAATATAATTTTTTTTCCCAATCCTTACTGAATGGAACAAGGGTAAATATTTTAAAAAATTACCCTTGTTCAATTCACTTGGTTAAGTAAAAATACCTTAAGATCTATTTAGACTTAATCTCTTTACATTCAATATGCAAACCTATTCAAGAATTGTAGATTGTTAAATTCCTTATTTTTAATTTTAAAACGTATCAATAGAAAGTTCTAGCAAATATTGAAATCTAGGGACTTTCATACGCGGTTATTTTCCTTCTTAAAATCTTTTGCCATTTTGTAAAAAATTATGATTTGAAAGAAACTTTAATTGAAAAAGGACACATCTTACAACGTTGCGGAGAGTTCAATACAAAAATCTATGTTGTTAAATCCGGTTTGCTTCGAAGTTATTCCATTGATGAAAAAGGCAAAGAGCATACTTTCATGTTTGCACCAGAAAATTGGACTATAGCAGATTCAATTAGTCCTGAACTACCTTGTGAACTATTCATTGAAGCATTGGAAGACTCCAAGATTCTTGTTCTTGAGAAGAAAATTCAAAATACTGCGAATACCAGATCACTGGTCAACAGAATCAATGTCTTGCAAAAAAGGGTAATAATGTTAATGAGTTCTTCGGCTATTGAGCGTTACCAACATTTTATTGAAACATATTCAGATATCACACGCCGTGTTCCCCAAAGAATGATTGCGTCTTACCTCGGCGTAACACCGGAAACCTTGAGTGCGGCAAAAAGAGATTGGTATAAGACCAAATCAAGTGATTTCTTATGATATCATAATGTTTTGAAAGCATATTCAGCAGACATTTGCCCAAAAACAAAAAAATGGGAAAATTTCACGAATCAAAGATTAGCAAAACGCAAAAGGTCATTGGGTATGCCCTATCCATTCTATTCAGCATCCAAATTTTAACCGCAGGAATATTAAAAGTAATCAAAGAAGCAAATATCGTGGAACGCATGAATAACATACCCAATTGGGGAGACAAACTATTGTTCGTGGGAGCACTGGAGCTAATCTTGCTTGCTATTTATTGGGTTCCCAAAACTCAAAAATTGGGATTTTATTTACTATGTTCCTATATGGGAGGTGTTATTGTTGCAGAAGTGGCGGCAGGCACACATATTGAGCAAGGAGCACCGCCAGCACCTCTGGTAGGTGTTTTCACTACAATTTTGCTATATGCTGGAACTGTTTTAAGGAAACCAACCATGTTAAAATAGAACTCCTTGGTCTTTTGGCAATAAGGCTTTGAAAGACAAAATTGAATCTAGTTCAAGTAGTCCCCCAAGTCCCAATCGATTGAATCCGGATTTCTGAGAATTCCCCGCAAGCTAATTGCTATGGAATGATTCAAAATCCTCTCTTGGCGATTTTTCTGATGTATATCTTTATTGGAAAAGAACTCCTTTAATTTGAAAAGATGTATTTGACAAAACAAATCAAGATCTATTCCTTCCAGAACCTCATTATTACGTTGGCTTTCGCTAAGCATATTAAAGATTCTGTTATTTAGAAAATCCCTGTACATATCCGTGTAAACTTTATCGATATTGGGGTAATCACGTCTCATATCATTGTAAAAAGAAGAGTGTTGATTTGCTATATTTCGTAGGCTACTTTTATATATCAGGCAAACCTTTTCAATTCTGGAGATGGGCATATTTTCTATTGCGGAAATTTCCTGTAACTGCTCTTTCACAAGACTTTTAATGCAAGCTTCCAATAGCATTTCCTTAGTGCTAAAATACATATAGAGAGTCTTCTTGGACATGCCCAATGTATCTGAAATATCTTTCATGCTCACGGCCCGGATTCCAAATGCCAAGAACAAGCTCAGTGTTTTTTTGAGAACAAGGGATTTTTTTTCCTCCTTAAGCACAGCTTGTAGTGTTTCCCCCATATCGATATTTGGTCTCAAAATTTTCTTGTCCATTCCCTTTATTCAGTTCCATAAAGTCCATCTCCATATTCGTCATTTATAACCATTACTTCGATACAAAACCTGATGTATAAAAGTGCAATCGACTCCTTTTATTAAAATTAATGGAGCCGATACACTCATACACTGGCTTCATACCTGAACCAAACTAAAACATCTTTTATGTGCATTTGCTTTCATTTCCTTTTTAGATCAACTGTCATAAGAATCGGTATCTATTGTCCATTGATCTGCAATCACTGCAGCGGCAATGGCATCGCAGACGGCAATTTCGGTTATCTCTATGCAGCGATTAAGCTGTCTTAAACGTGCTACAGCATAGTCTTCGGCCATTTCTGCCATTATCAACGCTTGATTATGAAGGTCTTGACCATCATATTTATAATGTTCACCCCCAAGGATATTCTGTTTTTTTTTCACCTTATTGTTCGCCTTGACAAGTAATTTTTGTATGTTCTTTGCCCTTCTTTTTAGACCCTCCCTATACTGCTCTAAGGAAGCAATGGAATGTTCTCTTGCCTCAAGGGTATTTTCTTTTGCAAGAATCAACCTAAGCTTTGATTTATCAAGCTTATCCCAAAGTTTCATTTTTAGGATGTCACTTTTGGTGTAGTTGTTCATTTTGCAAATGATTGGGTATAAATTTCAAACATTAATACTTTGCTATTATTGAATTAATTCAACAATGATTTGGAATCGGGTAATTTTCAAATTCTCAGCGCAATATCCTTTTTATCAAGGACTCAATAGTAAGACCTTGAACAAGAATGGAGAACACAGCTATGATATACGTCATAACCAGGAACATTTCCCTATTCATGTCATTTGTAAGGCTCAAGGCAAGTGCAATTGAAATTCCACCTCTCAATCCACCCCAGGTCATAATGAGGTTTGTTTTGGGTGCAAAATTCAATCTTTTTTCAAATATCTTAATCGGTAACCAAAGCGATGTGTAACGGCATAACAACACAATAGGTATTGCAATCAAACCGGCAACCACATAGCTTTTCTCGAAAGTTAGAATCAACATTTCCATACCTATCAAGACAAACAAAATGGCATTCAAAATGGCATCGATAAGCTCCCAAAATTTATCAAGATAGACTTCTGTAACATCCGACATTGCATCCCCTCTTGATTTGTCCCCTCCAATAAGCAGTCCGGCTACTACCATTGCCAAGGGTGCCGATACATGGAACTTTTGTGCTACCACCGTCCCACCCATAACGGCCGCAATGGTGATAATAATTTCAGTTGAGAAATCATCGATTGATTTGAGCATTTTAAAGGTGATCCAACCTATTATGGCTCCCAATACCAATCCCCCCAATACCTCAAGACCAAAAAGTCTTAAGATGTCCATAGGCGTTATGGAACCGGTACCTTTGGATGCTATCTCAAACAATACCAAAAAAACCACGACGCCGACCCCATCGTTGAACAATGACTCACCCACTATTTTTATTACCAATTTCTTAGGGGCATTCGCTTTTTTTAAAATTCCCAAAACTGCAATCGGATCCGTAGGGGAGATCAAGGCTCCAAAAAGCAGGCAATAGATGTAGTCCAGTCTTATCCCGAACAATTCCAAAAGATAATAGACCGAAGTCCCAACAAGGAATGTAGAGGTCAGCACCCCTATTGTAGCAAAGGCAATAATCGGCCAACGATACTCTTTAAGACTTTCCAAATTGATATGTAGGGCGCCCGCGAACAACAGGAAACTCAACATGTAGTCCATGAGGACCTCCTCAAAATCGATCTGCTGTATCAATTCTGATTCCGCCTTTAACAAGGTATCATCAAAATAACTCACGGCCAGTACGAACAGGGTGTAAAGCATGGTTATCAACATCAACCCAATTGTACTGGGGAGTTTAAGAAACCTTGAATTGACATATCCGAAAAGCGCAGCTAAAACAATGAGGGTCGTTATCGTGGTGTAGTAGTCCATGGATGATCGAAAGGATTATTGGTGATTTTATTGCGTAGTGTTGTTTCTGATGTATTTTTCTATTACCACTGCCGTCACGATGACCATATAGAACTGACCACAAAGGCCTATAAGAATCGCCGCCTTTTGGGCTATGGGAATAGTTGGAACAATTTCACCATATCCAATGGTAAGAAGGGTTATAAAAGAATAGTACATTATGCTATCCGCTTTTAAGTAAAAATTTTCGGATGATACCAGCACACCTTTAAAGGCACCGGGATTTAGCAATTCAATGGACATAAAAAAGAAAAAACCCAAAAACCCCAGGGCCACATACCCGCACATCAGACCTAGAATCACATTGGAGTCCACAAACTTTGCATTTAACACCTGACGTACAATTTCCATGGATATGGTAACATAGAAAATAAAATACAGCGCAAACCTGGATATCATGGACAGTTCATTCATTTTCACCACCAGACCATATCCGAAAATGACCAGAAGGACGAAAAAATGAAGTGTAAAAAACCAAAACAGAAACCTGCTTTTTGAAAGTAGATTTATTCCTGCGACTATGTTAATCAAAAAAAGGATTGGTGTAAAGACACTTTCATTGAAGTCTCTCGGAACCAATAAAGGTCCAAATAGAATCATGAGCTGGACACATAGAAAAAACTGAAAGCGAAGCTTGAACAATAGCGTTTTTCTTCCCAACATAGCTTAAAGAAAATTATTCGACCTCAATTACATCAACTGAAATTCTTCTCAATACCGACTTAAGGGTTAAAAGCCGATACCTAAGCCAAATACAAATCGGTTTCCATCATCACTTGAAAACAATGATGCTTTGGCTGTTATAAAATCCAGACCATTTACAAAAAGTCCCCCTCCAAAAGATGTGTTCCATACATTGGAATCGTCATTTGAAAGCCAAACACGCCCATAATCAAATCCCCCAAAGATTCCCAGCGAAAGTGGGATTACACTTGTCTTTACCCTCTTAAGGTTAAATCTCAGGTCAGTGCTTTGGTAATACGAATGTTTCCCTGTAAAACGCTGGAACCGGTACCCCCTGAGACCATCCTCGGCCCCAATGGAGGCCCCTTGGAAAAACTCGAAATCATTACCGATATTAAAGTGTGCCTTAACTTTTGATGCCAGTACAATGTCCCCAGAAGGAATCAGTTGATAGTTCACTCCCAAGCTGGGAATTATGTAGCCAAAACCTTTATCGCTGTCTTCGGTATTTGCCTTATAACCAAGATGAAGTGATGTGGCCAGACCAAGAACGGGAAAAGATCCGCCAGCAATATTCTCATATGAATATTTGGCATCGACCCCCCAGAAAGAATTCTCGTTATCCAGCTCGGTATTTTGGTCATAAAAATCCTCTATAAACCTTCCTTCGGTCTCCTCGACCACAATTTCTTCAAAAGAGGCCCCAATTCTAAGTTCAGAACCATGTCTGCCTGTCCATGATAAAGAAGTGGCGATACCCAAAGTTTCCATTTTGACCCTGTTAAAATCAAAATCCAGGTCATCGTCAAAGTTTTCTGTCTCATTCCCAAAACCAAAGAAGTTTCTTGTAAAATTCGGACCTGTATATTTGGCATCTATGACCAAAGATGCTTTCCCTAGCACCCTAGTAAATTCTCCACTATAGTTTAAATCGTAACCGCTGGTTGCAAAGTAAAAGGAAGCGTCGATCCTATGCTGACTTGTAAAAGGTTCTTGAATAAATCCATTCTTGGTGAATACATTGCTAAATCCAACCCTGAAACCATCATCCGGATTTGACCCTATGGTGGGCAAGAAAATATTGTTGCTGGATTTTGCCTTGAACACATCATATGTATTAATGCTATAATCATCGGATAGTTTTTTGGTCCCTCCATTTCCTTCGAAAGTGTTCTTGAGTGACTTATAATCATAGATTTTTGTTTTTCTTCTTCGATCTATGTTATAGGTATCATTGTTCTGACCACCAATTAATCGTAGTTTGGGACCAATACGGCTTCCCCCTATGACTTCAAAAATGTCCTTGTCCTCCAATCCATATATCCAAATTTCTTTGGTAATCTTCTTATCTATCTTTTTGTGGTAAAACCTATCGGCCTTTTTTCCATTTTTTATTCTGTATCCGTTCACCTCAGTAATCCCACCACCTATGTCCTCGGCAACAAAATGATCATCCTTATCCGTTCCAATGATAATTATCCTTTTGTTCAATATCTCAAAATATTCTTCGGCAGTTTGCTGAAGGTTTTCCTTTCTTGCCAAAAGTTTTCTCTTGATTTCAATCAAGGTCTCATCACGCACCTCTTCGGGAAAATATTGAAAGGCAGCGTCGATAACTTCTTCATTGATATTCTCTTGAATGTACGTCGCCTCCGAAATCCATTCTTCCTCGATTGTCTCGGGTAGAATGTACATATCCAACGCAAAGGTTTTTGGAGAGGAATTAAAACCCTTTACACTTCTTATTTCGTCATCAAAACCTTCCATTAACCGAAGGGAAGGTATCGCCCTGGTCGCGAAGCCCATGAAAAAGCCATCTCCCATTATAGAATACGCTTGGTCCCTATCCCTTGGTACCGGTTTATATACGGTTGTTCCCGCATCCTTATCCTTGAATTCCGCCCATCTCCATTGATCGTTGTGCCTATCCCAGTCCCCAATGAGCATATCAAAGAGCCTTGCCCTGATATAGGCCTTTGTATCTACTGAATATTTCTCATCGGAACTTATTTTTTCGAACAGATCGTCGGTACTTATGAGCGTATTGGAAAATCCAAAGCTCTTTAGGTTTCCATGGCCCTTGCTGGCATGTTCCTCGATCATAAAGAGCTTATCACCAAATTCCGCATTGAAGCTACCAAGAACTCTTTGCTTGGGAATGTAGTACAGGACTGGATTGGTATGATAAATGTCCACTGCATCGGCCAAGGTCCCAACCGTAAAGGGTGCATATGGGTGGTCACCTGTATAAAAATCTTTTAGCACCGTATTGGGAGCCGTACCCTTGGTTTTTCCCATAATAAATTCTTCCTTTCTTATGAACTGCAGATATGCGTCAGCGCTCTTTTCCAGAGCTCTCATAACGTACTGTCTTCCATCATCGGCTTCCAATCTCAATGATTTGGATTGGTGCCCGCCTCCTTTTTTTACCACTTTCAACCCGCCAAATAAGGTATCCAGGTCCACTGTGGGAACTTTCACCTTTATGCCATAGTATTTCCGGTACCTATCTCCCCAAATGAACCTATGGAAACCTCTTTTATCCGTTTGCGCAGCATCATATACCGAAGCGGCAATTGAATCTGGAAAACTATTTGAATAGTCTTCAACCCTTTCCATTTCATTGGCAGGTAAGATCTGAGATTTAAAAACCAACGTGTTATCCTCAATTTTATAAAAATTCACCTGGGAAGAACCATCCTTAAATATATCAAGGCGGGCATATCCAGGTCTGCCCAACCCAAATTCACCTTCCTTGATAGCTCTTACCGCTGTGGTTTCAGACCCTGAGCTCGTGATGATTTGATGGACATTGTTACCCGTCAAATACTGCATGTTTTTTTCGTGTCCAGACAGAAATATTACCTTGTCATTATATTGTGCCAAAGTGGTCAACCTATTTTTAAATACCCTATAAGTGTTATTCTGAAGGCTATTGGTATTGAACCCGCCCGTCTTTTTAAGTATGTTCTTAAAGGTTCCCAAAATTGGTATCGGTGTCATGTTATTTCCAAATGAATAGTGTCCCCCATAGGGACCATTGCTGAACATTGGATGATGGATGGCAAAAAGGATGGTTTTGCCAACATTGTCCTTTACCAAGTCCTCGATCTCAAGAAAAAAGGACTCCCTATCCTTAATGGAACAATTGACATTGATTTTTGGAAATTGGTCCCAATCTGAAAAATACCACTGGCTATCAACAGCAATTAACGTAATCTCATCAGTAATTTTAAGGTCTTCCACAGGGCAGCCTTTTTCCGGTAAAAAAGAGTTCTTTCCAAGTTTATCATCTACGGCATCTTCAATTTTTTCCAGGTGATCTATGTCATTGCTCCATTCAAATTTTCCAGGCACAAAAACGGTCTTGCCTTGAAATTGATTGAGAAGTGCGAGAATTTTGCTCCCATAATCCGTCTCAAGGTCCCGGGAAGATTGAACCGTATTTCCCAAAAATATATGTGTGCTCTTCCCCGGTTGGTCGGTTAATGTGCCATTTAGGGCATTCAACAGTTTTGGTTGTTGTTCCCCATCAGAAGTTGCGGTGTTTCCCCAAAGGTAGAAGCTATGCTCAATATCGTCCGGACTGCCATTGATAGCTTCTAGGTCTTCATTGACCTGAAGGCTGTACGAAGCGCAACCTTGAAAAATGAGCACAGAAATGACTAGGCCCAATAGAAGCGTTTTTGGTTCTCTTTTGATCATCAGAATATTTTTTTGTAGTTGGAAAAAATAAACACGAGTACAGTGAAGACAAAACCCGTTATAAAGGCATTATAGGAGAACTCTAACAGTCTAAACCCTCTAACAAGGTTCGTCTCCATGGCGTAGTTGGCGCGTACTTGATTGCCAATTTGAAGTTCCTGATTTTGAACAAGTTCATTGTAAGCCTTTTCATAATCTTTTAAACTTAAATGACCCATCATGCCCACTACAAATAGATTGTGGATTGGCTTGGGATACTTAGATAGTACTTTTTTCTTGTGCTCTGCAATGATTTTTGAGATTGGTGGTTTGGCGGCAAAAAGGGCAAGAATTAATGAAATGAAAGAGCAAACCACCAAAACACCTCCTATAATACCTCCGTTTTTTATATCTGAGATATATTCAAAAAAAACGACTACGCCAGAAATCAATGTAGTGTTGGTGCGTATCATCATGGCCGCCTTTCTATCCATTTGGTTCAAAGAATTGACCAAAAATTTGTTTTGGTTTCTTTGAAAAGTAGCGAGGGATTTTCGCGGTTCTTTCTTGGTCCAAAAAAGTTCTCCTGATTTGTCCTCTCTGGTTTTTTCACTTTCAACTTTTTCCATCGTTATAGGAGTTTAGTTATTAATAATGGGCCATCAAATAGATTTCATTTGGCCCGAATGCTGACTGCTGACCCTTTTCGCCCTAACAGATCATTGCTCAAAAAGACGCTCATCCAATACATAGCCCTTATAGTCTATCCTGTACACAATGCTATAAAATGAAGGGATGAAGACCAGGGTGACAATGGTTCCGAAAAGCAGGCCTACCATAATGACCACGGCCATTCCTTCCCACATGGCACCACCACTTAAATAAAGAGGGATCATTCCAAAAACGGTAGTGAAAGTGGCCAGTAATATGGGCCGGAATCTTTGAATACAGGCAGTGACAACGGCATCCTTTTCCGATCGACCATAATCATTTTGTTCAATCTCCATGCGATCTACAAGGACTATTGCATTGTTTATTATGATACCTGCTAACGAAATAACCCCCATAAAAGGCATAAACCCAAACTCCTCATTGAATATGAGCAATCCTATGACCACACCGATTATTGCCAACGGAATTGTCAATACCACCATGGTCATTTTCCTCACGGAGTTGAATTGAATAATCAAAAGCAGCACAATAATAAAAGCGGATACAGGTAGATAATCAATTACGGAACCCATGCCATCTTCCGTTCTTGAGGCATCTCCCCCAAACTCATACACATAGCGATCAGGCCAATTTTTGGATTCTTCCAACATGAAGGCCTCGAGCAGTGTCGTTATCTCAGCGGCGTTGGCCCCATCTTTCAATTCGCACTCAATATTCACCGAACGGATACGGTCCAATCTTTGCATTTTAGAATATTGCCAAGTGGTTCCAATTGAGGCCACTTGCAGTAATGGGATGTTTTGACCAGTGCTTTGGGAATAAACATTCAGTGTCTCGAGAGAAGTAAAGGTCTGTTGCTGATCGGTATTGTTCCGCATAATTATGGGAATGGACTCATCCTCCTCTCTAAAGCTTCCTGTATTGAAGCCGTCAAGTACGGTTTCAAGAGAGTTTGCAATATCAAGGCTGGTGACCCCTGCCTTTTGCGCCCTGTTCTGATCGATCTGGACAATGAACTTTTTGCTTTTTGGCCCCCAATCGTCCTTAACATTCTTGGTCCCGGGAATTTGGGCCAACCTTAATTTTACCCTATTGGCGATTTGGGAAAGCTCATCCGGATCCCTACCGGAGACCTTTACCTCAATTGGAGGTCCTGATTCTCCCGCTGCCAGTGCATATACCTTAATGTCGGCATTTGGGAAATTGTTAAAGGCATATTTATCAATTTTATTGATTATTGGATTATTAAATTGGTGTGCTGACGTTTTTATCAGCATATGGGCATAGTTGGAATTGGCCTCATCGGGGTCATAGCCCAAATCGTATGATTCCGGACCCTCCCCTGTATATGAGGACCAACTTAGTATGCCCATTACCTCTTCTGGGTTTTCTACATCTTCCGAAATTAAAAGGGAATCCTTGATAAACTCCTCTATACCTGTAATCACTTTTTCAGTTGCCTCGATCTTGCTTCCTTCCGTTAGGTTGACGTCCAACGTTATAAGATTGCGGTCGCTGTCCGGAAAAAATAAAAACGGAATGGTGGTAAAGCCATAAAACGCTATAAATAGAGCTATCAAAAGGGTAATTGAAACCATGTTCTTATAGGCCAAGGCCCAAACGATAAGATCTTTATAATACTCCTTTAAAATACCTATCAACTTATCTATAAAGGAAGGTTTGGTTTCTTCCCCATCTTTTTTTTCCTTCAAAAAAATGTAACAGAACATGATTATTATAGTAAGGGAAATGAGGCATGAGGAACCAAGTGCAATGGTAATAACGACAAAAATGGGCCCCACAATATCACCCATCACATTTGGGGACAGATAAAAGGCAAGGAAAGCGGCAGAGGTCGTCAAGGTAGAAATCAGGAGGGGCTTCCACAATTCCGTAAAGGCTTCCACGGCGGCCCTTTTCTTGGCAAGACCTTGATCTAGCTTTACCATTATGGTCTCGGCCACTACAATCCCATTGTCCACCATCATACCCAATGCCATGATCAATGCCGCTAGTGTTACCTGATTGAGACCAATGGTCATCTGTCCCATGACCATAATGGTCGTTATAGTCACTATCGGAATCAGACTGGCAATGATAATACCAGTCCTGAATCCAAGAAAGACTAACATTACAAGCAGTACAATGGAGATTGACTGTATCAGGTTTCCTACGAAATTTGATATCTTAAAATCTATATAATCATCAAGGGAGGAGACCCTTGTAAGTTCCATTCCAATGGGCAGTCTATCCATCCATTCGCTGGTTACACGATCTACTTCGGTCCCCAGGTCCAAAATATTGCTATTGTCCTTCAGGTTGATATGCAATGTCAATGCCTGTTTTCCATTGACCTTAACAATCTGGGTCTTCGGATCAACGTAACCTCTTCTAATATTGGTAATATCCATTAACCTCACCAATTCTGAACCGTTTCCAACGGGTACAAGCATATTCTTTATCTCATCAAGGTTATCAAAGTTTCCAGAAGGTTCTAAAATGATACGCTCGTCCCCTATATTTATTTTGCCTCCTGTACTTAGGATATTGGTGCTTGATATTATCTGTTGAAGTCTTGAGGCAGAAAGATCGTATTCCTTCAATCGCGAATTATCAAACTCAACAAACACGCGTTGGTCCTGGATCCCTCCGATTTCCACTTTGGCTGCATCCTTCAATTTTATGTAGTCATCTTTTATTTCATCGGCATAGTTCTTCATCTCAGCATATGAAAACCCATCCGAGGTCATACCAACGATTATTCCGTAGACGTCCCCTATGCCGTCATCATCCAGATTGGGATAAACATTGTTTGGAAGGTCATCGATAACATTCAATTTCCTTCTGAGCCTATCCCACACATCCTGCATTTCATCGGCCTTTACCTCATCCTTCAGTTTTACCTGGACCACTGAAAGACCTGTACGTGATGTACTTGTAACCTCCTTTAATTCCGGGAGTTCCTGGGCTTTTTTTTCAACTTTATCGGTCACCAGCAACTCCACCCTTTCCGGGCTGGCCCCTGGAAAAACAGAGACCACCGTTGCCGATCTAATGGCAAAAGGCGGCATGCTATCACGGGGCAGGGAAAAATATGATGAGATTCCCAATAAAATCACCGTAACAAGAATCATCCATGTAATCCTGTTATTATCAATAGAAAATTTGGCTAAATTCATTTTGGATGGTTTTAAAAAGGTTGTTCAATACGTCCCTGCAATTTTTCAGATAATCAAATTTTTACTTCTTGGCCGTCCAAAATGGTATGCAATCCCGCTGTGGCGACTTTTTGCCCAATCTTTAGACCGGATATTACTGGAAAGCCCTCGTTCGTTAGTTCCCCTATGGTGATATGATGCTTTCTTACCTTGTTCATACTCCCCTCCGACTCAATTAGAAATACAAATTGTCCTTCTGTATCTTGACCTACAGCACTTGCCGGAACAACAGGTACTTTGCCCGAACCGGTATCATTGAGTTCAGATTCGAAATCAAACGTTACGTTTGTGGCCATTCCGCTTCTTATCTTTGCACTTGGATTTATAATTTTTATCAGGACCGGATAGGTTGCCGTATTCGAATCGACCGTTGGCGAGACCTCTGTCACAACACCTTCATATTGGCTCGATGGTATTGCGGAAAAAGCCACATGAACAGCCATATCTTCCTTTATCTTGTTAATGACGCTTTCAGGAATGCCAAGTGAGGTTTCCATATCGGTGCCTGAATTCAATACAGCAATTGTCTGACCAGCCGCGACGTTTTCGTCAATTTCCACGGCAATGGAGGAAATAGTACCATTTTCTGGGGCGTATACATAGCCATATTGAATTTGTTCTTCTTGAATGGCTACGCCCCGTTCCGCCGATTTATAGCCTTCCCTTGCCGTCTTGTAGGAATCTTTTGCCGATTCAAATTCACTCAAGGAACTGCTCCCTCTTTCATATAAAACCCGAACCCTATCCAAGTTTAATTTCGCTGTGTTCATCTGCGAAGCAGAGCTATTTAGGGAGGTGACCGCTTGCTCATAAGAAAGACGGGATTGGACATTGTCGAGTTTCGCCAATAACTCGCCCTTTTTTACAACTTGGCCCAGTTTAAGATTGAATACGGTTATGATACCGGAATTTCTAAAGCTTAGGTTGATGATTTTCTCAGTTTTCGCGGTACCTGAAAAGGTCCTGGTCGTTTCTCCGCCTAAAACCCCCACTTCTTCAAACTCTATAGGACGAAGAGCTGTTTCTTCTATTTTTTCTTGCTCACCGCAAGAACATATGGTTAGCCATGAGATAAGAAAAATTAAGCCTCTGATTTTACGTTTCATATGATGGGTTTCTAATTAGAATTCATTTTTTATTATCCAAGAACTCGAAGAAACGTTGTCGGAAAGCCATGTTGTCCTCTGGGGTTTTCAACAAAAAATAGTACCCGATAAAACGTTCAAGTCGTAAGGAGTTGATCATGTAGTTGTAAACAGCATTTGCCCTTGCGAGCTGTGCATCGAAGTAGTTGTTCTGAGCGTCAAGTAACTGAACGATGTTGACCGCGCCATTGGAGTAAGAAGTCTGTGTAAGAGTTAGCGATTCTTTAGCGGCATCTTCCGAAATTTCAGATAGCTTGATGTTGGATATTTGATTTACCAAGTTCAAAATGCCCGTACGTACATTAACCTCGATGGTCTGGGTAATTTCAGATTCGTTGATCTTTAACTGGTCCTTCTGAATTCTTGATGTTTGAAGATTTATGTTGGACCGGTTTCTATTGATCAGAGGTATTCCAACACTAAGCCCTGCATTGTAACTACCATCCACAAGGCCGAACCCTTCCGGTGCTGAACTACCTTCGCCAGATCGACTAAAGGTCCTATCATATTGTGCCTGTAATCCTAAAGTGGGAAGAAGTCTTCCATATTTGTTCAGCTTAATGTCCCTTTCGACCGCTTTTAAATTATAATTCAAGGATTTTAGCTCCGGGGCGTTTCGAAGTGCCTCATTGACCAAAAATTCGGTGAACGGTTTTCTGAGAACGGGATTGTCCAATAAATTGAACATCTCTTCGTAATTGTACTGTTTTAAAACGCCCTGATTCAATACGACATCTTCAACATCAATTTCAAAATCTATTGGATTGTTAAGTACTTGGTTCAATTCAATAAATCCCTGATCCAGTTGATTTATAGCTTCAATCATGGCTTGTGTATTTTGGGCTAATTCACTTCTAAATCTCAAGACGTCGGTCTTACTCTCTTGCCCTGCAACAAAATTTAATTCAGCAATTTCGAGATTGGCTTTTGTCAAATCCACGTTCTGAACTTCAATCTGTAAACTTGCTTTCAGGACCAGAGCGTTAAAATATGTGTTGGAGGCATCAAAAATGACATCCAAAACTGAGGAATTATAGTTTTCCTCTTGAGCCTTTAATAGATTTTTCTGAATGTTTATTGCTGCATTTGTCCGCTCAGAAAAAAGGGTTTGGTCTAGACTCAAGTTTCCAGTTGTTGAAAATTCAGGACTGTTGCCCAAACTGACCTCGGCCAAATCCGGGTCCGTGTAGATTGCACTGGCGCTGGCCTCCAAAGCTGGTAAATAGTCACTCCTGGCTGTCTTTAAATCCTGACGTGACAGGTCGACGTCCTTTATATCTGATTGGAGCGATAGGTTATTGGAGATTGCTTCGTTGAGAACAGTTATTAAATCATAGTTTTTTTGTGAGAGTACGTTCTTGAAATCCCCGACAAAATCGGTCTGGGCCATCAAACTGTACTTAATGGGTATGCCCACCAGTTGAGCCGTATTAAAGTTTACGGTCAACCGGGCAGAGCTGTCAATGAAAACAGGTAGCTCGGAAAGCGCATTCCCCTCAATGTACAGAGACACGGTCATGGCAATACGGCGAAAAAAATTGTTTAAGTTTTCCTCGGATTGATTGCTGGCCAAGAAGCCACTTTTCACACTGTCCACACCATTTACCGTAAATGAGGGAATACCATTTTGAATAAATATGTCAGCTAAATTTTTATTGTCTTCCTCCTTAAGGAAAAAACCACCAATCATATATATAGCATCGATATCATCCAGTTCAGGAACTATGTCTTTTGCAGTTTCAAATGGGATTATCCTGTAGGAAGCACCAAGGTCCCGTAACTGTTTATCAAAAGTTTCCTTTAAGGGTAAAATAGTTTCCATACCCTTGTCCACAAGAATACCAAGTCTTTTGAAATCGGAGAGTTCCTTGAACAATCTAAGATCATCCTTATAGGATGCAGAGGATACCAGAAATGTAAAGTTTTCAATCCCAGATTTTTGGGTGTTCAAATTGACCACTGGAACATCTTTATTTATTGCGCCAAAGAGAATCGTGGGCTTTTTGAATATGCCTATTTCCCCTAAGACCCTGCTATTGACCGGGCCAAAGGCAAGGATAATATCCGTGTCGTTGTCAATAAGTGTTTGATAGTTGGCTTTTGCCTTTTCTAAACTCGAATTATGTGATAGGACACTTTTGGCTGGAAACTGAATGTGGGCATCTTCGCCTACTACGGACAAAACCTCGGATTTGAGGTCATCAAGAGTGGTCAAGACCTCATTGGTTTGATTATCAATGAGCACACCGATATTGAACGTCTTTTTTTCTTGGGCGACCAAAGAAAATATACCAAAAAAGAGGATTGGAAATACTGTTTTAAAATTCATTGGTTGGTCGTTAGTTTACTTTTGGGAACCTTAAATTTTTAAGGCTTTTTAAAACTAAAGACCCCTAAGGAGAGTTTTCTTGAATTAATTCAATATATCAGATAATCATGAAAAAAATACCTCATAATTGGTTCAAATCCAGTATTGAACGGTTCTTTTCTTGACTGTCCAAGTTTAGTTTTGGCCGCGGGCTTTCCTCTTCTGTAGCTTACTGAACCATTCAGGGGATATACCAATAAAGTTGGCCATTTTATTTGCGGGAATCCTATCGAACATTGCATTATACTTCGTGTTCAAATAAGAAAAAAAATCCATGGGCGTATTTATCAGTCGATAGGCATTGATCTCATAGATCAATGTGAGGTGATACGTTATGTCCTTTCTAAAAAACCTGTTGAAGTTTGGATTACCTTCAACCCAGGAATCCACCAATTCCCTGTTCTGGGCAACCACTACTGTCTTTTCCAAGGCCTTGAATTGATACTTGGTAGGTTCGTTCATAAAATAAGAATCCATAGCGACTACGACGTCAAAAAAATCCTCAAAATAGAACCAAACCGAATGTGATTTGCCGTCCACCGTTTTCAATGAGGACTCAAGACATCCGGATAGGATTATATAAACATCCTTATTGTTATCCCCGAAAGGAATCAAGACTTCGTTCTTTTTTAATTCAAGGATTTTTGAGTTCGCCTTGATTTCGCTCCAAAGATCTTCGCTGACCTCCGTCACCTTTCGTATCCTATTTTTTAAATTCTCTAACATAGACTATGTATCCAATAGAAGTGGGCATGATTGGAAACGGTCTTTACATTCTTAAAATGTTTCATTAAGAATTCCCAATTTCCCCATTTGATGTTCTAATATCGTCTGTTCGATCTCGTCCTCGGAATTCATTACATAGGGCCCGTAGGAAATTACCGGTTCTTTGATGGGCAACCCTGACAATAAAATAAACCTTGTGGACTTCATTGCCTTTACGTTCATGGTTGTGCCATCCTTTTCAAATACCACCATTTGTTTGGGCAGAACCTCAACATTACCAATCATTAAGCCGCCATCAAGCAGATAGATTAAACAGTTGTAACTGGCCGGAATCTTTAGTGACAATGTAGCTCCCTTCAAAGCGGTTATCCTAAGAATGGTTTGAGGTGTCAATGTTTTAATTGGCCCTGTGACTTTCATATATTCCCCGGTAACAACCGAAATGGTAGCCCTATTGACTTCAATCTTTGGGGTCAAAATTTCCGATAATGGAAAATAAAAAGGTTTATCCTTTTTGAACTTTGCCGGGGAATTGACCCAGAATTGAATTATTTCCTGTATTCCACCTTTTTTGGCAAATTCTTCTCCTGGACGTTCGCTGTGAATAATTCCATTCCCAGAATGTATCCATTGGGTACCCCCTTCGGATACTATTGAGCTATTTCCCAAAGAATCCCTATGATGTATCGAGCCTTCATAAATAAACGTTACAGGAGAGAAGCCTCTATGAGGATGAGGGCCAACCCCTTCTTTCTTGTGATTTGTATGTTCTGGTACTTTTACCCTAATATGATGAATCAAAAGAAAGGGGTCAACTGCATCGATAATCCTGGTTGGAAGAGCCTGATCGATTTCAACTGAGCCCAAAAACTTTTTTTCTGTATTAACTATATTTTTTATTGTCTTTAACATAATGTCTGATCTTATATCCAGCCGTACGCATACAAGGCAAATCCATTTCTTATTTTTTCTCTTTTCTCTTTATGACTAGGTGAAAATCTCATCTATGGAAAATAAGGCCCTATTATGAATCTATTGAGATATCGTAAACTCCTTAAAGTTGTACAGAGAAATCGATGGATACCTTGTTTCCAATTATAAATTCGGGAATCTTAGACCCCAATCCATAATCCTTTCTTTGGATATTTAAAGATCCTTCGAGCATATTTTCGGAATCATCAAATAGTACTTCAACATTTCTAATGGAATCTTTTATAGTTAAGATTCCACTGGAACAATATCCTTTTAAGGACTTTTCAACTTTAATTGATTTGAATTCAATATGCCGGTAATTATCGGTATCAAAAAAATCCTTTCCCCTCAAGTGATTGTCTCTCTTGTCATTGCCTGTGGTTATCGATTTGGCGGGAATTTGTATGTCAAAAAAGGATTCACTTAAATTGTGCTTATCAAAATGTACTTCCCCGCTTACTTGGGTAAAGCTTCCTGGTACCTTTAGAAATAAGATTTTTTTTGTCATGAAATCGATTTTTATGGGGAGTGAATCGCTGTCAGTAAGAATTACGGTCATAATAAGGTCCTTTCATTTAAGATTAATTATTAAAAGCACATTTATCTTTTCAAATCATCTCCATATACGGAAACAGTGGAGGTAGATGCTGCCAGAAGAACAACGTTTGTCATTTATCCGCATTTAAAAATCCAATTTCAAAAACTGTTTTCTTTTGTAGTTTTGAAGCGGTTACCGATAAAGCGCTCATCTACACTCATGGAAAAGTATTGAGAAAGATCCTATCTAATGTTGAATTAATTCAACAATTGAAATGGAAGAATAAACGGACGAGTTATTTAAAAACACATCCATTTTCCCATCAAGCATCGAGAAGGGAATTTTAGTTGCTTGAAGTATTAAACGCTGGCCAGTTTTTTGTTCAACTTACTGAGCCACTCCGGGGTAATGCCCATAAATTCCGCTAAATACTTAGACGGAACTTTGACAATGATTTCTGGATAATAATCCCTCAGGTATTGGATAAAATCAACTGGGGTGTGTGAAATCAGGTGATTTCTAATTTCCGTTGCTAGAAAGAATGACTTGAGTACATCCTGCAAATAAAACTTATTGAACTCGTTAAATTCATTGGCCCAAAGGTCAACGTTTTCCTTTCTGATTCTATATATAGTGGATTCTTCAAGTGCAATTAATTCATATTTGGTGTATTCATCCAAAACATAGCTGTCCAGACAAACCGCGACGTTAAAGATGTGTTCAAAGAAGAACCAAATCGCGGTTTTTTCCCCATCTGAGTTGATCAATGACTGTTTTAAAGAACCTTTTAGTACTAAGTAGACCGCTTTTTGCTTACTGCTGTAAGGGACCAGCACCTCATCTTTGTTGAGGTTAATCTGTTTTGCATTTTTTTCTATCTCATTCCACAACTCAGGGGATAATGCAAACTGAAGTTCTAATCTGGATTTTAGTTTTTTGAGCATTCAATCAAAACATAGGAATTTTAATATACCTATTTTTTTTTAAGTTTTGATAACCATTCTGGGGTAATCCCCATGAAATCGGCCAAGGCATGTGAAGGTGTCCTATTGACGATAATTGGAAAATTCTCTCTTAAATAGTTTAGGAAGTCTTTTTTTGAATAACAGACCAAATGGGTTCTGATTTCCTCACTCATCGTGAAATCATTAATCATGTCCAATCTAAAAAACTCATTGAATTCTGGAAACTTCTTTAGCCAAGAATTTACAACGCCCATATCCAGCTCTAGGACTTCAGAGTCCTCCAAGGCCTGAATCTCATATTTTGTAGGCTTTCCCGTCAAAAAACTATCCTTTATGGGTATGATGCTAAAAAGCCTATCAAAATAGAACCATGTCGTTTTGGAAATGCCTTCTGGTGTAAGAAGGGAGGACTTAAAACTTCCCTTATTGATGAAAAAGGCCTTTCTATAGACCCCTCCATGCCGCACAAGTATTTTGTTCTTTTCCAACTCAATGAGCTTGCAGCTACGCTCCAACTCTATAGAAAAGTCAATACTGACCTTAATATATTTTTCGATTTTGTTCTTAAAACTTTCTACCACTTCAATAAACGGAATGTTGAGATTTCCAAATAGTTATGTGGAGAAAATTAGGAAGTTGATTTGTTTCAAAAATTGAATTAATTCAACTTTTGATTTTTTTTTCCAGCACTTTAACCCGAAAGTGAATTCTTCGATTCCTATGCAATGGATTCCAGCTGTTTCCTTTTCTTTAGTTTACTTAACCACTCAGGGGTCAATCCCATAAAATTGGCCAATTTTTGAGAGGAAATTCGATTTCTGACATCAGGGTAATTTGCTTCCAGGTAGTCCAAAAAATCAATGGGAGAAAGTGCCAGGAAATTGTTTCTTATTTCAAAATAATGGAAAAACCAATCAATAATTTTGATTTTTAAAAACTCATTAAAAGCCTCAAATGAATCTCTTAAGTGCTCAAATTCATCTAATTCAAACTTCACAACTACGGAGGGTTCCAATGCAATGACCTTATATCTGGTCTTACTGTTTTTATAAAGACTGTCCATACTGAGTATTAAATCGAACGAGCTTTCAAAAAAGAACCATACCAAGTTATCGGTGTTGCTTTCCACTTTGTGGTTACATTCCAAAGCACCTTCCACTACCACGTAAATACATTTGTTTAACTCTAAATGGTCAACTAGAGTCTCTCCACGCTTTAGCTCAACTACCCTGGAACAGGCTTCTATTTCTTTCCTTTGAATATGTGTTGTTTTTGAAGTGCTATGGATTTTAGTGAATAGTTTGTCGTATGTCAGGGAATCGTTCTTCATGCATTTGATCACTACTGACAAACTTATAGGGTTTGTTTGCTATTTTAATTGAAATTATTCAATAAATATCCAAAAAGCTAAACAAAATAGTTTGTCTGATTGGACATGGCCATAATAGATATCCAAGAGTATTCGGGACTTAAGTGAGTTTGTACCTAACTTAGGAAAAGGTTTGTATAACTCTTGTTCCTGCAATTGTTAAATTAATTCAAGAATTGAATTAATTCAATAAAAAAAAGTGTGATTCCAATAATTTTGATATAAACCTTCCTTGTCGAAAAGAACTATCGTATTGGATTGCTATAGAAATTAACTTGAAATGCCAGATCAGAGTAGATACTGCAATCATGAACTGATTGATTTCATCATTAAAAATGGTAAACGGATGACCTTCAGAACCCATGAATGTGCAGTAAATCTTGGGGAGAAGAGCGACAAGGTATTCCTAATTTTAAAAGGGGGATTTGTATGCCAACAGTACAATCTAAAAACGGAACGCTTTAGAACCATAAACTTTTATCTCCAAAGGTTTCACCCAATGATGACGGTATTAAGTAGTTACTTCGGTGATTCCTCTTCACAATGTCAACTGAAAGCCGTTATGAAATCCGAGGTAATGATGGTGAAAAAAAAGGCCATTATGGATGCCCTTGAAGCGGATTCAATATTAAAGGAAGCTTATACTCGAGAAAGGGAATACATTATATTAACACTTCATGAATTTCATACGAAACAAGTTACACTTAGTAGTAAGGACCTGTTTCAATATCTATTGGAAGATTGCAACGAGGTTGTTAGACAGGTACCCGCTAAGTACATTGCGGAGTTCATGGGAGTTTCCGCTGAATGGTTGAGCAAGATTCGCTAGTACACCTTTGTACTAAGGTTTAATTTTCCATAACCCCAAATCCTCTTATTCGAAAGATGTCCAAAATCCGGATTGTTGAATTTATTCAATGAAAAGCATGAAAAGAATTAAAATATTTACCTGTTAACTGGATTTAATTCTAAACGACCGAAGACATGGAATCTATATTCGCTATCACCGTTAAAAGCGCTTTAAGGCACTGGTACCTTCTGACACTGGTAGGAGTTATTTTCACGATAGTGGGAATTTATACTATATCCAGACCATTGGAATCTTATTTGAGTTTATTAATTGTTTTTAGTTGGTCGTTTCTGATTACGGGAATATTGGAAACTATTTTTTCATTGGCCAATTGCAAAAAAATTAGCAAGTGGGGCTGGGCCTTAGTATCTGGGGTCCTCAACATTGCCCTCGGGGTATGGTTTATGATACGCCCTGAAATTTCAATTGCAGTTTTACCTGTGTTTGTCGGATTCTTGTTGTTATTTCGCTCTTTTAGCGCAATAGGGCATTCCATGGATTTAAAACATCATGGAATCAAAGATTGGTGGGGGCTTACTTTTGTAGGGATATTGGCATTCTTATTTTCATTCTTATTACTCTGGAATCCTATGGTCCAAGGAATAACCATAGCGGTCTGGACAGGTATTGCCTTTATCTCTGTTGGGGTATATCACGTATATTTTTCATTGAGACTTAAAAAAATCAAGTCCATTTCCGGCGTTTAGCAAAATTATGGTCCATTTTTTATTTGTTTTTTGCCTTATTTCGGAAGCCCATAAATGTTATAATAATTTTAAAAATGTCATTTGACAAAAAAAAGAATTGAAAGAAATAACAGTAAAGAAAGGAAAAGTTGAACAGTAAAGCTTATCAAGTTCAATCAAGGGTATTGCTCGGTGTTAATCCTGAGGTTACATCGAATGCCAAAAGATTCCGAATTTGAAAATAGAAATCATATAAATTGCTAATCAGACTTTACAAATATCAATTCATTTTAAAACAAAACAAAAATATATTATGGCCATTCAAATTATTGCTGCTGACGATAAAAGTAGAAAAAACGCAGAAACGGTTATCGCATTGTACGAAGAAATGATTAATGAGCATCGCCCAAGGCATGCTGTACAAAAATACGTTCGATTCGACTATATTCAGCACAACTCCATGATTCCCGATGGTAACATTTCAATTGCAAAGTTCTTTGAGCACGTACAAGCCAACAACCCAAGAAGTAGAGTTGTTATTCATAAAGTGATTGCTGTGCAGAATCAAGTGTGGGCCTTTGTCAATTTCCTGAATTTCACCAACAACCAAGAAAATGACCGAGGTCTAGCTGGTGTAGATATTTATAGAATTGATGATGACGGGAAATTGGCAGAACACTGGGATGCGGTCCAGGAAATTGGAGACCCGACTCAAGCAGCAAATGATAATGGCATTTTTTAATAAAACACATCATTAGAATGCAAAGGGTAGTAAGTACGTTGACCAGATAAGGTTTGAAAGCTAAAGCTTGTTCGGAAGTAACTTAAAGGAAAACCCATCTGAAATAGAATAAACCAAAAAATAAAGTACTGTCAACTAGACATCAATTAGAGAAATTATTAAAATAAAGTGGCATTATTTGATATCAAATGAAATTAGGAAAAATAAAAAAGTCCGTAAATCTTTGGTTTACAGACTTTTTTTATAATTGTAGACTCTTGAAAGTGACCTGACTGGGGCTCGAACCCAGGACCCTCTCCTTAAAAGGGAGATGCTCTACCAACTGAGCTATCAGGTCAAAATGCTTATCTAGTTACTTTAAGCGGGTGCAAATATAAGCCCAATAATTTATTTGGCAAGTCTAATTAATGATAAATTTGTCTTTTTACAAGAAACACTCTTTTTAGGTAAATATGAAAGTAGTTTTGGTTGGTTATATGGCAAGCGGGAAATCTTCAGTAGGCCAGGCTTTGGCAAATAGTTTGGATATAGATTTTCTGGATTTAGACACCCTAATTGAAGAAAAAGTGGGGATGCCCATACCTCAAATTTTTTCTGAGCGTGGTGAAATTTTCTTTAGGAAAAAGGAATACGAAATTTTGCAAGATATCTTACGTGAAAAAGATTCTATGGTGCTTTCCACTGGCGGCGGTACTCCATGCTACGGAAATAATATGCAGGCCATTCTTGATTTCAGTGATTTATGCATCTACCTTCAGCTTTCCATTCCAAGTCTTGTTGAGCGGATAAGCAGGGAAAAACACACCAGACCTCTGGTACAAGATATCAAGGACGAAGATTTGCCAGAGTTTATTGGAAAACATCTATTTGAAAGGAGAAACTTTTATATGCAATCGGATAAAACCATTGCTATGGATGACAAAAGTATTCTTGAAGTGGTAAACGAAATCAAAAAAGTACTAATCTAGGCGTACGGAGTAATTTCGGGAATCGAAGGCTACATGCACATGTTCATGGAGCGATGTAGAAAGTGAAATACCCTTGTAATCGGCCTTCACCGGATATTTCTTGTGATTTCTGTTTACCAAGACCGCCGTTTTCAGCTGCTTGATAGGGGTTTTCAAAAAATGATGTACCCCATAAATCAGGGTGGTCCCAGAATTCAGTACATCGTCAATTAGCACTATGGATTTGTTTTTATAATCTTCTTCAGGAATTGAGGTGCTTACACCACTTTCCAGAGGATTCTGCTTATCCATTTTGACTTTGCATAAAGATATTTGGGCATCTGTAATACTTTTTAGCAGTGTTGCAATTTTATTGGCCAGTTTCAAACCGCCACCTTCGATACCGGCGATAACAATCTCCTCTTCGTCCACATTCGTCTCATAGATTTGGTATGCTATTCTTTTGATTTTATGTTGAATCTGGTTGTGGTTCAAAATCAGGTTTTCCATGGAAATAAAATTGAATCTAAAATTACAAAAGTTCTTCTTCGGAATCTTCTAAATATCCATCTATATCCCTTCTGTCTTTTTTGGTTGGACGACCTAGTCCTTTTTTGCGATAGTGGTCCTTGGCGAATTTCAAGAGCTCGTTGTGCTCAAAAGCTTCTTTTGGGGTAGTATCTTTTCTATAGATGTCAACTAATTTAGCTCCGACCCGGCTTTCCGGAATATCCAAAACGGTTAACTCATAATCAATCTGATTTTTTCGAATAACGATATTATCCATTGGGAAGACTTCCCTGGAGGGTTTTACAACACTATCGTTCACCCTCACGTGTCCTTTTTTGATAGCCTCGGTCGCCATGTTTCGGGCTTTATAATATCGAATGCACCAAAGAAATTTATCAATTCGCATGTATGGCTCAAATCTTTGTTAACGGGATAATCAAAAATAGTGGAAAATTGTATCTTGCGTGGCTAAAAAGGATTCAATGAGGAAAGGAATTATAGCTCTTTCGCTGTTTGCTGCTATTTTTAGTTCGTGCGGGGATAATGATGGACCGGATATCGATATCCAACCGCCAAGGTTATTGGCAGAGGTAGCTCCGGAAAATGATGCTGAGATTCTGGAGTTTTTACAGACGCATTTTTACAATTATGAAGAATTTGAATCGCCCCCAGCAGGTTTCGATTTTAGGATAGTGGTTGATACGATTGCTGGAGAGAACGCGGATAAAAGACCACTTAGTCAAGATGTGGATTTTATCGATATTCCTGTATCTTCCTTTGAGCTGGTGTTACCTGAAGAAGAGAATGATATTCCCCATAGATTGTATTACCTGTCTGCGAGACCTACAAATGATGAGGTTGCAGCTCTCAAGCAATCAGGCACCTGTCCAGAATGTTTCCCAACGGTCGCAGATTCCGTCTTTGTGCGTTATGAAGGTAAATTATTGGATGGGAGTGTTTTTGACAGTGCCTTGAACAATCCAGTGTGGTTCGATTTGGCTAGACTACAAGACCTTACCCAAGGATTTAGAGGTTTTACAGAGGGAATGCCCTTTATTCAAAGAGGTGAGAATATTATCGAAAACGGAGATGGTACGGTAACGGTTGAGAATTTTGGGGTTGGAATGATTATTTTTCCATCCGGTTTGGGAAGTTTTAATCGATTAAATCCAGGTATTCCCCAATATAGCCCGCTCATCTTTACGGTCGGATTGTTTACATTGAATGATACAGACCACGACGGAGATGGAATTCCTTCAATTCAAGAGGATTTAGATGGAGATGGTTATCTCTATAATGACAACACGGATATTGATTCTGAATTTGTCCCATTTGCTAATTTCCAAGATGCGGATGATGATGGCGATGGGGTTTCCACAAGAGACGAGATTTCGGATAGTATTGGGAATATCATCATACCATTCCCAGATTCAAATAATGATGGGACACCAGATTATTTAGATCCAAACGTAGAAAGAAGGCCCGAATAAAATACGGGCCTTTTTCTTTTTTGAGTTTTTATGGTCTCCTTCCTTGACTAAGTTTATAGGAAAGACTAAATATTACTTGTGCTGGCCTAGAATCAACTCTACCTTGAATATCGGTTATGTTGTTGGATACAAACTCCGCTTCGTTTTCTGAAAAACCACGTTCGTAGCGAACATCCAAACCAAGTCGTCCCAAATTCACTCCTGCCCCTATGTTGAGCCCAAGAGTAAAATCATTCTCTACATCTTGAATGCTCACCCCATCCAAATCATTACTTAGGGTATATTGAAAGGCTGGACCAGCAAAAACATGCAGAGGCCCAATAATCTTGTATCCCAATAATACAGGTAAATCCAATTTAGATACGCTGTAATCTGTTGAGGAACCATCTAAGGTATAAGAACTTTGGGTTCGAGTGAAAACAAGTTCGGGTCTAATGTAAAGTTTGGGAAAATCTAGTTTTCCCCAAAAACCAAAGTGGAAACCTGCTTTTCCTTCAGCTCCATCAATGATATTTTGCCCCGCATCGCCAACTGAACTGATTAAATCACCGTTTTCGTTATAGCTGAGTCCCGCTTTAACACCGAATCCGGTTCCTGTTTGCGCAAATGTAAATGTACATGCCATTAAAATGGCACCAATTAGAAGTGTTTGTTTCATAAGTGTTTCGTTTTAAAAGATTGATTGAAACGAAACAAAAATGTTGCCAAGTTTACTTCCGTTTCAATACCCTAAGAACGGCTTGCTCAATAGCTTTATTGTTCAATCCATACTTTTCCATCAATTGGTCGGGCGTTCCGCTTTCCCCAAAAGTATCTTGCGTAGCTACAAATTCCTGTGGTGCAGGGTGATGTGTGCTCAGAACTCTTGAGACACTTTCGCCAAGGCCTCCTAAATAATTGTGTTCTTCTGCCGTAACAACACAGCCCGTTTTTCTAACAGATTGGAGAATAGCTTCGTCGTCTAGAGGTTTGATGGTGTGGATATTGATAACTTCGGCTGAAATACCTTGACTTTCCAAATTTTCCGCAGCGATAAGGGACTGCCATACCAAATGACCCGTAGCCAGAATGGTCACGTCGCTACCTTCATTTAACATTAAAGCTTTTCCAATTTCGAAGGTTTGGTCAACCGGAGTAAAATTGGCGACTTTTGGTCTGCCAAAACGAAGATATACCGGTCCTTGATGTTCAGCAATAGCTATCGTTGCCGCTTTGGTCTGGTTAAAATCACACGGATTGATTACGGTCATTCCTGGAAGCATCTTCATCATCCCGATATCTTCCAAAATTTGATGTGTGGCCCCATCTTCTCCTAAAGTAAGTCCCGCGTGTGAAGCACAAATTTTCACATTTTTCCCCGAGTACGCTATAGATTGTCGAATTTGGTCGTAAACCCTACCTGTAGCGAAGTTTGCAAATGTCGATGCAAAAGGGATTTTTCCTCCAATAGTAAGTCCAGCGGCGATCCCCATCATATTAGCTTCGGCTATGCCCACTTGAAAAAAACGTTCAGGATTTTCCTTAATAAAGGTGTCAATCTTTAAAGAGCCTATTAAATCGGCGCAAAGTGAAACCACATTGGGATTGGTTCTTCCCAATTCGGTCATCCCTGCTCCATATCCACTTCGGGTGTCTTGTTTTCCTTGGTCTGTATATTTTGTCATCTTGTTTTTTCCTTAGAATTAGTAGTCTCCTAAAGTTTCCGGATTTTGTGCCAACGCGGTTTCGAGTTGTTCATCACTGGGTGCTTTCCCGTGCCAAGCATGGGTATGCATCATAAAATCAACGCCATTGCCCATTTCAGTGGTCATCACGATACATACGGGTTTGCCTTTGCCCGTTCTTGATTTGGCCTCATTTAAGCCCTTGATTACTTGTTCCAAATCATTGCCATTGTCAATCTCAAGAACATCCCAGCCAAATACGCGGAACTTTTCAGCTACATCGCCCAAAGGAAGTACATCTTCCGTGGCTCCATCAATTTGTTGACCGTTTCTGTCTATGGTAGAAATCAAGTTGTCCACTTTATTCCCTGCGGCATACATGATGGCTTCCCAATTCTGTCCCTCTTGAAGTTCACCATCCCCATGGAGACTAAAAACCAGATGGTCATCGTCATTCAATTTTTTGGCCAAAGCAGCTCCAATAGCTACAGACATTCCTTGACCCAAAGAACCGGAAGCTACCCGAACTCCGGGAAGTCCTTCATGCGTGGTAGGGTGTCCTTGAAGACGGGAATCAATTAGCCTAAAAGTATTCAATTCGTCAATTGGGAAATATCCTTTTCTAGCGAGTACACTGTAAAAAACAGGCGAGATGTGACCATTGGACAGGAAGAAAACATCTTCACCGATTCCATCCATGTCAAATCCATCTTTTAACTCCATAATTTCGTTGTATAATGCAACAAAAAATTCCGTACACCCTAGAGAACCGCCTGGATGTCCTGAATTAACCTTGTGCACCATACGAAGGATGTCCCTTCTCACTTGGGTCACCAGTTGCTGTAATTCTTCGTAGTTAGGCATGGTATAAATTTTAACTTTTCCAAATGTAACCGCTATCCTTGGGGTAAACAAGAACTTGGGGTTTATTTTACGTAAACGTTTTCTGAAAGCTAACTTTATTTTTTTGTTAGGAATTGGCAAAACGGAGATGGCTATATTTGCCCACTCAAAGATTCGATTTGAAATTTGATTTAATCCAAAAAGATAAAGCGACCAAGGCTAGAGCGGGAACATTGGAAACAGACCATGGTGCAATACAAACCCCAATATTTATGCCTGTGGGGACCGTAGCATCGGTTAAGGCGGTTCATCAGCGCGAATTAAAAGAGGATATCAATCCCGATATCATTCTGGGGAATACCTACCACCTGTATTTGCGACCTGGATTGGACATACTTGAAAAGGCTGGTGGCCTTCACCAGTTTATGGGATGGGACAGAAACATATTGACCGATAGTGGAGGCTATCAGGTATACTCTCTTTCAGACAATCGGAAAATAAAAGAAGAAGGAGTCACTTTTAAATCCCATATTGATGGCAGTAAGCACTTTTTTAGTCCCGAGAGCGCTATGGATATTCAGAGAACCATTGGAGCGGATATCATTATGGCTTTTGATGAATGCACTCCATATCCCTGTGATTATGATTACGCAAAAAAGTCGATGCACATGACCCATCGCTGGCTGGACCGATGCATTTCTCATTTTAATAGTACTCCTCCCAAATATGGCTATGAACAGACATTGTTCCCTATAGTTCAAGGTTCTACCTACAAGGATTTGCGAAAACAGTCTGCAGAGTACATAGCCTCTGTAGAAGCTGAAGGAAATGCAATAGGGGGTTTATCCGTAGGAGAGCCAGCCGAGGAAATGTATGAAATGTCAGAGATAGTCTGTAATATACTGCCCGAAGACAAACCTAGATATCTCATGGGTGTAGGTACACCAATCAATATTTTAGAAAACATAGCTTTAGGTGTCGACATGTTTGATTGTGTTATGCCTACGAGAAACGCTAGAAACGGTATGCTTTTTACAGCATATGGTACGATAAATATCAAAAACAAAAAGTGGGAGGCTGATTTCTCTCCTATAGATGAAATGGGAATCACTTTTGTAGATACCGAATATTCAAAAGCATATCTAAGACACCTATTTGCAGCCAATGAATTTCTAGGTAAACAAATAGCGACCATCCATAATTTGGGATTTTATCTATGGTTGGTTCGTACGGCAAGAGAACGTATTTTAGCGGGCGACTTTTTGGAATGGAAAACCAAAATCGTCCAACAAATGGATAAAAGGCTATAATGCTCACCATACTGGATAGATACATACTCAAGCGATATATAGTAACCTTTATGGGGATGCTATTACTGTTTGTACCCATAGGTATTATGGCCAATCTTGCCGAGAAAATTGGGAAGATAATTGACAATGAAGCCCCTCTTATTGAAGTAATTCAGTTTTATGGGAATTTTACCTTGGTGATTGGAAATCTACTGTTGCCCATATTTTTGTTCCTGTCCATTATATTTTTCACCTCAAAATTGGCTAGTAATACCGAAATAGTAGCCATATTGAGTTCGGGGGTATCTTATGCACGGTTTTTACGTCCTTATATAATAGGAGCCACTTTGGTGGCCATCCTTATTTTTATGATGGGTATGTTTATCGTGCCCCACGCGAGTATTGGTTTTAATGAGTTTGAATACAAATATTTTAAAAGAGGGAGACAGGATCGGGTTACCAGCAATATTTTTAATCAACTAAATGAGAATGATTACATATATGTAAGCAGCTTTGACCCGAATCGTAAAATAGGGTACAATTTCACCTATGAGCATTTTGATTCCATAAAAAAGTTGGATTACAAGATATCGGCCACCAACATTCGATGGGTAGAAAAAGACAGTACCTATAGATTGACAAACTACGTAAAAAGAAAACTGCGCAATGAAGTCGAACTTATAGAAACCCAACGTCGCCTAGATACGCTTTTTACCTTTAAAATAGAGGATTTAACACCAGTGTCTTATGTAGCAGAAACCAAAAACCTTTTTGAACTCAATGAGTTTATCGAGGACCAACAACAAAAAGGCGCGTCCAACATAAATGCTTATATTTTGGTGAAGTACAAACGGTGGGCATTGCCCATTGCGGCTTTTATCCTCACTATAATTGCTGTGGCAGTTTCCTCTGTAAAACGTAGGGGAGGGATGGGCCTTAACCTAGCTTTTGGAATAGGTGTGGCATTCATTTATATCTTTTTTGATAAGGTTTTTGGTACCCTAGCAGAGCAATCTGGCTTTTCCCCGCTTCTGGCCGTTGTGATACCTAATTTAATTTTTGGGTTTTTTGCCGTGTATATGTTGATGAAAGCCAAGCGGTAAGAATTGCCCACAGATATACCAACGTTAATTGGGTATTCTGTTTGGATGAGGTTAGGGTTAAAGTTTTATATTTGCTCCACTATTTTAGATATCAGCTTCGATGGAATACTTAGATTTTGAATTACCTATAAAAGAATTGGAAGACCAACTGCAAAAGTGTATGGTCATTGGCGAAGAAAGTGACGTGGATGTTAGTGAAACATGCCAACAGATAGAGAAAAAGCTGGTAGAAACCCGAACCGATATTTATAAGAATTTGACGGCTTGGCAGCGTGTTCAACTGTCAAGACATCCTAACCGCCCGTATACCATGGATTACATCACTGCAATTTGTGGTGATACATTTTTAGAACTCCACGGAGATAGAAATGTAAAGGATGATAAAGCGATGATAGGTGGTTTGGGCAAGATTGGAGATCAGAGCTATATGTTCATCGGTCAACAAAAAGGATACAATACCAAAACGAGACAGTATCGAAACTTTGGTATGGCAAATCCTGAGGGGTACAGAAAGGCTTTAAGACTAATGAAGTCTGCTGAAAAGTTTGGCATTCCCGTAGTCTGCTTTATAGATACTCCCGGAGCGTATCCTGGGATTGAGGCGGAGGAACGCGGGCAAGGAGAAGCCATCGCCCGGAACATTCTTGAGATGACCCGTTTAAAAGTACCGATTATTGTAGTCATCATTGGAGAGGGAGCCTCAGGTGGTGCTTTGGGTATAGGTGTCGGAGATAAAGTTTTAATGCTCGAAAACACATGGTACTCCGTTATTTCCCCAGAATCCTGTTCTTCTATCTTATGGAGAAGCTGGGAGTATAAAGAGCAAGCTGCCGAAGCTTTAAAGCTTACTGCTTCGGACATGAAAAAACAAAAGCTTGTTGATGAAATCGTAAAGGAGCCTCTAGGAGGTGCCCATACCAATAGGGAAAAAACCTTCGAAACGGTTAGGAATAAAATTTCAAGTCATTTTGAGGAGCTCAAAAAGTTATCACCAAAAGAATTGGTGAAAACCCGCATGGAAAAGTATGCTTCCATGGGTGTGTTTAACGATTAATTCCCCATATCCAGAGGGAGGTCTAAATATCATCAAAATCTGATTAAACAGTTTGTGGGATATTAACAACAAAAGTCCACTTATCAACATCTAATTTGTTAATTACCTGTGGAAAGGGCAGGTTGAATAGGCAAGGTTAAGTAAAGGTTAATTAGCTACATTCGCACTTATGGAGAAGTCTAACCCCATCATCGGTCATAGAGTCGACAAATCGACCCTAATAAATCTGGAGCGTGGCAAAATTCCGCCTCAAGCTGTTGATTTAGAGGAGGTTGTGCTGGGGGCTATGATGATTGACAAAAAAGGAGTTGATGAGGTAATAGATATCTTACATCCTGATGTTTTTTATAAAGACGCCCATAAATTCGTCTACGAAGCTATCTTCAAACTCTTTGAATCTTCGGAACCTGTAGATTTATTAACCGTTTCGGCGCAATTAAAGAAAGATGGAAAGCTGGAGACGGTCGGTGGTGATTTTTATTTAATCAAACTAACTCAAAAGGTCGCATCTTCTGCGCATATTGAGTTTCATGCGCGAATCATTCTTCAAAAATATATTCAGCGTAGTCTTATAAAGATATCCAACGAAATTATTGAGGATGCTTATAATGAATCTACGGATGTATTTGACTTATTGGATAGTGCGGAAGCAAAGTTGTATGAAGTAACTCAGGGTAATTTAAAACGTTCTGCTGAAACAGCTTTGGATTTGGTAATCCAGGCAAAAAAGAAAATTGAGGAGATTTCCAATAAGGAAGGTACCAGTGGAATTCCTTCCGGATTCGATAAATTGGATAAACTCACTTCGGGGTGGCAGCCCAGCGATTTGGTCATAGTGGCCGCAAGACCTGGTATGGGTAAAACGGCTTTGACATTGTCCATGGCTCGGAACATAGCGGTCAACTCAAATATTCCTGTAGCCTTCTTTTCGTTGGAAATGTCATCGGTGCAGTTGATTACACGATTGATTTCTTCTGAAACAGGTTTGTCCTCCGAAAAGTTGAGAACCGGTCAGCTTGAAAAGCACGAGTGGGAACAATTAAATGTGAAGGTAAAGGCTTTGGAAAAGGCCCCTTTGTTTATTGATGATACACCATCCCTCTCTATTTTCGACCTAAGGGCGAAAGCCAGAAGATTAGCATCTCAACATGGGATAAAGTTAATTATTATCGATTATCTCCAATTGATGACAGCAGGAGGAAGTCAAAAAGGAGGTAACCGTGAACAAGAGATTTCTACCATTTCTAGAAACCTTAAGGCATTGGCCAAGGAATTAAACGTTCCTGTAATCGCTTTATCCCAATTATCACGGGCAGTGGAAACTAGAGGAGGAAGCAAACGCCCAATATTATCTGACTTAAGGGAATCAGGAGCTATTGAGCAAGATGCGGATATCGTTTCCTTTATTTATCGCCCAGAATACTATAAAATTGATGAATGGGATGATGAGGAAAGAACCCCGACTCAAGGTCAGGCCGAATTCATTGTAGCCAAGCACCGTAATGGTGGATTGGATAATATTAGGTTAAAATTTGTGGGTGCCTTGGGTAAATTTGATAACTTGGATGACTTTGATTCCCCATTTGAGTTCCAATCCAAGATGAATTCAGACGGTGAGAATCCTTTTGCAACGCCAAATTTGCCAAATGCCAATGAAGCATTTGGTAGTGCGATGAATAGTGATGATGACCCGGATGATAATGACATACCTTTCTAAAAAAAACCTACGGTCTTTTCGAGCGAAAGCTGGAAATGTAACTTTTATCTGCCTTCTTTTCTTTTGTTTTCAATCCTTTGCCTCGGTAATTCTAATTCCGATGGATGCGGAAGGACAGGAAAATCATTTAAAAGCATATGGGATAACCTATTGGGTGTTGAACAAACAACAAAAAGTGCAATGGCTGCTCAATTACAGGGGTGGTTCTTTTTTATTGCCTGATGGCGAAGCTATTCGGAAGGAATGCCAAATTAGAGGAGTGTCTTTTGAGGTCTTATCTGATGCAAAGGCTGAACAAATATTAGATGAAATTAGTAGTCCGTCCCAAAACCAAGATGCGGTTATTTTGGAAAAGGCACCAAAAATTGCCGTGTATACCCCAAAAGGAAATCAACCTTGGGATGATGCCGTAACCATGGTCTTAACCTATGCGGAAATACCATATGTGACCATATATGATGAAGAAGTCTTGGATGATAAATTGGCCTTATATGATTGGTTGCATTTGCATCACGAGGACTTTACAGGTCAATATGGGAAGTTTTATGGGGCTTATAGGGCAGCACCTTGGTACATACAGGCGAAAAAGGAAGCAGAAGCACTGGCCAGTAAATTGGGCTATTCCAAAGTTTCTGAGCAAAAACGGGCCGTGGCTTTGAAAATACGCAATTATGTGATTGGAGGTGGTTTTATGTTCGCAATGTGCTCCGCTACGGATAGTTTTGATATCGCTCTTGCTTCTGAGAACACGGATATTTGCGAAGCGATGTTCGATGGTGACCCTTCAGATGCGAATTATCAGAGTAAACTGGACTTTAAAAACACTTTTGCTTTCTCAAATTTTATCTTGGAACGTAACCCATTGCGGTATGAGTTTTCTTCTATTGATATGACCAATAAGCGAAGAAACGTACCAAGAGAATCGGATTATTTTTCTTTGATGGAGTTTTCAGCAAAATGGGACCCTGTTCCCACCATGTTAACCCAGAATCACACCTCTTTGGTCAAGGGTTTTATGGGGCAGACTACAGCATTTACCAGAAACCAAATCAAATCGACCGTAATGGTATTGGGAGAAAATAAAATCAATGAGGAAGCCCGATACATTCATGGCATAAAAGGGAAAGGCTTTTTTACTTTCTATGGAGGACATGACCCAGAAGATTATCAGCATAGGGTGGGGGACCCCAAAACTGAATTGGAACTACACCCCACTTCTCCGGGATATCGACTTATTTTGAATAATGTGCTTTTTCCTGCGGCACGAAAAAAGAAGCAGAAGACTTAATACCTAGCCCAGGACCTAATTATCAATTACCTTCCGTTTTTTCAAATCGTAACGGTCGCCATTTCGTAAAAAATAAAAGAGATTTTCCTTAGAGGGCAAGTTTTTGAGCTGACTCCCTTCACGTGACCAAAATGTACCATCAAATAGTATGACATAACTTGGTCCTACCACTTCAAAAGTGTTGCCCTGAACTACAATGGCGGTTTTTTCATCAATACTGAGCCCTAATAATTCTGGCCGATTTTTTAAAATATCAAACATATCAAAATGACGATTACGTGCAATGACATGTTGGTCAATGGCAATGTTTTTTATAAAGCCAAAACCTTTTTCGTGGTCTCCCATCATGATTTGGTTGTTTTTAGTATCTCCCCTAGCTAAATACGAACCTTGTATAGTGGCTCCTGCAGATGATCCGCCAATTACACCACCTCGATTTAAAACTCCCCAAAAATATTTCTCAGCTTTTGTATCAGTATAAGAATCCACCAATCGCCATTGACGCCCACCGCTAAACCAAACTGCAGTAGCTTGTTTTAATGGCGCTATGAATTCATCAGAGTCTGCTACTTTTTTATCAGTTGTGTGAAGTACGGTTACCTGTGCAGCTCCTTTACTCCTGAACAACTCTGCCAAGGGAAGGTCTTGATTGTAACTTGCTTGACCTGAAGCCGTGGGTATAACAACAATTTCGGCTGCCGACCCTCCAGCAAGCTCCATAAAGCGTTCAAGAACGTCCTCGGCCATTCCTCCACCGCCAACTACAACTAATGAACCCTTTTTTGGACCCGTGGTCTGGGCAAAAATTGAAGTAAAGGATATAAGGCATAAAATAATTAATACTAGATAAACGTGATTTTTTGCTGATATGGGCATTTTTAAAGAATTAATGATGCAGAATTCGTTCGTTGACGGTCTTGGCTTTACTACCAAAACCATAAAAGTATTGGATGAATCTAAAGATAAGTAAAAGACCAAAGAGAAAAGATAGCGGTATTAGCAAAGAGTTAAAGTTGGGTAATGCCTACGTTGATAAACACGGCATCAAGGGCATTTCCATTGTTGTTAACCACATATCTAAATCGGACTTCATCATTAGCTTGTAAAGGATAGATGATAGTTCCCGATGTTCCCCACCAATCTTGATTGGGAAGTGAGGCAAAACCTCTGGTAAGATAACCACGTAGAGCTCCATTGATAAAAAGCCCGATAATGTATTTGGTATCTCCGGCAGGCATGTCACGTACGGAAAACGCAGCGCTCATAAAATACGTACCAGTCTGGTTAACTCGTATTCTACCATTGCCCAATGTTTGGTAGATGCCTCCTGTATTACTAAGTTCGTGTGAGGCATTTACGGGAAAATCATAATAGGTATTGGTACTATTTACAATAATATTATTGTTTCCTCCGCTGGCCCTGTTTAGCACCAAGGTTTTACTTTCATTGGAAGGTGCTACCCAGCTGGAACCCGAGAAGAAATTAATTTGCCCAGTGTCTTCGTTGAAAATGAGCATACCATCTTCCGCACCCGTAAGCCCGTTCATTTCAGTTTGACTAGCATTATGCACTTTTATCAAATCTCCGGTAGCAGGTGCCTGCCCCCAAGAGGAGGTCAAACTTCCTAAGAGGTAAAACGATAAAGTTCCCAATACATGATACCTACCAAATTTGGTAGTTAGCCATTGGAGCATACTCTAGAGTGTTTGGAATAAAACTAAACTGTAAGCCTTTGTGCTGCAATAAATTGTTGTGAAGTACCAGATTCGCAATGTAATTTGAAACAAAGCATACCTCAGGGGCGTGTTAATTCTCGTATAATTGCCTCATGCTGAGGATACTTTTCCAAAAGTATAGTTTGACTTGGAAGTATGAAATCATCAAAATCAAATCCAGGGGACACTGTACAACCAACAAAAGAATAACTATTAGGTTCTAAGGTCTTGGCCCCAAACCAAAATTCTCCTGGGACAACAAACTGGGGAACATGTCCTGAATTAAAATCGGCTCCTATAATGTGTTCCGAATAGTTGCCATTTTCTGAAATCATGGAAAGTTTTAGAGCAGAGCCACTATAAAAATGCCATATTTCATCTTGCTTTATTTTATGAAAAGCAGAGAATGTATCTGAAGTAAGTAAAAAGTAAATGCAGGTTGAATAATTCCGTTTTCCTTGGTAGCTAGTTGGCAACGAATTCTTTTCAATGATTCCCGTGCTTCGATACATTTCTTTAAAATATCCCCCTTCAGGATGAGGTTCCAAGTTAAATCTATCAATAAGAAATTGGATATCCTTCATAATAGTTTTTCCAAAATTTTTTCTACCCCAAATTCATTGTTGCTTGCAGTTTCAAAATTAGCTACTACTTTAACATTGGGGTGAGCATTGGCCATGGCAAAGCTATATTTTGCCAAAGAGAGCATTTCCAGGTCATTATTGTAATCCCCGAAAACTAATATTTCATCAGATTGGATTCCATAAATTTTCATGACTTTTTGCAGAGCGTTTCCTTTATGGGCTTCTATATGATTTAAATCAACCCAGTTTGGTCCAGAGACTTTTACTTTAACCTGCTCACTAAGGTGTGTTGTTTTGGGATAAATAAATTCTTCTGCACTTATACCGTGGTAAACAGCAATTTTTACAATTTCATCAGTTACTTTGGTATAATCTTTAACCACCTCATAACAGGAATAATACTCTTTTATTTGTTCTAAAAAATATTTGGAGCTCCCATCCAAATAGGATTTATATTTTCCACAAAGCATTGCGTAACCTCCATCTATAGCATCTACAATTTCCAAAAGTTCTTGGATTAAACTTTGTTTTATGGGAGTGACCGATAGTTCTTCGTCACCTTTTTTGACAAAAGCGCCGTTTTCCGAAATAAAAATGACATCGTCTTTAACTTTACCGAGTTTATCTGCCATGCTATGATACTGGCGACCACTTGCCGCTACAAATCGGATATTTCGCTTTTTAAGTTCCTGAAATTGTTCAAAAAAAAGGGTGCTGACCTCGTGTTTAGAATTCAATAATGTGCCATCCATATCAGATACCACCATTTTCACTTTCGATAAATCCATCGTCAAAGTTTAAAAAGTAAAGGTAGGGGTTGTTTTGCCAATGATGTAAAGTTTGTATTAATTTCCCGCTATGAAATACTATCAGACCGAGTTAAATCTAAATCCTTTGGCAAGGGGATTTCATTTGATTACAGAGAAAATAAAAAAAGCAATTCCTGAAATTTCCCATATTGAAGTTGGCTTTTTGAATGTATTTATAAAACATACTTCGGCCTCCTTAACCATAAATGAAAACGCAGACCCCACCGTACGAACGGATTTTGAGAGCCATTTTAATGTAATGGTCCCCGAAGATGCACCTTATTACATTCATACCTATGAAGGCCCTGATGATATGCCAGCCCATATCAAGGCATCACTTTTAGGAAATTCAGTCCAAATACCTATAACAAGAGGTAGATTGAATTTGGGCATTTGGCAAGGGATTTATCTTTGTGAGCACAGAGATAATGCCGGCAATAGGAGCCTTGTATTGACGGCGCATGGCATATAAAAAAACCCGCTCTTTTGAGCGGGTTTTTAAGCGGGAAAAATTGTTTTATTTTACTTTTTCGACAATGGCTTTGAACGCATCCGGATGGTTCATTGCTAAATCGGCAAGCACCTTTCTGTTTAGCTCAATTCCTTGGGCTTTTACTTTACCCATAAACTGAGAGTAAGACATTCCGTGTAGTCTTGCTCCAGCATTGATACGGGTAATCCAAAGGGCTCTAAAGGTTCTCTTTTTATTTCTTCTGTCGCGGTAAGCATAAAGCATTGCTTTTTCTACCGCATTTTTGGCTACTGTCCAAACGTTTTTGCGTCTTCCGAAGTAACCTTTCGCTTGCTTCATCACTTTTTTTCTCCTAGCTCTTGAAGCAACTGAATTAACTGATCTTGGCATAATGTTTCATTTTTTTGTAGCAGGCGCCCAATTTTAAGGATCTTTAATGCCCAACTCCAGGGTTAATAATTAATGTACCGACGGAACAATTATTTTAAACGTAATTGTTCTTTAATGCTATTGACGTCCGACTCATGTACCAAAGTTGAGTGGGTCAATTTCAGCTTACGCTTTTTTGATTTCTTAGTCAAAATGTGACTTTTAAAAGCGTGCTTTCTTTTAATTTTACCAGAACCTGTCAGCTTAAAACGCTTCTTGGCGCTGGATTTGGTTTTCATCTTAGGCATTTTCTCCTCTTTATAATTTAGCACCGAATTGTGTTCGATGTCCCGCTTTATATATGCTGAACTTTAGTTCAGATATTTACTTTTTTGTTTTTGGAGCAATAAACATAGTCATTCGCTTCCCCTCCAATTTTGGCATTTGTTCCACTTTCCCAAGTTCTTCCAGCTCTTGTGCTAATCTAAGCAACAAGATTTCTCCTTGGTCTTTGTAAACAATGGAACGACCTTTAAAAAATACATAAGCCTTTAATTTGGCTCCGTCTTTTAAGAACTTTTCGGCATGCCTCTTTTTAAACTCGTAATCATGGTCATCTGTTTGGGGCCCGAATCTAATTTCTTTTACGATCACTTTGGTCGCTTTAGCTTTTAGAGCCTTATCACGTTTCTTTTGCTCGTAAAGAAACTTTTTATAATCCATGATTTTACAAACTGGAGGTGCTGCTTTTGGTGAAATTTCTACCAAATCCAACTCCAATTCTTGAGCCTTGGCTAATGCCTTTGCAATGGGATAAACACCCATTTCCACATTATCCCCAACCAGTCTTACCTGAGGGGCTGTGATTTTTTCATTGATGTTGTGAGGGTTCTTATTTTCCCTCCTAGGTTGGGGTCTAGATCTTCTTCGTATTGCTATGACGTATACTTTTTAATTAAACTCAATTTTTTTAGAACGACTTTAAGGTACTATTTATTTCAGTTGCCACCAAGTCTGAAAACCCTTCAACACTAATACTTCCCAAATCCTCTCCACCGTGCCTTCTAACTGAGATAGTATTCGAGTTTTCTTCCTGCTCACCCACAATCAACATAAAAGGAACTTTTTTCAATTCCGCTTCACGGATTTTCTTTCCAACAGTCTCGTTCCGATTATCAATGAGCGCGCGAATTTCGTTATTTTCTAAAGAATTTAAAACTTTTTCTGCATATTTTTCATGTTTCTCACTGACAGGCAGTACTATAGCCTGATTTGGAATCAGCCATAATGGGAAATTACCCCCGGTATGTTCAAGTAAAATGGCCACGAAACGTTCCATACTTCCAAAGGGCGCCCTATGAATCATAATAGGTCTATGGAACTCATTGTCACTGCCTTTGTAAGTAAGGTCAAAACGCTCAGGTAAGTTATAATCTACTTGAATAGTGCCCAATTGCCAGCTTCGACCAAGGGCATCTTTAACCATGAAATCTAATTTAGGACCATAGAATGCAGCCTCACCGGGCTCCACAATAAAATCCAATCCCTTTTCTTTAGCGGCGTTGATAATAGCATATTCTGCCTTCTCCCAATTTTCAACCTCACCAATATATTTGTCAGGATTATCTAAATCCCTAACGGATACCTGTGCAGTGAAATTATCAAAGCCTAGGGACTCTAATACATATAAGGAAAGGTCAATTACTTTTTTGAATTCCTCATTCAACTGATCGGGAGTACAGAATATGTGTGCGTCATCCTGGGTAAAACCTCTTACTCGCGTTAAACCGTGAAGCTCTCCGCTTTGTTCATATCTATAAACGGTGCCAAATTCGGCATACCGCTTAGGTAAATCCTTATAACTGAAATTGAAGCTATTGAAAATTTCACAATGGTGTGGGCAGTTCATAGGTTTCAATAGAAACTCTTCCTCATCCTTTGGCGTATGGATGGGTTGAAAACTATCTTCTCCATACTTTGCATAATGTCCTGAAGTGACATAAAGCTCCTTCTGACCTATATGAGGGGAAACCACCATTTCATAACCCGCTCTTTTTTGTGCCTTTTTCAGAAACTGTTCCAAACGCTCCCGTAGTTCAGCTCCATTGGGCAACCATAAAGGAAGACCTTGTCCCACTTTTTGGGAAAAAGTAAAAAGCTCTAATTCCCTTCCCAGTTTTCTATGATCTCTTTTTTTAGCTTCTTCTAAAAGATGCAGATACTCAGTAAGTTCTTTTTGTTTGGGAAAGGAAATCCCGTAAACTCGTGTCAACTGCTTATTCTTTTCATCACCTCTCCAATATGCTCCAGCTACACTAAGAATTTTAAAAGCTTTTATGATACCAGTATTTGGAATATGACCTCCTCTACATAAATCTGTAAACGTGCTATGATCGCAAAAAGTAATGTCCCCATCCTCTAAGTTTTCTATAAGCTCTACCTTATATGGATTGCTTCTATCTTTATAAAAGTTCAATGCATCATCTTTGGAAACAGCTTTCATCTTAAAGTCATGCTTTCCTCGTGCAATTTCCAATGCCTTTTTTTCAATCTCAGGAAAATCTTTTTCTGAAATGGGGTGTTCGCCAAAATCTATGTCATAATAGAATCCCTTTTCGATTGCAGGTCCGATGGTTAGTTTTGCCCCCTGATATAATTCTTCGATTGCTTGTGCCAATACGTGAGCAGAGGAATGCCAGAAAGCTGTTTTGCCTTCGACATCGTTCCATGTATATAAAGTCAAAGAACCATCGGTGGTCAACGGAGTGGTGACCTCTACAATGTTATCATTGAATTTGGCTGAAATTACATTTCTTGCCAAACCTTCGCTAATACCTCTAGCTACATCCATCGGGTTACTGCCGTTGGACATTTCTTTGACTGCTCCGTCAGGAAGCGTTATTTTAATCATTTTAACCTGCTATTTATGGGGGGCAAAGATAATAGGTTGTATCTAGGCATACAATAGAGGACTTATTTGATATAATACCTATGCTTTTTTAAGGTTGATTAGGTTGTTTATAGTTTAAAATACTGATTATAAGTTCATTGAGGAGAAGGTGGTTTTTAATAGTAAAATTATGACTATTAATTTATTGATTTTCAAAGCTTTGCATTTTTTTTGATTTTTTTTTGAAAATAGTTTGGTGGTATTAAATAAAGCTATCTATATTTGCACCCGCTAAAACGGTAAACGGATTGTTTTGGTGTAGTTGGGAGAGGGGCCTTTCGGGGTTCTTTTTTTGGCGAAAAAGAAAGAGAAGTTCATTGGCATTATTGGAATAGACAGCGTAAAATCAGAGAAGATT
>JBCDAX010000028.1:0-42888 GCA_039184805.1 Bacteroidota bacterium | reverse complement strand
TGAAAGCCCATCCGGAAATACGAAACAAAAATAAGTAACGTTATTACATAACAAAAGAATTTTGGATGCAGGTAGAAAACATTTACATTTGAAATTCACCCAAAACTAGAAATGATGAAAAAAACTGTACTCATGTTGTTTGTAGGGCTGCTATCCATAGGGATTTATGCTCAGGATACGACTGCAAAAATTGAATTTAAGAGTGAAACCATCGATTACGGTGAAATCGCAAAAGGTAGCGATGGTGTTCGAGTTTTTGAATTTACCAACACTGGAACGGCTCCTTTGGTCATCAGTGATGTTAAATCCAGTTGCGGATGTACTATTCCTAAAAAGCCCGAAGGTCCAATTATGCCTGGCAAAACTGGAGAAATTCAAGTAAAATATGACACAAAGCGAGTAGGGCCTATCAGAAAGGCAATTACCGTGACTTCAAACGCTGATACGCCGACAAAAGTTCTTAAAATAAAGGGGAACGTAAAGGCTGAAGGCGCGAAATAAAAACAATACAATTAGTAAAAGAAAGCTCCTGATTTCTCAGGAGCTTTTTTATTTAAAATACTTTTTTGAGGACAAAAGAAAAAAGAAGGTCTCGATTATACCTTTCAATCAGTACCCGTATTCGTTTGCCTTCTTTTTCATTCAACATCTTTAAAATCTCCTGTAGCTTATAGCGATGTACCTTTTTCCCATTAACAGCTAAGATTACATCACCTTCTTTCAATCCAGCTTCTTCAGCGGGGCTACCGGCTCTTATGGAAGAAACCACTATCTCAGGAACTAAGCTCAGTCTGGTTTTATTTTCCAACAAAATCTGAACATTGCCATAATCGCTTCCTTGTTTCCTAACAACACCATTCCCGTTGGCAATGCGCTCGGCAATATATCGCAGTCCATTGTGCTGCAATTCTATTCCTGCCATATTATATTGGAAAGGAGCTTTAAAGTTTCCATTCTTTTTAAGTTTTACCGTACCTTGGGAATAATCAAAAACCAGATTAAAGCGCCTTAATATCTCTCCTCCCAGACTTCCGCTACGATCTCCAAAGTTTTCCAAAAACCCTATAGACTCCCGATACGGAAATGCAGCTTTGGCATCTTTGAGTTCAAAATCCCCTATACGAATCCCATTTACTTTGGAACGCTTCCCAAAAATATCTCCACTAAGTCCTCTACCCAGATAATCCTCATAATGTTTTTGAGGAATTTCCAATCCTTTTTCCGGTTGGTGAAAAAGCCAAAGCGCATCACTACTACCCGTATCGACCAAAAGCTTCACCGGAACGTTTGACTCATCTTCCGTCAAAACTGTTGCCTTTATATAAGCTTTTCGAGCTTCAACCGAAAGCGGTAAGGTCTGTGATTTTTTGTCCAACTTTTCTTCATACATGTTTGGATTGTGCAATTTTATGTTTTTTGCGGAATAGTTAACCTCAACAATAAAATCCCTAAAAAGGTCATACCCCATTATTCCATGAACGGGAACACCCAATGAGGTTGAAAAATTAATTTCTTTATCGAGAACCACATACATATCTTGGTTGTAGTTCTTGGCCTTTCCCAATTTAAAGGCATTTCCAATAGAACTCAAAGCTTTTATGGGTTCTCCATCACCAAGACCTTTAATCGTAACTTCAGAAACATTGTTGATTTGAACCGAATCTTGTTCCGCTAAGTTGAATAGTATGGGTTTGCTTACGCCAGAGTCTAAAACAAACGTAAGCTGAGAACCGTTTATTTCTAACGGAATCAACATTAAGTTGTTGACCAATTCGAATCTGATTTTTTGGAATTTTTGATCAGGAGGCAACTTAAATCCTTGCCCTGATACCCATAGTGGAATAAGGGATAAAAGAATAACCAAAAAGCATACTGCTCGTTTCAAGTTGTTTACTTCTAAATCATTAGGTCTATTAAATATAGAAAAAAACAACCAATAGTAATCTTAATTTAACATTCCTATAAGCCCGCAAAAATTTGGGTTTTTCGTTGTTTCCATGCGTGGGTTTTATCATTTTTGTCTAAAATAATTTAAATGCCCAAAATTTCAATAAAGGGTGAAAGAATGCCCGCCTCTCCTATTCGTAAACTGGTTCCTTATGCCGAAGCTGCAAAAAAAAGAGGAACGCATGTCATTCATCTCAACATAGGACAGCCGGATATTAAAACTCCTCGGGTGGCACTGGATGCCATAAAAAACAATACTGTGGAAGTTTTGGCATATAGCATGACCGAAGGTTCGGAACAGTACCGAAAAAAAATTGCTGGGTACTATGAAAAAAATGACATTTTCGTATCCCATCAAGATATTATTGTCACTACCGGAGGTTCAGAAGCTTTGTCTTTTGCCATGGGAACCATTATGGACCCCGAAGATGAAATTATTATACCTGAACCATTTTATGCCAACTATAATGGTTTTGCTACCGCTTCCGGAGTAAACGTAGTTCCTATTGTTTCCACATTGGAAACCAATTTCTCATTACCCCCAATTGACGAGTTTGAAAAGCGAATTACGCCAAAAACCAAGGCTATTTTGATATGTAATCCAGGTAATCCTACGGGATATCTTTATACTCAGGAAGAAATTATGCAATTGGCCCTATTGGTCAGAAAACATAATCTTTTTCTTGTAGCTGACGAGGTATATCGCGAATTTACCTATGACGGCACCCAGCATTATTCCATTCTTCAAATACCGGATTTGGAAGAACATGCGATTGTTGTGGACTCCGTATCAAAACGTTACAGCATGTGTGGGGCTCGAATTGGATGCTTGGTTTCCAAAAACAAGGCGGTAATTGGCGCAGCGTTAAAATTTGCCCAAGCTCGGTTATCACCTCCCACTTTTGCCCAAATTGCGAGTGAGGCCGCGTTAGAAACACCACAAACTTATTTCGATGATGTAATAAATGAATATGTAGACAGGAGAAATACTTTGGTTTCTGAGCTTCAAAAGATTAATGGGGTCAACGTTGCTGTTCCCAAGGGTGCCTTTTATTGTGTAGTGGAACTTCCTGTTGCCGATGCCGATGATTTTGCCCAGTGGATTCTGGAAAATTTTGAAATAGATGGCAATACCGTGATGGTGGCACCCGCTGCAGGTTTTTATGCCACTGAAGGTCTAGGCAAAAACCAAATTCGGATTGCTTATGTTCTGGAAAAAGATCAGCTAATAAAAGCAGTAGATATTCTTGGGAAAGCCCTGAAAATGTATTTGACCACGTGAAGGTTCAGGAAAACATATCCTTAAAAGACTACAATACCTTTGGCATTGCGGTTACCGCTAAATCTTTTGTAGAGGTTTCAACCCTACTACAGCTTCAGAAAGTTCTTGAACTAAAAGCCTATCCCCAAAAATTCATCCTAAGTGGAGGGAGTAATATTTTGTTGACCCAGGATATTGAAGCACTGGTAATTTACATGAATCTTAAAGGAATTTCCGTTGAGGAAGAGACGGATTCGGAGGTAGTCCTTAAAGTTATGGCCGGTGAAAATTGGCATCAGCTTGTACTTTGGTCTTTGGAAAATGATTATGGGGGACTGGAAAACCTTTCATTAATCCCGGGAAACACAGGTACTGCACCCATTCAGAATATCGGTGCCTACGGAGTAGAGCTAAAAGATTTTTTTGAGAGCTGTAACGCTATGGAAATAGCAACTGGAGAATTGGTTGAGTTTGATAAAGAAGCTTGTCAATTTGGGTATCGGGATTCTATTTTTAAGAACAAAGCCAAAGGAAAATATATCATTACCTCGGTAAATCTGCGGTTGACCAAGAAAAACCATCAATTGAATACCAATTACGGAGCTATTGAAAATGAATTAAAAAATCAGGGAATAGTCTATCCTACCATTCAAGATGTTTCAAAAGCTGTGATTGCCATTCGGCAAAGCAAACTTCCGGACCCCAACGATATCGGAAACAGCGGGAGCTTTTTCAAGAATCCAATCATATCCAAAAAAGCCTTTGAAAAAATAAGAAAGGTACATCCTGAAGCTCCCTCATACCAAATATCAAAAACTGAGGTAAAAGTTCCTGCAGGATGGCTTATTCAGCAATCTGGCTTTAAGGGCAAACGTATAGGCGATGCAGGAGTGCATGAAAAACAGGCCTTAGTCCTAGTGAATTACGGAAATGCTACTGGGGAAGAGATTTTGAATTTGGCCAGAACCGTTCAAGAGACCGTAAAGAAAAAATTCAATATTCAAATCACCCCAGAAGTGAATATAATAAGATAACCCCTGCATTGCTATGAATTAACAGGGGTTATACCAAACCAAACTAACCAAAAACTTAATATAATTAGTGCTTTATGGCACCGTATTTTCAAAGTAAACGCTCAGGAACTTTCCTTTTTATATTTTAGCGTTGTCTTATATACGCAGTAAAACGTATTTTTAGATTTCGCCCCCAATAAATTTTACCTTAGCAGCCTCGAATGAGTTCACTGATAGAAAAACATATCGTTACCCTACTTGCCGAAAAAGATGATAAGGCCATATCATTATTATATGAACATTATGGAGATACACTTTACGGTGTAGCCTATAAGGTGGTAAAAGATGATGATCTGGCGCAAGACATTCTTCAGGAAAGTTTTATAAAGATTTGGAAAAAAGCTGATACTTATGATGTTTCAAAAGCCAAACTTTTTACATGGCTTTTTAGAATAACACGAAACACCGCTATCGACAAGCTTCGAAGTATTAATAATAAAATGGACAAAGAAGTCCAAATCGACGTTTCTGACGTATATAAGGTTGGAGTGGAAGGTATTAGGCCCGATGTCCTGGACATGCAGGATAATCTTGAAAAGATTGAGCTAAAATACCAGATAGTTCTTGAAGCCTTATTTTTTCAAGGGATGACCCAACAAGAAGCCAGTGAAGAACTGGACATTCCTTTGGGAACTATAAAATCTCGACTAAAAATAGGTTTGCGAGAACTTGGAAAGTTGTACAAAGTATCAACTACCTTGCTCCTTTTGATAAACATATTGCCATGAAAGAAAAAATACAATTGTTCTTAGATTCTGATATTTTGGAGAAATACCTCATTGGCGATGCCAATAAAGAGGAGTCTTCAAAAGCAGAACGGTATATAGCGATGTACCCTGAAGTCAGGAAAGCCTACAGCGAACTTCAAGATAATCTGGAAGCTTTTGCTAAGCTCTATGCTCGTAAGACCCCTGAAGGACTTAAGGAAATTATTCTGCACAGTGCGAAGAAGCAAAAGTCTTCCACCATCCGTTTATGGAGGTATGCGGTTGCCGCAAGTGTAGTCATTTTGTTGTTTGCCGGTTCATCTTTTTTCTTCTGGAACCAGAATCAAAGTCTTCAAAAAGAAAATGATTTTGTGAACACCAAAATCAAGTATCTTGAAGAGAACATGAAAAACCAGTTGGAAGATGTACGCAACCAATTTATCGTACTCAACAATCCAGATACCAAGAAATATTCAGTTAAAGGAAAAAGGGAAGGAAAAGAGCTTAAAGCTGTTGCCTATATCAATCCTGTAAAAAAGCTCTCTTACATCAATGTGAGCAATGTACCCCAACTTCCAGAAAATAAGTGTTTTCAGATGTGGGCCGAAGTAAATGGCGAACTGGTCAATCTTGGGGTCATTAAGCAACTGGATGACAAAGATAAGCTTCTTGCCATCCCTTATGCGGACAATGCCATAGGCTATATTACAGTGGAGCCCGAAGGTGGGAACACCTCCCCATCCGTACAAAATATTGTAGCCAATATCATGTATTAAGCGGACTTCTTTAAAGTTCCCTTAAACAGCATTCCAAATCCTTTAGTATTTCGTAATTTTGTGAAAAATTTCGATAATGGAATTAGTTTTGCTCACCATAGGACTTCTTGGAATTGCCTTTGCGGGTATTGCCATTAAAATCTGGTCAAAAAAAGATGGAAAGTTTGCAGGTACTTGTGCCAGTCAAAGCCCATTTTTAAACAAGGAAGGTGAAGCCTGTGGCTATTGTGGAAAACTCCCTAGCGAGCAAGACTGTAAAAAAGATTCCATTATAGAGGCTCACTAAACATTTTCGGGTTCTCCCGTTTATTTTCATCTTACACTTTTGGACAAATCAGACTCCATTAAGGATACCATTCAAAGAGCCAAACAAGGAAATCAGATTGCCTTTAGCTCACTTTTGGATACTTTTTGGAACGATGTCTATGGATTTCAACTACTGAGGACCAAAAACGAAAATGATGCCGAGGACATTACCATACGCACCTTTTCGAATGCTTTTGACAAAATTGAAACCTATAATGAGGATTTTGAGTTCCGCACATGGTTGATTACCATCTCCAAAAACCTTCATGTGGATTTAATTCGGAAAAGAAATAGAAATCTATTGGAAGAAATAGACACCCATGGGGAAGCTGTCAATCGGGTTTTGGATGAGACCCCTTCTGTGGAGGATCAGTTGATTATAGAACAAAATTTAGCCAGTCTTTTACAGGATATCAAAAAATTAAAACCACATTATCAAAAGGTCATAAACCTTAGATATTTTAATGAGTTGAGCTATGCGGATATTGCCAAGGAATTGGACGAGCCTGTGAACAACATCAAAGTAAAACTACTCCGCGCCAAAAAGTTATTGGCTGAAATCATCAAAAAAAAGTAGATTCCCACACAAGTTTATCATCCTTCCGCAGTTTCGTATCTTTGTACCTCTAAAAAATTGATATGAGCACTACAACGGTTGAAAACGTTGCACCACCTAAAGGAAAACCCAAATGGCTTCGGGTTAAGCTCCCAACGGGTAAAAAATATACTCAGCTAAGAGGGCTTGTTGACAAATATGATTTGCACACCATATGCACTTCAGGTAGTTGTCCGAACATGGGCGAGTGCTGGGGTGAGGGAACCGCTACCTTTATGATATTGGGTAATATCTGTACGCGGTCCTGCGGTTTCTGTGGAGTAAAAACGGGAAGACCGGAAAGTATAGATTGGGCAGAACCAGAGAAAGTGGCGCGTTCCATTAAGATTATGGGCATCAAACATGCTGTTGTTACCTCGGTGGACCGTGACGATTTGAAGGACATGGGCTCCATTATTTGGGCCGAGACCGTAAAATCCATACGCAGAATGAATCCATCCACAACCTTGGAGACCCTCATACCGGATTTTCAAGGAATCGAAACACATTTGGATAGAATTTTGGAAGCTGACCCTGAGGTGATTTCCCATAATATGGAAACCGTTCGCAGGTTGACACGCGAGGTCCGAATTCAAGCCAAGTATGACCGAAGTTTGGGTGTCTTGGATTATTTAAAGAAAAATGGAGCAAGACGCACCAAGTCTGGAATTATGCTTGGATTGGGTGAGCAGGAAGAGGAAGTAATACAGACTATGGCCGATTTGCGCTCCGCGGATGTCGATGTAGTCACCATAGGACAATACCTCCAACCTTCAAAAAAGCATTTACCGGTTAAGGAATTTATTCTTCCAGAGCAATTCAAAAAATATGAAGAAATCGGTTTGGAAATGGGATTCCGGCATGTAGAGAGTGGCGCCCTAGTACGTTCTTCCTACAAAGCACATAAGCACATAGATTAAGCTGCTGTTCAACCCTCCTTATGAAAAGCATAACCATAGGAATAAACGGTTTTGGGCGAATAGGCCGCACACTTTTCCGATTATTGGAAAAAAGGTCGGACATACACGTTGCCGTAGTAAATGACTTGGCAGACGCTCCTACCCTTGCCCATCTTTTAAAATATGACAGTATCCATGGTAGAATGGACGCAAAGATATATTCGGAAGGCAACAAAGTCCGGGTAAACGACCGTTCTTTTCAAGTACTGAATCATCATACGCCGGAATCAATACCATGGAGCGACTATGGAGTTGATATTGTAATTGAAGCGACAGGAAAGTTTAAAAGTAGGCAAGCCCTTGAAAATCATATTGCCAACGGAGCAAAAAAAGTGATTCTTTCGGTTCCGCCTGAGGAAGATGCCATAAAAATGATTGTCATGGGGGTTAATGAGGGAATTCTTACCCAAGATGACCATATTATCTCCAATGCATCCTGTACTACGAATAATGCAGCACCCATGATAAAGGTGATTGATGAATTATGTGGGATAGACCAAGCCTATATTACCACGGTGCATTCATACACTTCGGACCAAAGCCTACATGACAAACCACATAGGGATTTAAGGCGTTCCCGCGCTGCATCACAATCCATAATTCCTACAACAACAGGGGCCGCTAAAGCACTAACCAAAATTTTCCCTAATTTGTCAGATGTTATTGGAGGTTGCGGTATTCGTGTTCCTGTGCCCAACGGCTCATTGACAGATATCACATTTAATGTTAAAAAGGAGACCTCGATTCATGAGGTAAACCAAGCATTTGAGCAACGAGCCAATGAAGATTTAAAAAAAGTACTAAAATATACAGAAGACCCTCTTGTTTCGATTGATATAAACAATAGTTGTTATTCTTGTACGTTTGATTCTTTGATGACCTCTGTTATTGGAAGAATGGTGAAGATAATAGGATGGTACGATAACGAAACTGGATATTGTTCCAGACTCATTGATGTAATTGATTTATTTATAAGGAAGAATTACGTTTGATTTTTAGCCTGACCCACAATCGCTTAAGCGGTAAAATCCTCATTTTGCTGTGCATATTTCTATGCACCCAACTGGGAACGGCCCAAAATGATATAAGCTCCACAGAACAAGTACAGTCCATTTTTGATGAATTTCTTAGATATCGTCATCAAAATAGGATGGATAAAGCCCTTGAAACGCTCAACCGAGCTTCGGAAATTGCTGAGAATAATGAGGATGCCAAATTGTTACTGGATACCTATCACCAGTATTCCAGAATCTATTTGGAAGAAGGTGACCGCGAAACAGCACTTTTTTATTGGGATAGAGCAAGTATACTGCTCAAAGACCTATCGTATCCGTTTGGGGAAGCCTTCCACAAATACCTTGAAGCTTGCATCCGTTTTGACGAAGGGAACAACTTTCAGGCCTTAAAATTACTGGAAGAATCAAGAACCCTGAGCAACAATAGAAATTTAGGGAACAACATTCTTTTATTGGAGGGGTATATCTATTCCAACATTGAGAAATACGAGGATGCCAAGACCAATTTGAACGCCTTGATTGTCAACTCAGATGATAAAGAAAGGCCTTATTTGGCAACAAAAGCCAATATACAGCTTGCCAAAATAAGTAAAGTTCAAGATGATTATGAAGACGGCATAATTCATTCCAAGGCAGCATTGGAACTATCCCAGAAATATGGATACTTCAAAGAAATAAAGGCCTCTAACCAGCTTCTTTCTGATATTTACGAAATAACAGGCAAGTATGAAGAGTCCTTGTTGTACAGAAAAAATCTAGAGCAAATCAAAGATTCCCTATTTAATATTGACAAAGTAAAACTTGAGGCCAGCACTGCCGATAAGATTCGTTTTGACCATCAAATGAACGAAATCAACAAGCTAACGGCGAAAAATGAAGAATTAAGCGAGTCCAAGAACCGTTCGGAAATTACCGCTATCCTTACCTCTGCATTTTTGACTATCATCTCTTTATTGGCTGTTTCCCTCTTCAGAAATAACCAAATAAAGCTAAAAACAAACGATTTACTCTATACCAAAAACAAAGAACTTGAGTTGGCTAGGGACGCCGCGGTTTCCGCTATGGAGGCAAAGACCAATTTCCTTTCCACGGTAACCCATGAGCTAAGAACACCTTTATATGCCGTTACGGGACTTACGCATTTGCTTTTGGAAGAGAATCCGGCGGATCATCAAAAAGAGCATTTAAAGTCTTTGAAATTCTCTGGAGATTATTTGTTGAACTTTATCAATGACATTTTACAAATCAATAAAATAGATGCCGATAAGTTAGAGCCTCTCAATATTGAGTTCAAATTGGAAAAGGTACTTGCGGATGTGGTAGACTCACTTCAGCAAAATGCCAACGAGAACAATACCAAACTTATTCTTGATTACGACAATGATATCCCAAAACAACTGTTGGGTGACCCTTTAAAAATATCCCAAATCTTTATGAACCTTGTGGGCAATGCACTTAAATTCACAAAGGAAGGAAAGGTTGAAGTCATTGCTAAATTACTTAGAACTGAGGAGGAGCAGGTCACCTTGTATTTTGAGGTGAAAGACAATGGTATTGGTATCTCGGAAGAACAGCAAATGCATATTTTTGACAGTTTTGAGCAAGGTTCCATACAAATCAATCGGGAATATGGAGGTACGGGCTTAGGATTGACTATTGTAAAAAGTCTACTTGGCCTATTCGATAGTAAAATCCATTTGGAAAGTGAAGTAGGTCACGGTAGTTCCTTCTTCTTTGAAATGGATTTAAAGTTGGATACCAGTGCACTGGAAGAGATTGCATTCGAAATAAGCCCCGAAGAATTCAACTTTAAAGGTCTTCACGTTTTGGTGGTAGAGGATAATAAAATCAACCAGGTAATTACCAAAAAAATGCTGAATAAAAAGGAAATTAGCTGTGACATTGCCAATAATGGTAATGAGGCTATTGACTTGGCCAAAGCCAACACCTATGATGCCATTTTAATGGATATCCATATGCCTGGAATAAGCGGTGAAGAAGCAACCCGTCAAATTCGAAAATTTGATATGGAAATCCCAATCATCGCCCTAACCGCTATTTCTTTGGACGATAGTTTGGACAGTTTTTACCAAGCGGGTTGTAACGATGTGGTGACCAAACCTTTCAAGCCGGAAGTATTCTATCAAAAAATCGGTGAGAATATTTTTAGAAAAAAGACTGGTGGCGTTGTTTAAAACAAATCGGACAGTTTACCTTCCAGAATAGTTTGGTCTTGTTGAGAGAAGCAATGTGAAATTTCCAAATAATAGAGTTCATCTACTCTTCCTTCTAAACGAACAGAATCCTTTTCCGTAGTCAGAATTATATCAAAGCTGTTGAACTTTTCAATTTCATTTTCCGTAAAATAATGATGGTCTCCGAATTCAAGGTGTTCAAATTTGAGGCCTTTGGATTCCAAAAAAACAATGAAGGGCTTGGGCATAGCGATTCCGGTCACTACCACAATTGATTTATGGGACAAATCCGACCACTGTAATACCTCTCCAGATAAATTCTTAAAAAAATCCCCGTAATCGTACCAACTAAACAGCACACTTTGGTATTTTTTGGGTTTTAACTTCTGAATTATACTGTTTTTCTCTACCTCAGAAGGTTCTTTCGGGCACTTTGTAACCACAATAACATCTGCCCTTCTGGATTCACCCTTACTATCTCTAAGATTACCGGTAGGCAAGTACCAATCATCAATGTATAATTTGGCGTATGCAGTTAAAAGAATGGAAAAAGATGGGGTTACCTTTCTATGCTGAAATGCATCATCTAGTAAAATTACCTCTGGCCTGCTTAGTTCCAAAAGCTCTTGGATACCATTTTGCCTACTCGAATCCACAGCCACCTGAACTTGGGGGAATTTTTTGTGTATTTGAAAAGGTTCATCCCCTAAATCCGCAACCGTGCTTGCCGCATCGCCTAAAACAAAACCCTCTGATATTCGCTTATACCCTCTACTTAGCATAGCTAATTTCTTGTGGCCCATGATTCCAATAAGAAATTCAATCATTGGGGTTTTTCCTGTCCCTCCAACACTTAGATTACCTACACAAATAATAGGAACGTCATACCTTTTTGAAGTAAACCAACCCCAATCGTAAAAACGATTTCTATAATAGACCACAAAAGCATATACAAGTGAAATAGGAAAAGCTATGATTCTTAGGACGTTCCACATAGCGCGAAAATATAATATTTTATCTTTAGCCTAATTTATATTTTCTATGAGAATTAAGGAAGTAGCGCAGGTTTTGGAGGACTTAGCTCCATTGGCTCATGCCGAAGATTTTGATAATGTAGGCCTATTGGTTGGGAATCCAGAGGATGAGGTAAACGGAATTTTGGTCACCTTGGATACGCTGGAGAACGTAGTGGATGAAGCCATTGAGAAAGAACTTAACCTCATCGTTAGCTTTCATCCTATTGTCTTTAAAGGACTCAAACGATTCACAGGAGCAAATTATGTGGAACGTGTGGTGATGAAAGCCATAGCAAACAACATTGCTATTTATAGTATACATACGGCGTTGGATAATAGCCCATTAGGAGTCAATGCCAAAATTTGTGAGGTTCTGGGTATCAAGAATCCCAGAATTTTGATTCCCAAAAAAGGGACCCTCAAAAAACTGACAACCTATGTTCCAGAAAAAGATGCCAATGCCTTAAAGTCGGTTTTGTTTGAAGCAGGAGCAGGTTCTATTGGAAAATATAGTCATTGTAGTTTTAGCGCGGAAGGTTTGGGAAGCTTTAAAGCAGAAGTAGGTTCAAATCCAACTTTGGGCGAAGTGGGTAAAACCCATTATGAAAAGGAAGTTCAAGTTAATGTTGTTTTTTCTTTTGAAAAAAAGCATCAAATCATTAAAACTTTGTTGAAAAACCATCCCTATGAAGAAGTAGCCTATGAGATTTACGCTATGGACAATGCCAATTCCCATTTGGGTATGGGTATGGTCGGTACGTTAGAAAAAGAAATGAACGAAGACCAGTTCCTTTTACATGTGAAGCAAAAAATGAACGTTCCTGTAGTTCGCCACTCTCAGTTTTTAAATAAAAAAGTAAAAAAAGTTGCTGTTTTAGGGGGAAGTGGAGCCTTTGCCATAAATGCTGCAAAAAAGGCGGGAGCAGATGTTTTCCTTACGGCAGACCTTAAATATCACCAATTCTTTGAAGCCGAAAACCGGATAGTTCTAGCAGATATCGGACACTTTGAATCTGAGCAATTTACAAAAGACTTATTGGTTGATTATCTTAAGAAAAAAATTCCTAATTTTGCAGTCGCGTTATCGGAAAGTATAACAAATCCCATCAAGTATTTATAGTATATGGCGAAAAAAAATGAAAGCATCACTGTTGAGGAGAAGCTAAGAGCACTTTACGATCTTCAGTTGATTGATTCCAGAGTGGATGAAATACGCAATGTTAGAGGAGAGCTTCCCTTGGAGGTTCAAGATTTGGAAGATGAAGTATTAGGTCTTAAAACACGAATGGATAAATTGAAGACCGATGTGGAGACTATCAACTTTGAAATAGCGGCCAAGAAAAACCTAATCGAGGAGTCCAAAGCCTTGATGAAAAAATATGCGGAGCAGCAAAAGAATGTCCGAAATAGTCGTGAATTCAATTCATTGAGTAAGGAAATTGAATTCCAAGAATTGGAGATTCAATTGGCTGAAAAGAATATCAAGGAATTCAAGGCTCAAATTGAGCAAAAGAAAGAAGTGGTTTCTGATACCAAAGAGAAACTGACTGAGCGCGAAAATCACTTGAAACACAAAAAAGGTGAGTTAGACGCCATTCTGGCAGAAACCGAAAAAGAAGAAAAGGCTTTACTTAAAAAGTCTGAAGAGTTTGAGGAGAAAATAGAAGAGCGATTGGTACAAGCCTATAAGCGTATTCGACACAACGTGAAGAATGGTTTAGCCGTGGTACCAGTAGAGCGTGGAGCCTCTGGAGGTTCATTCTTTACCATTCCACCACAGGTACAGGTTGAAATTGCTTCCCGTAAAAAAATTATTACTGATGAACATAGCGGAAGAATTTTAGTAGATCCGTTACTAGCGGAAGAAGAACAGGACAAAATGCAACAACTCTTCCAAAAGATATAATAAGGAGAATTCCTTTAGTTGAAAAGCCACTCATTGAGTGGCTTTTTTGTTGTTTTAAAATGGGGTCAATTTAAGTACATGCTATAAAGTCTTGTTTGTATTCAGTGTATACATGCTACCTAAGGATTAACCTCTTCATCAATCAAAGGAATTGGAAGTTGGATTTCTAATTCTTCTCGAATGTCTCTTGAAGATGCGCCTACTTTTAAAGTATATACTCCTTCTTCCAAGACCCAATCCGCTTGTTTCTCATCCCAATACTGAAGATCGCTCGCATGGAATTTGAGTCTTAGGGAATCTATTTCATTGGGTTGTAAGATGTGTGTCTTAGCAAAGGCCCTTAGTTCCTGAATGGGGCGGTCAATGGCGGTTGCTTGTTTTTCACTATAGAGCTGAACTATCTCTTTACCGGGAATATTCCCCGTATTTTGAATATTTATGCTAATCGAAATTGTATCCTGAAAATGTTCAACTACCATATCAGAATAGTCAAATTCGGTATACGAAAGTCCAAAACCAAAAGGATATGAAACTGGCAGCTTCTGTGTGTCAAAATGCCGATAGCCTATGTAAATTCCCTCATCATAATGTGTGTAGTCCTTATTTTTAATTTTTTTGTCCTCAGGCGTTTCTGAACGCTGAAATAAAAAACCTTTCAAAAGGTCTCCAGCAGAAATTCTATCGCCATCTAAGGGAAAATTGGTATTTGATGCATGGTCATTTAGCGCAACAGAAAAGGTCATAGGCAATTTTCCACTGGGATTTACACTTCCACTCAAAATATCGGCTACAGAATTACCTCCTTCTTGTCCACCTTGCCATGCCAAAAGAATGGCATCAGGCCTGGCTTTCCAAGAAGCAGTCTCTATTACACCCCCAATATTTAGAACCACTATCAATTTTTTTCCTGCATCCTGAAATGCTTTACTCGCCTGGCTCAACATTTCTTGCTCCACATCCGAAAGTAAAAAATCATCAACCTCTACCCGGTCTCCACCTTCTCCAGCATTCCTACCGATGGTTAGAATACCAACATCTGAGGTCGCCACAATTTCATTCAACTGTTCTTTAGTGAACATCATTTCAGGTGGTGTAAACGGGTTGAACACGGCATCAAGACCTTCTGGTTTTTCAAAACCTTCTTTATTCAACTCCTTATGTGTTTCATAAACCTGTTTGGCCACTGGATTGATTTCAAAACCGGCGCTCTGCAAGCCTTCTTCAAGCGAAATGGTATATGCTTCATTCACATCTCCGGAACCTGTACCCCCTGCAATAAAGTTATATGAGGTAACCCCTAGCAAAGCAACACTTTTTATATTTTGTAGGGGAAGTGCTCCATCATTTTTAAGCAAAACCATCCCTTCGGATGCAGATTGACGAGTAATGGCAGCATGTGCTTTCAAGTCGGGATTATTGGTATACTTATAACCTTGCATCTTCTTGGTTTTCAGCACCAATTCCAATATGCGACCAGCTGCCCTATCGATGACTTCAAGGGGAAGTTGCTTGTTTTCATAGGCCTCGGTCAAGGCTTCCCATTGTTTTTTCGTACCTGGTTCCAACAAATCGTTCCCTGCATTAATTTGGGCGGCCGCATTCCTTCCTCCAAACCAATCCGTCATCACCAGACCTTTAAAACCCCATGCATCACGTAGTACATCCGTAAGCAGATATCCACTTTCTGAAGTATAGGTACCATTCACCTTATTGTAGGAAGACATGATTGTCCAAGGCTGGGATTCTCGAACCATCACTTCAAAAGCCTTTAAATAAATCTCCCGCATAGCCCTTTCCGAAACAATTACATCGTTTAGGTCGCGGTCTGTCTCTTGGTTGTTGGCTACAAAATGTTTAGGTGCCGTACCAATGCCATTGGTCTCTATACCATTGACCATAGCAGCTCCCATAATACCTGTCAAAAGAGGGTCCTCGGAATAATATTCAAAATTTCGCCCACACAAAGGATGACGATGAATGTTCATGCCTGGTCCCAAAATCACATCTATTCCATATTCTAAAGCTTCATTTCCCATAGCATTGCCCACCTCTTGAACTAGTTCTTCATTCCAAGTAGAGGCCAGTAAAGTAGCAATAGGGAAGGCGGTACAATAATAGGTACGTTGCTCCCCCTCCCGTTCTGGTTCTATGCGAAGTCCCGCTGGACCGTCAGACAAATAAACTGTAGGGATTCCCAATCTAGGGGTAGGCACAATAGTACCAACTGCTCCTGGTATTCCTTCCCCAGGTTCCACATTGCCCAATGCTGAAGCAATACCTGAGCCTTTGAGCAAGTGTATTTTTTCTTCCAAAGTCATTTGAGATAGCAAATCTTCTACCCTAGCCTCAACAGGTTGCCTATCATCTTCGTAAACATCTAATTGGCCGTTGCCATTACGGTCCCAGTAGGGGTACCCATCGGAAGTCAATTGCTCGAAATCAGAATTCTCCACATAATCCTCTTCAAAAGACAGAAAAGTGGAATCAATATGGCGCCACCCTATAAATCCAATTATGGCTGCCACAGCAATCAGGCATGTCAATACAATCAGTGTAATTTTTAGAAATCGTTTCATGAGATATTAATTGTGTCAATTTGCCACAAATATAAAATATTTTCATGTATGTGACTAATTGTCACAATTAGTATTTTTGTAATCATGAAGGTAGAGGACATCATTGCACACGGGAGAGATTATTTTTTACCCAATCTCTCGATAGATTTAACCATTTTAGGGTATTGTAATAATCAATTACAGGTTCTGCTCATGAAAGTTGGAGACAAATGGATGTTACCTGGTGGTTATATTGGATTGGAGGAATCCGTGGATGAGGCAGTCAAACGAATTTTATTGGAACGTACCGACCTTCGGAAACCTTATTTTAAATTCCTTTCCGTATTTGGTCATAAGGACCGAAAATTTGCTACTGAATTTCAACAGTTCTTTAAAAAGAACAACATGCTCTGGAAGGAAGACTATTGGATTAATAATCGGTTTGTGACCTTGGCTTTTTATGCTTTGGTGGATATGGATACCGTTAATCCGGCACCTGGTGACTTTGATGATGCGGTAGAATGGTTTCCTTTGAATGACCTTCCCCCAATTTGGTTGGACCATAAACGAATAATACAAACAGCAAGAAACCGATTGAAGACCGACATTAAGTATGACCAGATTACTTACAATCTATTGCCCCAAGAATTCACCATGCCTCAACTTCATGCACTGCATGAGACCATTTTGGAAGAAAAACTGGACCGTAGCAGGTTTCAAAAAAACATGTTGGCCACTGAATTGTTCGAAAGACTACCAGAAGTTGTCAAGGCCTCACCAGGACGAAACCCTTTTCAATACCGATTAAAAAAGGAGTAAAGGCTTAACATATCCCCAACTTAATTCGTTGAACCAACTCACTATTATCGCAGTTTATTGCTTAACTTAACATTATAAAATTACGTTGAATACTTACTAATTTGTTCCATGAAAACCATTATTTTCATTCTGTTGGTACTTTTCAGTCTTGAGGCTTTTGCACAAGACATCAAGGAATACCAATGGAAAAATAGATTACTTGTTTTGGTAAGTAATGCGTCAAATTCTTCAGAGGTAAACCAACAACACAAAATTTTTGAACAAAAGGAACCCCAATTGCTGGAACGAGATATACTACTTCTCAAAAGACAACCCGAATCGCAAGATCTAGCCCATTTTTCACTCAAAACAAATTTTGAAGGAGTATTACTGATTGGAAAAGATGGAGGTATCAAACTCAAAAAACCATTTATTGTAGAACCTCAGGTGATTTTTGATTTAGTGGATTCAATGCCTATGCGCAAAGCGGAGATACGTTCGAAATATTAGAACGGTCTTGTTAGATGCACGGTGTTTGATGCTCAATGCTTGGTGTCTGATGTCTGATGTCTGATGTCTGATGTCTGATGTCTGATGTCTGATGTCAAAATTCAAGTTTTTTGAGTTTGCGCTTGAACTTGAGCTTATTTTTTGAGTCCAAAGCGGAAAGCTAAAAGGGTAAAATTTGTCATTTCAAGCTTGAATGAAATGAAAGCAAGAAATCTCTCAACAACCAGATTTCTCGCACTCCCTTTGGTCGGTTCGAAATGACCGGGAGAAACCTACGTCAGTTCGAGTGCGCAGCGTATCGAGAACCGTCTGTTATCTATTCTCTATAGTTTGATGTTCGGTGCTCGATGTCAGAGGTCGGATGTTTTGACCTTGACTCTTGAACTTGAGTTTAAGCTTAAAAGCCAAAGGGGTAAAGCCCGTCATTTCAAGCTTAAATGAAATGAAAGCAAGAAATCTCTCAACAACTAGATTTCTCGCACTCCCTTTGGTCGGTTTGAAATGACCGGGAGAAACCTACGTCAGTTCGAGTGCGCAGCGTATCGAGAACAGTCTGTTATCTATTCTCTATAGTCTGATGTTCGGTGCTCGATGTCAGAAGTCAGGGATCAGAAGTCAGAAGTCAGAAGTCAGAAGTCAGATGTTTTGATCTTGATTCTTGAACTTCATCCCGAATTTTAACTCCCTTTAACCTTTAACCCCTTAGCCCTTTCCTCCTGGTGCGAAGCGGACACCGAGCGAAGCCGAAGTGCCGCGAAGGACCAACCCTTTCCCCTGGTCCGAAGCCTTTGGCCTTCGTAGCCTAGCGAAGAAGGGTAGCGTAGGACCATCCATCAACCCAAACCCCTCATCCGTCAATTGCTGTACCGCTGCCCTCTAGGGATACGATATTTTTAGAGTTAACTATATAAAAAACAGCGATTATGAAAAAACTTGCACCCTATTTACTCTCCTTGCTTGCCATTACCCTTTTGGTATGGGCCTGCGGTAAGGACGATGAACCCGCCACACCTCCCGTTGAGGCGAACAATGCTCCGACCATTGAGGCGAAGACCTTGGAACCTGACGAGAACATTGCCCCCGGCACAAACATTGGGAGCGTAGATGCAAAAGATGATGATGGCGATACCCTTTCGTATGCTTTGACAGGCGAAGGTCCTTTCGTAATTTCAGCAACGGGTACGGTAAGCCTGGCTGAAGGTGGGGCGCTGGACTTTGAGACCACTCAACAATATATCCTCACTGTTACCGTGGAGGACGCATCTGCTTCCGCCAGCGCTACACTGACCATAAACGTTCAGGACATTAACGAGCCACCTACCTTCAATGAGCCCTCCTTTACGTTTGATGCCTTGGAGAACCTAGTGGAAATGGAACCCTTTGGTGAGGTGACCGCCACGGACCCCGAGGGCGTTGAACTTGAATTTACCATTGTGGAGAACGACAACGACCTTTTTGCCATAGATTCAAAAACGGGCAAGATTAGTGTGGCCAGCGGTAAGATGCTGGATTTTGAATCTTTTGCCGGTGAAGATGCTATACATACCATTACCGTTTCCGTCTCGGATGGGGAGAACCCCGAGGTGACCATTGCCGTGACTATCTCTGTGAACGATGTGGAAGAAGACCCTAACTTTGAGCCGAATTCCTATGAATTTGAAGTGGCCGAGAACTCCACCGAAATTGGAAACGTAGAGGCCACCGACCCCCAACAAAGTCCATTGGAATATGCATTGACCGGAGGACCCGAAGGGCTCTTTACCATAGACGAAAATGGGGCTATTACCGTTGCCGAGGGCCAAGTACTCAACTTTGAGGAAGAACCCAATGTATATGAGCTTACTGTAGCGGCCACGGACCCCGAGGGCAATACCGACCAGGCACCAGTAAGAATTACCGTGAGCAATGTGGATGAGATACCGATATTGACAAGTGGCTTTGAGATAGAAGTAAACGAAAACATTGCTGAAGACTTCACTATAGTAGAGCTAGAGGCCCTTGACCCAGAGGGTAATAACGTGACCTTTTTTATTGATAATTCCGAGAGTGTTTTTGAGTTAACACAAGGAAACATCATTAGTTTGGCCAACGGACAAAACCTAGATTTTGAAGAACTCCCAAACGATTATGAACTAGATGTATTGGCCTTTGACGGTGTCAACGAGGTTATTTATGTAGTAAATGTCAGGGTACAGAATGTTGAGGATGCCGACCCAAAAGACCCAGCTACTTTTGTTACATCTTGGGAGACTACAGAACCTGATGAGGAAATTAGACTTTATGTTAGAAAGCCAGATTACAACTATAATTTCACTATAAATTGGGGAGATGGAACCATTGAAAACCTTACTAGTCTCGATGTAATTGAAGAGGAGTATTTTTCTCATATTTATGAAGATGGGGGTAATTATACTGTTGGTATTACCGGGACTTTTCCAGCTCTTAACTTCGGTCTTGATTCTTGCAACCAATCCGTACATGCGAAAAAACTTATGAGTATTGACCAATGGGGCACAATACAATGGCGTACCATGCGAGGTGCATTTACGGGTTGTTCAAACTTTAAGTATTTAGCTTCCGATTTACCAAACCTAACAGAAGTTACAAATACTAGTAGAATGTTTTCATCATGTACCAATTTTAATGGGAACCTTGGTGATTGGAATATAGCTACCATTACTGATATGTCTAGCATGTTTTCGAGCTGTGATATCTTCACGGGCGAAGGACTTCAAAACTGGGAGGTTCAAGGAGTAACCAACATGAGCTATATGTTTAATAGTTGTGATGTTTTCACAGGCGAAGGAATTCAAAATTGGAATGTTCAGGGAGTCCTAGATATGGAAGAAATGTTTCGTTCATGTGGAAACTTTAATGCAGACCTAGGAAATTGGAATACTCAAGCTGTAGAAAACATGCATCTTATGTTTGCAAATACTCCCCTTTTCACAGGAACCGGTCTGGAAAATTGGAACACCCAAAATGTTACGGACATGGCTGGTATGTTTTTAGAAACCGGGGCATTTGATGTAAACCTTGGAAATTGGGATATTTCTAGTATAGAATTCATGAATAATATATTCAAAGACTCAAACATGTCTTCGGACAATTACAGTGCTACCCTAATAGGTTGGGCCACAGAAGAACCAGGAAAAGATATACCACAGGGTGTCATTTTTAGTTTTCAAGATGGCATGCAGTATTGTACCGATGCAGAAGAGGCCCGAACCAATCTAATAATGACTCATAACTGGGATTTTGAAAATGTTAATGATTCACCTACTGGGGCAAATTGTAATTTTGAATAGGTTACACTAAAATTTGGTTTGGTAAAAGGCACCGTAGGCTTTTGGGTTTGCGGTGTTTTGTATTCCGAGGGAGCGCAGCCACCGAAGGAATCAGATGTAATTTTCAATAAACAATGGACAATTAACAATGGGCAATTAGCAATTTACAGTAATCGGTAAACAGTAATCAGTGGTCAGAAATCTGATGTCTGATATCTGAGGTCCAATGTCAGATGCTCGTAGCTTGAATTTTGATATTTGGAGTTTGTTGCTTGATGCTTGGAGTTTGACGCTCGGTGCTGGAGGTTAGGTGTTTGCACTTGAACTTGAGTTTTTACAATGAACAATTAGCAATGAGCAGTTGTCAGTTATCTGATATCTGTGGTCAGTCTTCTGAGGTCTTTTTTCTATTCTCTATGTTCTGATGTCAGAGGTCAGAGGTCAGAGGTCAGAGGTCAGAGGTCATTAAGAAGTTCCAAAATCTGGTTCTCCACCCCCTCCGAATCCCAATTTTCCTCAATTTGGGGTAGTTCCATCACCTGTTGCATAATAGCTTCTTGCCTATCCCCTATCTCTAAAGCTTCGGCATAAGGTCGGTCAGAGAACGTAACCCTACTATAAACGGGTATCCACTTATTCGGATGCTTTTGGGCGAACCATTTTTCGATTTTCTTCTGCAAAAGAAACTTCGGGTCTGCCGTTTTGCTACTCATTTCAATAAAGTTGCGATAACTCAACTCGGCAATGGCATCTGCGTTGGGTTTACGCAATTTTTGATAGTGCTCAAAGACGGAGTCCCAGTCATCACCAAACTTTTCAATCTGCTCGTTTAGCACAAAAATATCTTCAAAACCTGCGTTCATCCCTTGTCCGTAAAAAGGAACAACCGCATGGGCTGAATCTCCAACCAAAGCTACTTTATTCCAATAGGTCCAGGGATAACACTTCATGGTCACCATGGCACTGGTTGGGTTTTTGAAAAAGTCTTCAGTCAAATTTTCAATTTCTTTGCGAACATTCGGAAAATAGGTTTTAAAGAATTGCTTTGCCTCTTTCTCGGTTGTGATGTTCTCAAACGACACCTCACCTTCAAAAGGCAAAAAGAGAGTACAGGTAAAACTACCGTCTAAATTGGGTAGGGCAATCAGCATAAATTGGCCTCTGGGCCAAATATGAAATGAGTTTTCATCCAGTTTGTGGGTCCCATCGGCATTGGGCGGAATGGTCAATTCTTTATACCCAACATCAATAAAGTCTTGGGAGTAATCAAAACGACTCCGGCGTTGCATTTTATGGCGAACTCTGGAAAAAGCGCCATCACAACCAAAAATCATGTCAAAATTGTATTCCTTCCATTCACTTTTTTCAGATTCCCCAGTATATATTTTGGCTTCCGGTAAATTTACGTCCCATACCTTTTCATTGAATCGAAATAGGGTACCTGCCTCCTCAGCCAAGTCAATCATTCTTCGATTTAATATTCCTCGCGAAATAGACCAAATAGCTTCTCCGTCCTTACCATAGGGTTGAAAGTACATCTCTTTCTCCACCACATGCATCGCTCGTTTGTCCATGGGAATGGCAATTTCCTTAATGGTTTTTTCCAATCCCACCTCGCGCAAAGACCTCCACCCGCGATTGCTCATAGCCAAGTTGATGGAACGCCCAGAAAATTCTACGGTTCGGATGTCAGGCCTGCGGTCGAATACCGTTACGCTATGTCCATGTTTTTTAAGATATATGGCTAAAAGAGAACCCACCAATCCTGAACCGATGATGGCGATGTTTTTTGAAGTTTGTCCCATTAAGTGACTTGAGGTAAAAATTAAGTTGAAGTACTAAAATAATCATTTTGGCGCGTATCCATGGGGTAAGCAATCTTTGATAGAGTTTAATTCTATTTTGTTTATTCTTTTTTTATTTTTGTTAAACAAATTATGAAACATTTTTCAAAAGCTAACATTTTCAGTTTACCTTCAAGGGAGCGAGCGAACCTTATTAACACCATTTCCGGGTACAAATCCGCCAGTCTTATTGCCACAAAATCCTCAGATGGGATTACCAATGTGGCCATTTTCAATTCGGTCATTCACTTGGGAAGTACCCCAGCCCTCTTAGGTTTTATCCTTCGCCCTTTAACTGTTGAACGACATACATATACTAACATCAAAGACTCCTCAACCTATAGCATAAATGCGGTTACGGAAAAATTTTATAAAAAAGCACATGCCACTGCGGCCAAATACGGAAAAGAGGAATCAGAGTTCGAAAAGATAGGACTGAACGAAGCCTATCACAATAACTTTTCTGCTCCTTTTGTGAAAGAAAGTCCCATACAAATTGGATGTTCTTATGTGAATGAATATAAAATCCAGGAAAACGGATGTGTACTCATGGTTGGAGCGATAGAACATATTTATATCGATGAATCTATTTTATTACCTGACCATTGGGGCAAGTTGGATGAGGCCAATTTGGTTTCCATTGTAGGGTTGGATGGCTATGCAAAACCAGAAATAATCGACCGCCTTTCTTACGCCAAACCTTACGAAACTTCCAAATCCATGCTTGATGGCACACAAAAAGGTAAATCTACCCACTAAAATTTGCCCTGTTTGTGAAAGGCCATTCACTTGGAGAAAAAAATGGGAAAAGAATTGGGAATCTGTAAAATATTGCAGTGAACGCTGCAGAAAATTAAAGTAACATGAAAAATCTGGTCTGGTTTGGAAATGACTTGCGTGTGGCAGATAACACAAGCTTATTACATGCCTCAAAAGGGGAAAAGGTTTTAGGAGTTTATTTTTTTGACCCTCGCTGTTTTGATATTGTCGATTTTGGTTTTAAAAAGACCGAAAAGTTTAGAGCACAATTCCTTATCGAAACGGTCCGAGAGCTCAAACAAAATCTTGAAGAAATAAACATTAGCTTATTGGTTTTTCATGCCAAGCCTGAAGAGGTTTTACCCGATTTGGTCAAAAATCATGGCATTACCCAAATTCACAAACAGAAGGAATGGACCTCAGAGGAAGTAGAGGTGCTGAATACTGTAAAATCCAAACTATCTGATGGCATTGAAATCATTGGGCATTATGACCAATTCCTGTTTCACCCTGAAGACCTCCCCTACTCCTCGTTTCAAAGCATTCCACAGGTCTTCACCCAATTTAGAAAACGATGTGAGAAGGAAGTCAAGGTAAGACCGACTTTAGCATTGACTCAAAAATATGCCGAAGAAAACCTTGTCAACCATTCTTCTGAAATTCCCTCACTAAAGGATTTGGGCCTTGAAGATTTTGAGATGGACCCAAAAACAGCCTTCCCTTTTAAAGGAGGTGAAAACCACGCCCTGGACCGATTACAGCACTATTTTTGGAAAACTCAAAAATTAGCCTACTACAAAAAGACAAGAAACGGACTTGTTGGAACAGATTACAGCTCTAAGTTTTCACCTTGGCTGGCTAATGGCAGTATTTCGGCCAGAACGATATATTGGGAGGTCAAAAAGTTTGAAAAAGAAATCAAAAAAAACCAGGATACCTATTGGCTCATTTTTGAATTAATATGGCGGGATTATTTCAAGTATGTTTCCTTAAAGCATGGCAATGACATTTTCAAATTGGGAGGTATTCTTCAAAAAAGATACAACTGGAAATCGGATAGTCTTCAATTGAAATCCTGGATAGATGGAACCACAAAGGAACCTTTTGTCAATGCCAACATGAAAGAACTCGCTAAAACAGGCTGGATGAGCAACCGAGGGCGCCAAAATGTAGCCAGTTTTTGGGCAAAAGAGTTACAGCAAGATTGGCGAATAGGTGCAGCCTATTTTGAGTCCTTACTTCTGGATTACGATGTTCATAGTAATTGGGGCAATTGGATGTACAATAGTGGGGTGGGAAATGACCCCCGTGACCGAAAGTTCAACATCAAACGGCAGGCAGAGATGTACGATTCCAAAGGAAAGTTTCAGAATCTATGGTTGCAAGACACTTTATTTTAATCAAATGAAAACACTACGCTTAGTTCTGGGAGACCAATTAAATCTGCAGCATATCTGGTTTAAAGAGACTGATACTAATACTACTTATCTCATGGCCGAAATGCGGCAAGAAACCGACTATGTAAAACACCATGTTCAGAAAGTGGTCGGATTTTTTCTAGCGATGCGAAACTTCGCCGATACATTAAAAGAAAAAGGAAATCAGGTCATCTATTTGAAAATTAACGATGCCGATAACCTTCATAATTTGGGTAAAATTATTCAGCAGTATACCCAGGAGTTAGAGGTTGCTAAGTTTGAATATCAGTATCCGGATGAATACCGTTTGGACAAGCAACTTTCTGATATCTGCAAATCACTTGGCATTCAAACAGAGGCCTACAGCACAGAACATTTTTACACGGGCCGGTATGAACTTCGAGATTTTTTCCATGGGAAAAAGCAATTGATTATGGAAAGCTTTTATCGCATGATGCGAAAGAAGCATGACATCATGATGGTAAATGGCCAACCTGATGGTGGTAAATGGAACTTTGACCACAGCAATCGCAAAAAGTGGAATGGTTCCCCTGCCATTCCGCAAGAATTGAATTTTTCCAAGGATGTGAGTTCAATCTTGGATGAAATTCAAAAGGCGGAAATAAAGACCTTCGGAAATATTCAACCTAAAAGTTTCAATTGGCCCACTTCCGAAGCAGAGTGCGAAGACCTATTGGAATATTTTTGCGAAAATCTGTTGAAGTACTTCGGGGATTATCAAGATGCTTTCCATACCGAAGAAAAGTTTCTTTTCCATTCGCGTTTATCTTTTGCGATGAACAGTAAAATGCTATCCCCAAAAAGGGTGGTCAACCACGTATTGGAGCACTTTTATGAAAATCAATCCGATATTCACATTTCCCAAGTAGAAGGGTTTATTCGACAAATTATAGGATGGCGGGAATACATGCGTGGTATTTATTGGATGAAAATGCCCGAGTACTCTGGTTTGAATGAATTGCATAACCACAATGCCTTACCTGATTTCTTTTGGACCGGCGAGACTAAAATGAATTGTCTAAAGCAGTCCATAACCCAGAGTTTAGACGAAGCCTATGCCCATCACATCCAGCGATTGATGATTGTTGGCAACTATGCCTTGCTCACGCAGACCCATCCTGACGAAGTAGATGCATGGTATCTGGGTGTGTATATCGATGCCATTGAATGGGTTGAAATCACCAACACGCGGGGCATGAGTCAATTTGCAGATGGTGGAATCGTAGCGACCAAACCGTATGTGAGCAGTGCCAACTACATCAATAAAATGGGTAATTATTGCAAGGTATGTCATTATAAACCTGCTGAAAAAACAGGAGACACCGCTTGTCCATTCAATGCCTTATATTGGAATTTCTTGGATGAAAAGAAAGGATACTTTGAGAACAATCAGCGAATGTCTATGATGCTCAACCTTTTAAAGAAAAAAGACCCACAGGAAATGGCAGTTTTAAAAGAAAGGGCCAAAGAAGTCATTGAACACCCGGAAAGATTTTAACACTTTAACAGAACATTAAAATCTTTCGGCATTGTTATTGCCGTAGATATAGTAAATATTCCGCTTCGGCGTCCATATATATGCAGAAAGTCCTTCGTAAACACTACGAAGGACTTTTTCCCTTTTATAGAAGAATTCTTATTCTAAAATCCCGTCAACGATACCATAGGCCACAGACTCTTCTGCATCCATCCAATAGTCACGGTCAAAATCTTTCATTACCTTCTCAAAATCTTGCCCACAATTATCAGCTAAGATGCGAGCACCGATTTCTTTGGTTTTTATGATTTCCCGAGCTTGAATTTCAATATTGGATGCCTGTCCTTGCGCCCCACCACTAGGTTGGTGAATCATTACTCGTGCATGGGGTTGGATGAATCGTCTTCCCTTTTCCCCTACTGAAAGTAATATAGACCCCATAGAGGCTGCAAGACCAGAACATACTGTAGAAACAGGACTCTTGATTTGCTTAATGGTATCATACATGGTAAATCCAGAGGTAACGTATCCTCCCGGACTATTGATAATCAATTGAATTTCGTCGTGATTTATCATGTCCAAGTATAGTAAGCGGTCGACCACATGTTTCGCAGAATCATCATCTACCATTCCCCATAGAAACACTTTGCGTTCTTCCAGTAATTTTTCTTGGATCAATTCACTGACCTTTCCTTTTTTTGAACTCATCTTTTACGTGTTGAAAGTTTCAAAATTAATCAAATTCCAAGGAAGTTACATCCCCAATTAACGAGTTGTTATGTCATTTTAGCTTAGCCTTTGATTTCCACCTTGGCCGAGGCCACATCTTTGATGGGTATGACGTATCTTCCAGATTTGGTCACCAAGGTCAAGCTATTGTTCTCAATGGCTTCCACAGTCCCAGAATGCTCACCGATTACAATCTTATCTCCAACGGCGTAGGTTCTTCTTGTATAAAAAGAACGCAGTAAATCCGTAATGATGTCTCGTGAACCCAATCCTAAACCAAGTGCAAAAGCCAGTAGGAAAGCGCCCAGAATCATGGTAATGTTGTTCGTAATGATTGTGGTATCAATACCTGCTTGATTTAATGCCGTAATGGATATAAAGATGACAATGATGTAGAACAACAGATTACTGACCACATTGGAACCTGAAAATTCAAGGCTATCAAAAAGTCTTTTCACTGTAGTTTTTACAAAGTTTCCTACATACAGTCCAATCATCATGAGAGCCAAAGCACTAAACAACCTAGGCAAATAGCGCAGCAGGTTGCCAATTTCCGTGGAAATAATTTCCCAACTCAAAATATCAGCAGCAACAATCAAGAATACCAATAATAATAACCATTTTACAAATCCAAGGATGATTTTGGCTATATCAAATTTAAAATCGCCTTTGCCAAACAAATTCATCTCATTAATTTTTTCGCTCAGTGCATCCACTTTGGCCAACTTCAAGATTTTTCCTAGAACGAAAAGGATAATCTTAGTTACAATCCAGCCAATCAATAAAATAATCAGGGCCCCTATTATTTTAGGTAAGGCCGAAGCGATATCCCTTCCCATGGTTATCAGGGAATTAAAGGTCAGGTCTTTCCATTCGTTTATTGTTTCCATATATTTCTATTTGTGGTGTTGTCAATTACTTCCAAAGGTTCTAAAAAGTCGTTTCAAAGCCGAACCGATATTGAACGAGAACAAAGAGCCCATGTCCATAATGAGTTTGGCTGCGGCAATATCGTTCATTACTTTTTTCTTCATACCAGGAGGCACCTCGCGTAACGAGGCTTCCAATTCCCTAAAAGGATTTTTTCTTTTTTTCGCCATTATTCCAAGGTATTATAGGTTTCCATTAGTCGTTCTTTTGAGCGCTTCAAACGCATTTTCACTGCACTTTCCCCCAATTCCAATACATCCATAAGCTCTTTTATACTTGCGCCATCCTGATATTTAAGCAGTAGCAATGACTTTTCTTCAGGAGCTATCAAATCCAAAGCCTTTTTCAACTTTTTGGATTTCATTTCAAAGAGGTTCTCATCCGGAATTTCTGCGGATAACTTGTATTCTGAATCCTCCACTGGAATGGACTTGTCACTCATTTTGCGCTGTTTGTTCCGATTTACATAGTTGACACAGAAATTATAGGTAAAAGAGTATAACCAAGTTGAAAACTTGGATTTCCCCTTAAACATCTTCAACTTAATGAACAGTTGAAGAAACACATCCTGGGTCAGGTCTTCTGCTTCATCCTGGGATTTAGCAAAACCATAGCACTTGTTGTATACCATTTTTGCATAACGGTCATACAATTTTCCAAAAAGCATAGGGTTGTTGTTGGCTACTATCCGTTTTACCAATTCCTCATCCGAAAGATGGGCATACGGGTCGTTTTCTTCCAATGATCTCTTATCAAGGTTACTTATAAGAGTTAGAAACAGTCTTTTGATAAAAGTCACGGGCTTGGGTTTATGGAAGAAATCTTGGTTAAATCCTTCAACAAGATAACCTAAAAAGACGGTATATTTGAGGGAACTAAATGAAGTTATGAAATCAATACTTTCCCTTCTTGTCTGTTTATCAGTTTTGTTCTTCTCGTGTAAGACAGAACCAAAAAAGACAGCGACTACCGAACTAGAAACCCCAAAATCCGTATTGGAAAAAATTGCAATGGCCCATGGTTATGAAAACTGGAAATCCGTAAAGGAATTTCATTTCACCTTCAATGTGGACCGGGATAGTTCCCATTTTGAACGCTCTTGGATCTGGAAACCCAAAGCCAATGAAATTACAGCTATGAATGCCAACGACACAATTACCTATTTGAGAAGGGACATGGATAGCATAGCTTACAAAACCAACGGGGGTTTTATCAATGACAGATATTGGATTTTGGCTCCTTTCAATCTGGTATGGGACCAAAACAATTTTGAATACGAACATACTGAAAACGTAACCGCGCCAATCAGCAATACGTCAATGCAAAAATTGACCATTGTCTATTCAAATGAAGGAGGATATACCCCAGGAGACGCCTACGATTTCTATTTTGGAGAAGATTATGTCCTAAGAGAATGGGTTTTTAGAAAAGCAAACCAGGAGGAGGCGTCCCTAACCACTACTTGGGAAAATTATGCTGAAATAGAGGGTTTGCAACTTGCCCAAGAACACAAAAGACCTGAAGGAGGTTTTAATCTAAATTTTTCCAATCTGAAGGTAGTTACTGAATGAGATTAAACACTCTTTCATTACTTCTTATCTTTTCTTTTACTGTCAGTCTGGCACAAAATCAAAAGTTAGGGGTAGTTGTTGATGCCGAAAGCAAAGCACCCTTGGAATTTGTAGATGTGTACAATACGCAGGACAATACCGCAAGCAATGCTGATGGAGCTTTCTTCTTTATAAGCGAATTGGATTCCATTATCGCGTATAAAGTAGGATACGAAGAGCTTCGGACTACGTTTAAGGACGTTCAGGATACGATTTATTTAAAACCCAGCGCCTTTAAGCTCAATGAAGTCATATTGACCAATACAAAGACTCTTTGGGATAAAGTGCGTGATTCCATTCCCAAACACTATATGTTCACTCCATTTAAAGAGCGTTTCTTTTTGCGGTGTTTGTTGCGTCAGAATGCTAAAATTGTGCGAATACAGGATATTGAAGGAAAGTTACGGCGCAAAACCCTGATTTATCGCCAAGGCATGGAATCTTCCCTAAAGGACTTTTCATTTGAGATATCCAATATGCGGAAAATAGGTGTAAATAAAGATGAGAACAAAGTATACTTTACCTTTTTTTCCCTATCTGAGCTTTTGTTCGAAACTATTCGATTGAATGCCACGGGAGATGGTTTTACGCTGACCGAAAAAGAATATGAAAACGAAAACAGAGCCAAGATTTTTTTTCAAAGTGATACCACAATAGTTGGATTGAATACCTCCGGACATTACATTATCAACAATGATTCAAAAGCTATTGAGGCCTTTGTGATGCAAAGTAAAATAGATAGGGACAAGTATTTTAAAAACGGCCCTGTACGCTCCAGAACTATTGGTGTGGAACAAACAGTCAATTTTACACGCTCTACTAAATGGAATAAACACTTTATTACCTCAGCCAAGATAATTTACACTGTTGAAATTACCCATACAAAAAAGTCGTTCAAAGACATTTACACCTGTGAGTATATTCTACAGACCTTCGATAACAATGAAGACTTTGCCTTTGAGAGCAATGTCAATGCAGAAAAGGATATATTCAAGCTAAAACACGATTATAATCCCGAGTTCTGGGAAAATCAAAACAAATTGCTTCTGACAGGTGAAATGGAGGATTTTATCAGCGGTTTTGATTCTAAAAAAAACCCTTTCAAATCAAGACGAAATAGAAAAAACTAGCGGTTTTGTTTTCGGGTAAGTACCTGAGAAACCAGTAAAATAAGCACGGCTACGGCCAACAAAACAGAAAAGGTATATCTCAACCCGGCTTGTTCCGCAATAAATCCCAAGATCACCGGACCAAGCAAAAAGCCCGTGTATCCTGTCCCAGCAATAAAAGATACGCCTTGTGCCGAATCAACACCTTTGATATTTCCACCAATTCTAAACAGTTCTGGAACAATCACCGAAAAGCCTAGTCCAATGAACGCAAAGCCCGCAATTGCCCCAAAAATAGAACCCGTAAGGACCAAAACATATCCCAATATAGCAATCCCAGTCCCTAGGGTGACCATTTTGATAGAGCCGATTTTTTCACTGATGCCATCTCCTAAAAATCTCCCTAAGGTCATCGCAATCGAGAAGGCTAAAAATCCTGAACCTATTAGTACTTCAGGAGCTAAAGCGACTTCTTTTAAATAAAGACCGCTCCAGTCCACAATAGCGCCCTCACTTCCCATCGCCACAAAACCAATGATACCCAGAAGCAATAGAGGTTTGAAAAGCTTTAAACTAAAAGCTTCCTTTTCTATTGGAGCTGCCGTAATTCCATAATAATTCTTCCTAAGACTGAAATTGACCAAAAAGACAATTACCACAACGCTTGCCATGTGTACAAATGGGTTATTTATCCATAGTATTAAAAAACTTCCCAGTCCCGCAATGACACCGCCCAAACTAAAAAACCCATGGGCAGCAGACATAAACTTCTTGTTATCTTCTTTTTCTATTTCGGTTACCAAGGTATTCATAGCGATATCAGTCAAACCATTGGTTGCCCCAAACAGAAATAAAGAAATCATCAAAACGTAATAATTGGGAGCTAACAAAGGAAACAATGCTGTAATACTGGCAAATACAACCCCGTACCACGTCGCTTTTCCAACTCCTAACCGATTAATTATGGTCGAAGCCAAGGGAAATATGACAAATACACCTAAGGAAAGGCAGAAAAGCGCTACTCCCAAATCTGCTTTGCTGATATCCAGCTTTTCCTTGACCGATGGAATATAAATGGCCCAAGTTCCAAACCAGATGTTTAAACTAGCAAATACCCAGGCCGGGGCAAAGTATCGTGGATTGGAAAAGATAAGTTGTAATGATTTCATATGAGTTAAAAGCGTGCTTTTACATATTAAAAGACATGGGACAAATCTTCTCCCAAGCTCTTATTTTGGTTTAAATTCCCAATCACGTTCATTTCTTGACTTGAAAGCTCAAAATCAAAAATATCTAGATTATCCTGAATCCTTTTTGGGGTAACAGATTTGGGGATAACAGCAATATCTCGCTGTAAAAGCCACCGCAATGACACCTGCACTGCTGATTTGTTGTAATTCTTACCTATTTCGACCAGCTCTGGTATTTTTAGTACTTCTCCCATCATTATAGGACGCCAAGCTTCCAGTTGAATTCCATGTTTACGAGCAAAATCCAATAACTCCGATTGGCTATGGTGTGGATGCACTTCAACTTGATTCACTGCAGGAACTACCTGGGAGTGTTCCATTAAATCTTGTAGTTGATTTACACTAAAATTACAGACCCCAATCGCCTTTGCAAGTCCTTTTTCATAAATCCGCTCCATGGCCCAATAGGTATCTTTGAATTTTGTCTTGACCGGCCAGTGAATCAAATACAAATCCACATAATCTGTTTCTAGCCTATTTAGACTTCTCTCAATAGCAGCAAGTGTTGAATCATATCCCTGCTCCGTATTCCATACTTTAGTGGTCAAAAATATTTGGTTCCTTTCCACGCCACTTTGTTGTATACCTCTGCCAACCCCTTCCTCATTTTCATAGGCTGAAGCTGTATCAATCTTTCGGTATCCTGAGCTTAAAGCCGAAATCACTGCCTTCTCAACCTCTTTATCATTCTTTGCAAATAATACACCCAGTCCTACCTTGGGCATTTTCATTGTATTATTAAGCACGAAATACGAATTCTCCGTCATGGTTTTCATTTTACTTTTTTGTAGGTGACTTGATTTAGAAACAAAGTAAACTGGATTTAGATGATTTTTTTAGAATAAAGTATTCGAGTACTACGCTATTTTATTCCTTGATATAGTTTTATATAGAATCAATTGGTAGTTTTAGCTTATGAAACCCATGCTCGAGACCATTAATGTAGATACCAACACCTCATTTAAGGTTGAAATCTATCACAGTGCAGATAACTGCGCCATGGCCGGTTGGCATATTCATCCTGAGTATGAATTGGTTTTTGTAAAAAATGGCAAGGGCCAGTTGCACATAGATTCTGCTAAAATCGATTATTCTGACGGAGTGTTGGTGTTCTTGGCCGGGGACATTCCGCATGCTGACTTTGGCAATCGGGAAAACAAGGATAATGAAGAAATCGTAATTCAGTTCAACAAAGAATTCTTGGACGATAAGTTAAGAGTGTTTCCTGAGTTTTCAAGAATCAATACCCTAATAAGAAACTCGAGGCACGTTTTGGTATTCAAACCAGAAATCAAACAAAAGCTTGAAACTAATTTTAGAAAATTCAATATACTCAATGACCAAGGCAAGTTGATAAATCTTCTGAATATTCTACACCAACTCTCACTGGAAACCGAGTATCAAGTGCTCCGGAAGCATATTCCATGGGAAAGCTTTAAGCGAGACGATATACTCCGCCTTGAGCAGGTATTTGAATATGTAAACAATCAGTATGCCCAGCATATCACAGTTGAAGAAATAGCCCAAAAACTAGGGTTCACGCCCAATTCCTTTTGTCGGTTCTTCAAAAAGATGACGCAAAAACGATTTATCGGATTTGTCAATGAATTTCGAGTACAGAAAGCTGTAGAACTACTAAACGAGTCCAACTATACCATAAGCGATGTCATGTCTAGGTCAGGGTACAATGACGCTTCTTATTTCACTAGACAATTTAAAAAACACCAAGGATTAACCCCAACGGAATACACGAAGTCCAAATATTCCTGACTAGGCTTTCAGAATACCCTCTTTTAAGATTTGCCCAAAGCGGCACATGTCTTCAAAAGAACAGTAAAAAGGAGCTGGTGCCAGACGAATTACATTGGGTTCACGCCAATCTGTAATCACTCCGTTTTTCATAAGATAGTCGAATAGCTCTCTACCTTCCCCATGTAGAAAAACGGAAAGTTGGCATCCTCTGTCTTGAGGTGTTATAATTTCAAAAGTACTTTCTACCTCTTTGTCAATTTCATGAAGGACAAATTCCAAGTAGGAAACAATTTTTTGCTGCTTTTCTATCAACTTGTCCATACCCACCTCATCAAAAAGCTCTAAGGAAGCTAAATATGGGGCTAACGAAAGTATGGGTGGATTGCTTAGCTGCCAAGCATCTGCAGTTTCAATAGGGTCAAACTCCGGTTGCATCAAGAACCGAGTCTCTTTTTTAGTCCCCCACCATCCTTCAAACCGAGGAATATCCGTTTTCCCCAAATGTCGTTCATGAACAAAAACTCCGGACGCGTTCCCTGGACCACTGTTCATATATTTATAGCTACACCAAGCGGCAAAATCTACATCCCAGTCATGTAGTTCCAATTTCACATTACCAACTGCATGGGCCAAATCCCAGCCCACCATAGCCCCGATGGACCTTGCTGCCTGGGTAATGGAATTCATGTCAAAGACTTGTCCGTTGTAATAGTTTACCCCACCAATAAGAACCAAGGCAATTTCATCCTTATTATTCTCAATTGTATTCAAAACATCTTCTGTTCTCCAGAAATGCTCTCCGGGTCTTTTTTTCACCTCAATAATGGCTTCATTGGGGTCAAATCCATGAAACTTCACTTGACTCTGAAGCATATATTGATCGGAGGGAAAAGCTTTTTCCTCGCAAAGAATTTTGAACCTTTTTTCCGAAGGGCGATAAAAGGATACCATCAATAAATGTAGGTTCACGGTTAGGGTATTCATCACCGATACCTCTTCGGGCTTACACCCTACTACTTTGGATAACCCATCTGCTAATAATTCATGGTATTTCCACCATGGCTTTTCTGCATAGAAATGTCCTTCAACAGCCAATTCCTTCCAATCCTGCATAACATCATCTACAAAACGCTTGGTTCTTTTGGGTTGAAGCCCTAAAGAATTTCCTGTGAAATACACCACATCCTGGCCATTAACTTGCGGAAAATGAAATTCATTTCGATACGATGCCAAAGGGTCTTCCGCATCAAGTTGTTTTGCAAAATCTAAGGTATTCTGAAAGGTTATTGTCTCCATATCACAAAAGTACGACTTGCCTATTGATTTTCTGTTGGTCTCGGAATCCTCATTTCCACAAGGTGTTTCTTAAACCCTACTTTTTCATAGGCCTTTATGGCGGGAATATTGTCCTCATAAACCGTAAGTCGAATTTCAATGAAACCTTGAGCCTTGGACCATTTCACCAATTCATCGACAATCAAAGCGTTTATACCCATGCCTCTATACGCTAAATGAGTAAACATAAAACCCAAATACGCATAATTCTCATGGTCCAGATAATGTCTCGCCTTTTTAGACTTGGCATAACCGGAACTCACGATTTTTTCATCAGCCTCAGCGACAATGACGCATGTGTTTTTGTCCAAAATCATCTCCCGAAGGTCATAATAACTAAGTGGGTCTTCACCCAAAGTCGGATCATAGGGTCGTTCTGCGGTTATGATTCCCTGTTCGAACTCCAGAAGTATCGGTAAATCTTCCAAAGTTGCATCTCGTATGATGCCCTTAAACTTCTCCATGCTTATTTTTCATCTAGATTCTAATGTAGTGTTTTCGCTATTTTTACGAAAAATTATACATGCATTTTCTTTCTCCAATTTTGGAATCATACATATCCAATAGCTCCGAAGAGGAACCGGATTTATTGAAGGAATTGACCCGTGAAACCCACCTAAAAGTGGTACGCCCTCGTATGTTGACCGGTCATTTTCAAGGTAGGGTCCTGAGTATGTTCTCTAAAATTATTTCGCCAAGACATATTCTGGAAATTGGCACCTATACTGGATACTCGGCACTTTGTTTGGCAGAAGGAATGCAAAAGGATGGAAGTTTGCATACCATTGAAATCAATGAAGAGTTGTTTGATATGCAGCGTAGGTATTTTGAACGTAGCGAATTCAAAAACCAAATAGTTCAGCATGTAGGGGATGCATTGGAAATCATTCCAAATCTGGAAATGGTTTTTGATTTGGTTTTTATTGATGCCCATAAAGTAGATTACGATGCCTATTTTGAGACGGCTATCCAAAAAACAAAACGTGGAGGTATTATTTTGTCAGATAACGTACTCTGGTCAGGTAAGGTAGTAGAGCCCTTGGAAAAAAATGACCAAGCAACCGCCGCACTTTTGAAATACAATGAAAAATTAAAACACGACCCGAGAGTGGAGACCGTATTATTACCTATTCGAGATGGGCTTACTATGTGTAGGGTTAAATAAGTGCGTATATCCCCCGAAGAACCCCCAGGCCAACAAAACCCCAACCAACGCGCCTACTAATACATCCAATGGATAATGTACTCCAAGGTATAATCGACTGTAGGAAAACAATAGAGGCCAAACAAAGAACACGCCTGCCCATTTTATTCGGCGGCGAAGTAGCAAGTAGACCAATGTAGTCACAGCAAATGAGGTAGAAGCATGCCCCGAGAAGAAACTAAAATCACTAGGCGTATGCAACACCCGCATGAAAATATTTACGGATTCGTCGTTGCAAGGTCTTAAACGCCCAACTTGGGATTTTACAAGATTACACAGACCTGTTATAGCAAAAATCAGCAATACCAGAACCCCTACACGTTGTAAAGCTTGTTTCCTCTGAAACTTAGTTAAAAATAGGGCGAGGAAAACTATAAACAGTGGAATCCAAGAGTTTATGCGCGTAATTATTGACCAAAATGGGTCGAAAGAAGGGGAACCCAGATTGTTTAAATAGAGTAAGGTTTCTTTATCCCATAAAAGCAGTTGGTCCAACATGGGACTATTTTCTTTTTATGGTTCCGGTAACCTCGTCCACATTCTTTTTTACTTCATTAAGTTCTTCCCGGATTTCTTTGGTGAAGTCTGTATCTATTCCCTGTTTCTCAGCACTTTTTTGAATTTCTCGTTTGATATCATCGGTTGCATCGCGTAATTGACGCATACCTTTTCCCAAGCCCTTGGCAATCCCCGGGATTTTATCGGCACCAAAAACCATAACTACAATAAATAGAATGAAAAAAATCTCCGCGCCACTGATAAATAGGAAATACATGAAACAAATATAATGAGAACTTGATTGGAAAATAAAAAAGCCCTGTGAAATCACAGGGCCTTTTAACGATTTTATGTTTTTTCGACTACTTGCCTTTAATGCTTTCCTTGAATTTATCGAAATCAGACTTCTCTTCTTTCTTAGGCCAAGCATTGTTGGTCGTATCGATATCAGCAGTTTCCAGCTTAGGGTCAACCACTATGCCTACTATCTCCTTTTCAGTAGCGACTACGCGCTTCACCTCGGTATCATTCTTTCTCCAGATTTCTGCAGGATATGTAATGTTTTCCTTAGTACCATCAGCATAAGTGTATTCCACTATTAATGGCATTGGAATTCCTCCGGGCTTATCGAAGGTAACTTCGTAGAAGAACTTAGGTTCTTTTACTTCTGCTCTTTCCTCAGCACTCATATTGTCCATCATAAACTCTTTCAAGTTTTGAGAAACTTCGGTTGGTGCTTTTCCTTTCAAGTCTTCGCTGTAATCTTCGCTATCTTCTGCAGCTAAGTACACCAATGGAGGTAAGTCGGCTTCCGTCAAGTTTCTATCAGCCATATACTTTTCCATTTCCTTGGTAGGCTTGGAAGTAACATAATATTTCTTAACACCTTTTACTCCTATATCCACATAATCTGTGGTATAGAACCATCCTCTCCAGAACCAGTCTAAATCCACTGCTGAAGCATCTTCCATAGTACGGAAAAAGTCTTCTGGGGTTGGGTGCTTGAACATCCAGCGTTGAGCATAGGTCTTGAAAGCATGGTCAAACAACTCCTTACCCATTACAGTTTCACGAAGGATGTTAAGGGCAGTAGCGGGCTTTCCATAGGCATTTGGACCTAGGCTATATACATTTTCAGGGTTTGACATGATGGGTGCAATAAAGTCTTGATCACCGCTCATGTAAGGTACTATCTTAGCAGGCTCTCCCCTTCTTGAAGGATATTTATCATTTGGTGCAACAACATCTGGGTAGTTTTCTCCAAATTCTTGCTCAGTTAAATATTGCATAAAAGTATCCAAACCTTCATCCATCCAACCCCATTGACGCTCATCAGAATTCACAATCATTGGAAAGTAGTTGTGCCCTACCTCATGAATAATTACGCTAATCATGCCAAATTTTGTACGGTCTGAATAAGTTCCATCAGGATTAGGGCGTCCGAAGTTGAAACAAATCATAGGATACTCCATTCCAATCTGTGCCGCATGCACGGAAATCGCTTTGTGATATGGATAATCAAAAGTGAACTTAGAGTAAGTCTCCAAAGTTTGTACCACAGCTTTGGTGGATTGCTCCTCCCAAAGTGGATTCCCTTCTTTAGGATACAACGAAACAGCCATAACCTCTTTACCGCCCAACTTAACAGCTTGGGCATCCATAATATACTTTCTTGAAGTAGCAAAGGCAAAATCACGTACTAAAATGCCTGGCTCAGTTTTGAACCTCCATGTTTTAGTGTCGCTTGCAAAACCACTTTCCTTAGCAGTTGCTTCTTCTTGAGTTACAATAACAACCGGTTTGTCATAAGACTTTTTTGCTTGATTGTAACGTTTCATCATATCTCGGGAAAACACTTCCTTTCTATTTTGAAGTACTCCCGTTGCATCAAGAACATGGTCTGCAGGAACCGTGATGTTTACTTCGTAGTTTCCAAAAGGCAATGCAAACTCCCCGTTCCCCCAGAACTGATGGTTCTGCCAACCTTCCACATCACTATAGTGAGCCATTCTTGGGAAGAATTGGGCTATAATATAATTTCTGTTTCCATCTCCAGGAAAGAACTCATACCCAGAACGACCTCTATCATTCACATGGTCATTAATATTATACCACCATTTAATGGAAAAAGACGTACTAGCTCCACTTTTAAGAGGTTGCGGAATGTTTATCCGCATCATAGTTTGGTTAATGGTATAGGACAGGGCATTACCATTGGCATCTTTTACAAAATCAATATTGAAACCCCCATCAAAAGGCTCTGAAACATAGGTTTTGGTAAAATTACCTGCAGTGTAGGCAAAGTTCACTCCATTTCCATTTCGTAAGGGAGACTTTGAATCCTTGGCCCTAACATTCTGGTCCAATTGAACCCAGAGGAATTCTAAATCATCAGGAGAATTGTTGTAATAGGTAATAGTCTCCTCACCATAAATCTTGGCATTTTTGTCATCCAATGTGATATCCATCTTGTAATCGGCTTGCTGCTGATAGTAATCTGGACCAGGGGCTCCTGAAGCGGAACGATATGTATTCGGAGTGGAAAATTCCTCATACAACTGCTTGAACTTACTTTGGTTGTAATGTCCCGGTTTGCGTTCTTCTTTTGCTTCCTCTTCTTGGGCAAAAGCAAATGCTCCAAAAAGAAATAAAAGGGAAGCAAAACAATACTTGATTTTGTTCATCTTTTCTTTAGTTTATAATCGTCGAAAAATAACTCTTTTTTTAACCATTTCTTAAGAGATGGTCACAAGTTTAACATTCCTTTATTATTCTCTCGTATTAGTACAAAGCTTTTCTTTTGTCCCTTACATTTGAAGTGGACAATGTTCTGCTGCTCGTCAAACAAATCGGTAAGGAGTTCATTTTGAATGGCAATCGATTCTGTTTCGGACAATTCTACATCTGGTATCTCCAAGTAAAGGATTATAACATCATTATCATACGTCTTCCCCAAAAATGTATAATCCGCCTTTTCCCCATTAATTTCAACTACAAACTTTTGGAGAAAATACCTCTTAATGTAGGTCTGAGCATCTTCCAACTCATCACCAGTGGCGAGTTTCGCTTCGATACCATAGCGTTCCGAAAGCAATTCCTCCATATCATCAATAAAAATTCGACTGGTAATTTGAAAAGCCGTGTCTTTTTCTGAGTATTTTACGTTGGTTACGCTTACATAAAATTTATGTGCGATCGTAAAAGAAAGGGAAGCCAAAATGGCCATAACAAAAAAACTATTTCTCACGGTTGTTTTCATGAATACAGTATTTCTTTAGAAAGGCAAAGCTTGTGCCAAAGCTAGTCCAATTTATTGTTTTCTCTATATGCCCTACTCTTCAAAATCATATAATCCCAAATGAGAAGTTTGTCTCCAGAATCTACCGCATCCTGAAATTTTTGGTCCACTTCGCAGTAATACATAAAGTCATCAATTTTTTCCCTTGGGATTTTAAAAGTGGCTACAAAAAGGGAATCCACATAAAAATCCTGTACCCTTTGGGTACGGGCATAAACCTCGTCAACTTTTACCCGGTTTTTTAGCATTTTGGTACGTCCAGTGATAGCATTGATTATCGGATTTATGTTGACCGCCAATGGACGTTTTAGGGAGTACATGCCTACCGACGCCTCTTGCAACATTCGTTCACTCTGTGTCTTAATTCGAACTCCGGCATTGGGCAATCCCAAAGCCTCCGCACTTACGTCCTTTTCTAATTGAAGTCCTACCACATCATCACCTAGTCTTCCGGAAAGATTGTAGGGCTGAACCACAACTTCCCTTAACTCATTTACAAATTCTTCCAAAGGAACGGTGACAAAACTAGAATTGAAAATCACATTGGTGACGGGTAAAATTTTTCTCTTGAACTGAACTGCAGAGAAAATCAGAGTATCTCCTTTTTTTACACGGATAGCAAATTTTCCCTCAAAATCGGTGATAACTGCATTCTTGGCACTGATATTCTGAACGGCCACACCCACAACATCTTTTCCTGGAGCATCTACCCTACCATTTAAAATCTTAGTGTCCTGAGCTAGACCCGGAAAAAAAGCTAAAATCAGTACACTTCCCAAAAGGAATCTACTCTTCATTCAGTTCGGCCAAATACGTTTTGCTTTGGGTAACCAGAAAGTCAATCAGTTGAAACTCATTCTCCTTACGAAGCAAAGTCTGGGAAGGGACTTTATTATCGCAATACTGCAAAAAAGCATCAATCTGGTCTTGCGGAAGCTTTAAATCCACTACGAAGAACTCATCATCATAAACTTGTCGCAATACTTCGCTTACCTTTAAGGGAGCCCTTTCCTCACCTTCTTTGTTGCGTGATTTAAACAATGCCTTAAAAATGTTTGGAATGTTCAGACCGTCCTGCATTCCTCTAACACTTTGCGACTCAGCAACGTTTTGCACTTCTGTCCCTCGGTCAATTTCATATTCAAAACCCTTAAAGTCTTCATTTTTCACTTCTAAAAACTTCTTTTGATTTTCTGGGCTTACGACCACTTCATCCAATTCGGTAATCTTTTCAGTCACTTCAACAACTAAACGATTATTACGCAAAATCTCTGGTGTAACCGTGATTACTTGAAGCTTATAGTTTACAGCGGTGAACACCAATTGGTCTCTTTCTTTTACAGCAATCACAAACTCCCCGTTGTCCGTGGTAATGGTCGCAGTTTCGGCCGTAGCATTGATTACATTCTCATTTGGGACATTTGAACCACGGTACAAAACCTTTCCGCGCAATAACTGTCTTCCATCTTGGGCAATAGACAATCCAAAGAAAAAAGAACAGAGAACGAAAAGGATTGTTTTTTTCATAAAGAGAGTGTTTAGCTATCGTTAAAGAAAGTCCATGAACACCGTAAAAAAAATAAAAACATTCTAAACTTTTGTTAATTCCCAAAAAATGAAGTGTACTTCTCGCAGTTCATTCAACTTTGAAGCTGCACATTTTAACGGTTATTATTAGAATAATCAATCGAGAAAAGTAGTTTTGCGGTTTACACATTGTAAACCTCAAACTGCATTACTGTGAAAAATTTTGTTCTCCCTTTGATTCTGGGTCTCTTTCTAGGCTCTCCGCTCTACAGCCAAATCAAAATAGGTGAAAATCCACAAAATTTAGACGCTTCTTCTGTTTTGGAACTCGAAAGTAGCACACGTGTTTTGGTCATCACTCGAGTGACTAACGCGCAAATGTTGAGCATCACACCGCTCCGTGGTGCTATGGTCTACAATATCGATACCCAATGCGTACATTTTTACACAGGCACGGAATGGTTTAACCCTTGTGCTACGGAAGGACAGACCTTTTCTAATGATGCGGAAGTAAATCCTGACCCTACCATTATCATTACCGAAACGGTAACCGCTGACCCCCAGAGTACGAACTTCAATTTTGAAGTTGGGGTGATTAATGGAGTACGAAACATAGCGCCCTCTACCATAATTGGGGATTTTCATATAACACCAAATTCAATTCAGAGTTTACAGCTGGGAAATGATTCAGTTACGCTAGACAAACTGGCCGATGGTGTCATTGATGGACAACTCATACAATGGAATGGAACTGAGTGGGAATTGATAGACGAGACCGCGATAACGGTTACTGAGTTGGACGGTATTGTTGGAAACGAAATTACAAATGTTGCGGACGCTACCTTAATCCGAACAGGAGGAGGAGTGGATGGAGACCCTTTTTTAGTTGATGTAAATGCACAAGGCATCGGTACACCGGAGCTGGCTGATAATGCTGTAACCAACATCAAAATTAACAATGACGCGATTACTTCAAACAAAATTTTAGACGGTGAAGTAAATACGGATGATATTGCCAACGATGCTATTACCAATATAAAATTGGATGATGATGCAGTAGGGACAAATGAAATTATTGATGATGCCGTAACGACCGTCAAAATACTCGACGCGAACGTCACCCTGGCCAAACTTGCCGATGGGACCGTGGACAACAACATCATCCAATGGAACGCCACCTCTTCACAATGGGAGGAAGCAGCTCCCTCGGCGGAAGTCGA
>JBCDAX010000027.1:0-43583 GCA_039184805.1 Bacteroidota bacterium | reverse complement strand
TTCATCCAGTACATTGCGAACCATTCAAAACAAAGCAAAACAAAAGCTGTTCTATGTGGATCACAACGTACCAACTTCTCCATTTACCCGATTCGCATACACATCGGAAATAGAAGATAGCATATCCAATGGCGGACTTGAGTTTCCCTTCGTATGGAAAAGTGCGCAATTTGGGTACGATGGGCAAGGGGTTAAAATTGTAAGACAGCTTGATGATTTAGAAAATCTGCCCAATGTTGAATGTATAGCGGAAAAGTTGGTGGATTTTAAAAATGAACTGGCTGTGATTGTAGCTCGAAATGCACAAGGTGACATTCAAACCTATCCTGTTGTGGAAATGGAATTTCATCCGGAAGCCAATCAAGTAGAGTATGTGATTTGTCCCGCGCGAATAGAAAACGAAGTTGCGGAAAAAGCACGGGCCGTCGCCTTAGAAGTATCCAAACAAATGGAACACGTAGGTCTTTTGGCCGTAGAAATGTTCCAAACCCAAGATGATGAAATTTTGGTAAACGAGGTAGCCCCTAGACCTCATAACAGCGGGCATTACAGTATTGAGGCTAGCTACACCAATCAATTTGAGCAGCACATTAGGGCCATTCTTGGGCTTCCTTTGGGAAAAACAGACAGCAAAGTGGCAGGTGTTATGGTGAATTTGGTAGGTGAAGAGGGGCATACTGGATATGTTTTGTATCAAAACATGAATGAAGTTTTAAAGATGGACGGGGTCACGCCACATATATATGGCAAAAAACAAACCCGACCTTTCCGAAAGATGGGCCATGTGACCATTGTGGATGAAGATATGTCCAAGGCAAGAGCTATGGCACAAGAAGTTAAAGAAATGATTAAAGTTGTAAGTCAATAACATATGAGCAAAGTAGCCGTAATTATGGGAAGTACCAGCGACCTTCCCGTTATGCAAGACGCTGTAGAGATTTTAAAAGGATTTGATATTCCCGTAGATGTAGACATCGTATCGGCCCATAGAACTCCTGAAAAACTCTTCGAATTTGGCAAAAACGCACATAAGAATGGGTATTCGGTGATTATAGCTGGCGCTGGCGGTGCCGCTCACTTACCAGGTATGGTAGCCTCTCTTTCTCCTTTACCTGTAATTGGAGTCCCCGTAAAAAGCAGTAATTCCATTGATGGTTGGGACTCGGTTTTATCCATTCTTCAAATGCCCGGTGGAGTACCCGTAGCTACTGTGGCATTAAATGGTGCGAAAAATGCTGGAATCCTAGCTGCACAGATTATTGGTTCTTCTGACCAATGCGTTTTGGACAAAATTGAAGTTTACAAGCAAGGGCTTAAAGAAAAAGTAATCAAAGGTGCTGAAGAAGTAAAAAGCAAAAACTAACAATTCCGTTCGACCATGGTCGAACTTATCCATAACATCAATTAATGAGCAACCCCTTATTAACTCCGTTTGATAAAGCTCCATTTGAGCAAATACAGAACGAACACTTTAAACCGGCTTTTCTCAAAACTATAGACTCAGCAAGAGAAGAGATTGATGAAATCACTTCTAATTCGGAGTCCCCCACTTTTGAAAACACATTGGTAGCTTTAGACTATTCCGGACAACAACTAGATCGTGTTTCCAGTTTGTTCTTCAATTTAAACTCAGCTGAAACTAATGAGGAAATCCAGAAAATAGCGCAAGAAGTTTCGCCATTGTTATCTGAGTTCAGTAATGATATCACCTTGAACCAAACGTTATTTGAGCGAATAAAATCCGTTTACAACCAACGGGAGAAACTTGATTTAACAGAAGAACAAAAAACGCTCCTCGAAAAACGCTATAAGAGCTTTAGTCGAAACGGGGCGAACTTGAACGAGGAGGATAAAGAAAGGTTGCGAGAAATTGATAAGGAGCTTGCTCAACTTAAGCTAAAGTTTGGGGAAAACGTACTGGCGGAGAACAACAAATATGAAATGCTCCTTACCGATGAGGAACAGCTGAAAGGACTACCTGAAGGGGCAAAAGAAGCTGCTGCCCAATTAGCCAAGTCAAAACAAAAAGAAGGATGGTTGATTACCTTGGACTATCCAAGTTACATTCCGTTTATGAAATATGCTGATGATAGGTACTTAAGAAGAGAGTTATCACTTGCATTTGGCAGCAAAGGGTTTCACAATGATGAGCTGGATAATCAAAAGAATGTACTGAAAATTGTTAAACTTCGTCATGAACGAGCCAATCTTCTAGGCTATAAAACACATGCTCATTTTGTGCTCGAAGAGCGAATGGCCGAAACTCCACAAAAAGTACTTGATTTCTTAAATGAACTTTTAGAAAAGGCTAAACCCGCTGCAAAAAGAGAATTTGCTGAACTTGAAAAGTTCGCCAAGGAATTGGATGGTATTGAACAATTGCAAAAATGGGATAGTGCCTATTACGCCGAAAAACTCAAGCAAAAGCTATTCAATCTAGATGATGAAAAACTCAAACCCTATTTTAAGCTGGAAAATGTAATAGAGGGTGTTTTTAAAGTAGCTGAAAAACTATTCGATTTGAACTTCAAGGAGGTATTCGATATTGAAAAATACCATGAGGAAGTCAAAACCTACGAGGTATATGATAGTGAAAACAACCTGGTTTCCCTCTTTTATGCGGATTTTCATCCAAGACCAGGAAAAAGAGGTGGCGCATGGATGACTTCGTACAAATCACAATACACGCTGAACGGCGAGAACAGTCGACCTCACATTTCGAATGTTTGCAATTTTACCAAACCCACAGCATCCAAACCTTCTTTATTGACTTTTAATGAAGTTACGACTTTATTTCATGAGTTCGGTCATGCCTTGCACGGCATGTTGGCCAATACCAATTATCCAAGTCTTTCTGGAACTTCGGTATATTGGGATTTTGTGGAACTACCCAGTCAGGTGATGGAAAACTGGTGCTATGAAAAAGAGGCATTGGAACTCTTTGCATACCACTATGAAACTGGGGAGTTGATTCCAATGGAATTGGTTCAAAAAATTAAGGAATCTGCTACATTTCAAGAAGGAATGGCCACCCTTCGTCAACTGAGTTTTGGCTTTTTAGATATGGCTTGGCATGGAAAAGACCCCTCACAAATAGCCAGCGTAAAAGGCTATGAGACTAAGGCTTTTGAAAATACGAGCTTATTTCCCGAAACACCAGAAACCTGCATGAGTACAGCTTTTGCCCATATCTTTCAAGGAGGATATTCATCTGGGTATTACAGTTATAAATGGGCGGAGGTATTGGATGCCGATGCGTTTGCCTACTTTAAAGAAGAGGGTATTTTTAACAAGGAGGTAGCGAATAAATTCAAGGACCACGTACTTTCCAAAGGGGGAACGGAAAACCCAATGACACTTTATAAACGTTTTCGGGGAGAAGAACCAAAAATTGAACCTCTTTTGGAAAGAGCGGGTTTAATAAACAAAACTGTATAGAATTTTTAAACTTTCAATAATTTTTGAAAATTAAAAAATAATATTATCTTTGTCTCATGGAATATCAAGAGGCAAAAGATGAATTTATTAGTACCTGGGGCAGCTTGGGTACCCTTTGGGGCATCAACAAGGCCATGGCTCAGATACAAGCCTTACTTTTTATTTCCACCAGGGCTTTGACTACAGAGGAGATAATGGCAGAACTTCAAATTTCCAGGGGTAATACCAGTATGAATGTTCGTCAATTGATTGATTGGGGCATCGTAAAAAAAGAATTAAAAGCCGGAGAGCGGAAAGAGTATTTTTCCACCGAGAAAGATGTTCAGGAATTGGCTCGTATTATTGCCGAAGAGCGAAATCGAAGAGAAATTCAGCCCGTTATCAAAACCTTAAAAGAAATTAGTTCAATCCAAGATGATGGTACTGAAAAAACCAAAGAGTTGATAAAGCAAACGAAAGCATTGCACGATTTGGCCAAAACAGCGGACTCTCTTTTGGTTAAAGCTATTAATCACAAGCAAAATTGGGTAAGCACAGCACTACTCAAACTAATAAAATAATTTTTTTATCGTATACTTTCAATATTTTCTGAAATTTTAAAAATTAAAATTATGAAATACGAAATTCCAAAATGGCTGATTATTCTAGGTGGAATAGGACAAATTTTCACATCACTCATTTATCCCTACATAAGGCACAAGGTATTTGATTGGTATACTGATGTGAAACAACTAAAACCACTAAATCAAGAAATTGCCAAAACCTACGGACGCTATATTCAAGGACTTAATTTTTCATTTGGGTGTATTGCAATCCTGTTAACCAGTGATTTACAAAACGGTTCTAAACTCGCTATTGCGCTTTCTGGATTGATTGCGGCATACTGGGTTGGTAAAGTCGCCACACAGATTGCCTACTATCCAATGTACACCATCCCGCAAAAACCAATTTTCAAAATAGGGAGCTATGGAATGAATGCTTTATTCCTGCTATTCGCTACGGTGTTTACATGGCTATTGATTGTAAACTGTATTCAATATTCAACAATTTAAATCTCATCGTCATGAAAGAGTTAATTCTAGAAAACCAATATTATTCTTCCAAAGAAAAAACAAGGAATCAATTAGAAATTGTTGACTTCTATAATGAAGCTACAGAAGATTACGAATTCTGGAGCAAAGATTTCAACATGCACTTTGGATACTTTGATTTTTTAAAAACCAATCCTTTTAAAAGAGATGACATGCTCAATGAGATGAACAGGCAAGTACTCAAAAGGTTGAATCTTGGAAACGAAAGAGGTTTACTGCTGGATTTCGGCTGTGGCATGGGTGGTTCCATGCGGTACGCGCTAAAGTTAAAGTCAAAACTTGCAGCAATTGGGGTTACCTTATCTGAGTTTCAGGTCAAGGAAGGAAACAAACTTTTGAAATCATTGAACGGAGTAATCCTCAAACAAAATTATAACTACACTTCGTTAGCTTCGAATAGTGCTGATGGTGTCATCGGTATAGAAAGTTTTTGCCATTCGGGACATGATATTTCTTCTTTTAAAGAAGCCTATCGCACCCTAAAACCAGGTAAAAAATTAGTAATTGCCGATGCTTTTCTAAAAAAAGAAGTGGATGAACTCTGTCCTGGAAGTTTACTGGCCTATCGAAAATTATGCAGGCATTGGAGCTTGGAAAGATTGGGAGATATACATTCTGTTGTCCAAGACCTTAAAATAGTTGGATTCAAAAAAGTAACCGTCAAAGATATCTCATTTAGAGTTGCACCATCCGTTTTACATGTTCCTTTTGCTATAGGAGGTTTTATCTTTAAAAAACTGTTTAGAAGCAAATCATTAAAAAGAGAAAGCCTACATAACCTAAAAGGTTCCTTTTATGCCTTGATGTCGGGCTTGCATATGAGAAGTTTTGGATACTATCTAATAAGCTGTACGAAATAGACTTGAACGGGAATCTGCTATCGTCGTTGATTATCATTATATGGAGTATGGTGTAATTCTAAAATCTGGATACTCCCTAAATAGGTATTTTGATTATCACTTTGGTGCCCGTTGGATTGCCTTCTTCATCTGTTTTATCTACAATTTTTATAGGCTCAGCGGTCATTTTTAAGTTTTCTAATCTTTGTTTGGTCACCTCTATGCCCCGAGATTGTTTCTCCTTGATTTGGGCGTAACCTTCTTTAACGGTCGATTTTCTTCCAACACCGGTATCATCTACTTCGCAAATAGCAATATCCTCGGATTCCATTTTAAAATTAATATTGAGGATTTTGTCTCCCTCACTTTTGGGAAGCAATCCGTGAATAATGGCATTCTCCACAAAAGGCTGTAAAATCATAAAAGGGACTTCAATGGAATGCTCATCAAGCTCATCGTCAATAGTAATGGCATACGAAAACACATTGCTAAAACGAAGTGATTCGAGTTCCAAATAATCCTTCAGCATTTTTATTTCCTCAGTCAACACCACCTTATTTTCTATGGAGCTCTCCAAGACATTGCGCATTAATCGACTAAATTTTGATAAGTATTTTAATGCAGAAACACTCTCTTTTCTGGTTATAAAATTTTGAATGGAACCTAAAGAGTTAAAAATAAAATGAGGACTTATTTGAGCCCTTAGCGCTTTAGCTTCGTTTAAATGAGCCACCTCTTTCAACTTAAATTGTTCCAACAATTGAATTCTCGCAGTATAGTTTAAGCCAAATAAGAAAATTACGATTTCAATTGTGGCACCGATTATAACGTAATGAATACTATTGAGGTATAAACCGTCTTTAGGGGACGCCAAAAACGTCCGCCCCAAACAAAAAATACATAGAAATAAGGTTGCGAAAAAAACAAAATATGCCAACGCATTCTTAGCGATAATGAACAAATAAATCAAGACAGGTATTGTGGCCAAATAGTAAGTGGTATAGATAAGGTTAAAATAAATGGATATATAACCGTTGCTGAAATAAAAAAGTATTGTCAGAATTATGCTTGTAATGTTCAGAACGATAACAGATGTCATTAAAAAATGGAACAACGGGTAATTCTCTTTAGATCTCAAATACTTAATCAAATAAATACAATACATTATTTGAATAACAAAAAGCATGCTATAAGAAACCCAATATTGTAATGTATAGTTATTGCTAAATACATACTGATAGAGTCCCATTTTATTCCCACAAACATATAAGCATATTGTTGCGGTATATATGGCGTAAAACAAAAATTCCGGCTTTTTGAGCATCAGAAAAAATGAAAGGCCCCAAAGGGATGCGATGATACAAATACCAATGAATATGTAATACAGAGACAAGTCTTGCATTACTTTTTCAGAAAGACTCGTATCGTTTGATGACTTTGAAAAACTAAAATCCCAGTTCTCTATAAGCTCAAAGAAGGTGACCCTCTGCACTTTCAGATATAAGAACTCTTTGTCTTTCAGTTTACTTGGAGCAATTGGTATTTCCGAATAATAATTGTCATATTTTATTCTTTTACTTATCGAATTTTGGTCAAAAAGACCAATTTTTGGGGGATTGGAATTTTCGTTTAAAAAATAGATTTCCCCATAATCGAAAGAGTTATGCCTTAAAAAGACGTTGTTTTCTTGCGGGATTTCTAACTCTTTTAAATCTAATCGAATCCAGTAAACATCTTCTGTATCCGTTTTTTTCGCAAAATTATCCGGACTTTGAAACTTCCTGGAGGAGTCCAAAATATCTTCCAAGGTCTGAGTATCATCTTCGGTTTTATAAACTGAGAAGTTAAGTGATTGACTAAAAACATTACTAGTGCTTTGTGCATTGGTTTTTATGCACAGGAAAATGATGAGAATTTGTAAAATCAACTTGATAGGCGGAAGTTTTGAATCGGGGTAGCTTCATTTTAAAAATATTATTTATTGATTAAATTGTCAATATTAGTAAAGCATAAGCCAGTATATTTCTAATCTTCTTTCATCAAGAGAAATATTTACTTACAATATTGTAGTTTTCTACTACAAACTCTTAACAAATAGCTAAATATTCATTTCATGAACTTTTCGTGATACTTTTTGAAGTCGTTTGTAGTGGACAAAACATAAAATCATTGACTAAAATCCATTATTTTTGATACTTCGAACTGATATGGCAGCTTACAAACTCAATCCCGACAACTGGGTAGATTTATACGCAGACTACCTTTTTAACTATGCCATCGCAAGAGTAAGCGATGCAGAAATTGCCAAAGACTTAGTACAGGAAACTTTTTTCGCTGGACTAAACTCGGCCAAGAATTATAAAGGTGATGCCGCTGAGCGCACGTGGTTAATTGCAATTTTAAAGCGAAAAGTGATAGACCATTATCGTAAAATCAACTCCAATAAAGGGAAGGCAGAAGTACGTATCAACTACAATGCTTCATCCGAATCAGAGGGGGACTGGCTTGAAGAACAGGTTGCTGACCCTTTTAGCAGGGATGGTGACAACAACATTGAAAATGAAGAATTAGGACTTGCTATTGAAGAGTGTATTTCCAAATTGCCTAAAAAGCAATCTTTGGTTTTTAAAATGAAAACCATTCAAGGAATGAGCACTGAAGATATTTGTAATGAACTGGGAATTAATCCGTCCAATTTATGGGTTATGATCCATAGAGCGCGTACATCGCTTATGGGTTGTATGAATCAAACATGGTTTTAGACGAATGAAAATATCACTTGAAAAAGCAAAGCAGATTTGCACCAAAAGTCAATATGGTGAAGCTACCTGGTGGGAATTGCTTCAGCTAAATGTGTATTTGTTATTTAGCAAGGAATGCTCCGATTTCTCAGCAAAAAACAAGAAACTCACCTCACTTTGCGAACGTGCTGGTTTGGATACCTTGTCCGAAGACGATAAAGATGATATGAAGAAAAAGCTAAAAGAGCACTTTTAGCCTCTCACTCCAACAATAGCAATAAAGTTACCCAGAAAATGGGTGTCGCCTCAATCCAAAAAGAAGTAAAATATTTGGATTGTTTTTTTTTGGATAGAACTAAGGTAATTACCAAGACCATTCCCAATAGAATTCTGGATACAATCTCTTTGTAAGTTATTTCATCCCTAAAAAAAGTAAGCGTCACAAAAATCAGAGTCAACATAACCCCAACTAATACGGTACGTTGAATACCTATGGTTTGAGGAATTGTTCTTAGTTCCTTGTAATCCGTTTCCATATCACGAATCTCGAAGGGTAACATCAAAATAATCACCAAAACAAATCGCTGGATACAGAGGAATACAACATCCCAGTCCACCTGAATCTTCATTTGAAGAATTGGCAGCAATACTGTGAATCCTGCCCAGACTAAGCCTACAATGTAGATTTTTAAACGTGCAAGATTTCTTAGATTCCCCACTTTAGGAAAAAAAGGTATGGCGTATAGCACACATAGTATACCCAGAAATACAATGGTAAGCAACACGGACTGATTCAAATCGAACGCAAACCACACGGTAAAAGCAAAACACAAAAAGCTAAAAACTTGGATTCGCTTGTGATAGGTTTTTGAAACAATCAGATACTTTTCTGCTTCCACCCCATACTTGATAAAGTTGTAGCAAACAATCGTAGAAAAAAATACAAATCCTAATAGGGCGCTTTCTGCAGGAATGTTTAACAAAAGTGAAGTTACCAAAACCAACGCGGTAACCGCCAAACCTACATGAATGCTGGCATCCAGATAAAAGTTAAAAAGAGCTCGAAGCGTACGCATTAAACAGAATTTAAGGAATCCCCTACAGGGTTAATTTATGGTTAAAAACTTTGAAGGCCCTTGGTCCAAAAATGCCCATTTTCATTGAATTAATCGCTAATTTTGTGGACTTTATAAAAAGGACTATGAATACAGAAGTTTTTGCGTCAAGGCACAACGGAATTACAGAAAATGATTTGCCCCATATGTTCGAGACCATCGATGTGGACACTATGGAACAGTTGATTGATGAAACCATTCCAGACGAGATTCGACTGAATGCTCCCTTAAATCTTCCAGAAGGAATCAGTGAGCACGAATTTTTGGGACATCTCCAAAAGCTGTCTGAGAAAAATAAAGTATTCAAGAGTTTTATCGGGTTGGGGTATCACGAGTCTTTGACTCCATCCGTTGTTAAAAGAAATATTCTTGAAAATCCAGGTTGGTACACTGCATACACACCTTACCAAGCTGAAATAGCACAAGGACGTTTAGAGGCTCTTTTAAACTTTCAAACCACGGTTTGTGACCTTACTGGAATGGAAATCGCAAATGCTTCCCTTTTAGACGAAAGTACCGCAGCAGCTGAAGCGATGACTATGCTTTATGACGTACGAAGCAGACAGCAGAAAAAGGAAGGTATTTTAAAATTCTTTGTCTCAGAAGAAGTTTTGCCACAAACCTTGAGCTTGCTCCAGACCCGCTCACATCCCCTAGGAATTGAGTTGGTTATAGGAAATCACGAAGAATTCAATTTTTCATCTGATTTTTACGGAGCTTTATTGCAATATCCAGGAAAACATGGCCAGGTTCATGACTATGCCTCATTCGTTGAAAATGCAAAAGCAAATGATATTAAAGTAGCTGTTGCAGCGGACATTCTAAGCCTTGTTTTGTTGACTCCTCCTGGAGAATGGGGCGTTGATGTAGTAGTAGGTACAACCCAACGTTTTGGGATTCCGCTCGGATATGGAGGTCCACACGCTGCATTCTTTGCCACCAAAGAAGACTATAAGAGAAACATTCCTGGAAGAATTATCGGAGTGACTAAAGATACCGATGGCAATCGCGCGTTGCGTATGGCATTGCAAACGAGGGAACAACACATTAAACGGGACAAAGCGACTTCAAATATTTGTACTGCCCAAGTATTATTGGCCGTTATGGCTGGGATGTATGCTGTATACCATGGCCCGAAAGGCCTTCGTTATATTGCGCAAAAGGTGAATACACAAACTAAAGGATTGGCTAAGACTCTTGGTAAATTAGAATATACCCAAGAAAACACTGCCTTTTTCGATACAATACAACTTAAAGTAAGTGATAGCCAAAAGCTAAAGACCATCCTTGAGGATAGTGAAATCAACGTAAACATAATCGATGAAAAAACAGTTTCTATTTCACTAAATGAGGCAACCTCAAATAGTGATTTAGAATCATTGATATCTTGTTTTGCCGAACTTAAAGGAAAAGAGACTATTCCTTTGGAAAAAGGAGGATTATCCAGTATCCCTGATTCTCTTTGCCGGACAGCTCCTTTTTTGGAACATGAAGTTTTCAATTCCTATCATTCCGAAACGGAATTGATGCGCTACATCAAAAAGTTGGAACGAAAAGACTTGGCATTGAACCACTCTATGATTTCCTTGGGAAGCTGTACCATGAAATTGAATGCTGCCTCAGAAATGCTACCCTTAAGTTGGGCCAATTGGGGCAATATTCACCCGTTTGTTCCTGTAGAACAAGCAGAAGGATATCAAATTGTTCTGAAGGAATTGGAAGCGCAGTTGAATGTCATTACAGGATTTGCAGCTACCTCCTTGCAACCCAACTCTGGAGCACAAGGTGAATATGCCGGTCTAATGACAATCCGTGCCTATCATAAGTTCAGGGGAGAAGAACATCGAAATATTTGCATCATACCTGCCTCAGCGCATGGAACCAATCCTGCTTCTGCAGTTATGGCCGGAATGAAAGTAGTAGTGACAAAGACGGACGAACATGGTAACATTGATGTAGCCGATTTGGAAGAAAAAGTACTTCTGCACTCGGATAATCTTGCTGCCTTGATGGTTACTTATCCTTCTACTCACGGAGTATTTGAATCTTCTATCAGAAAAATTACAAAGTTGATTCATGACCACGGAGGTCAAGTTTATATGGATGGAGCCAACATGAATGCCCAAGTTGGATTAACTAATCCGGCTACCATTGGAGCAGATGTTTGTCACCTGAATCTTCATAAAACGTTTGCCATTCCACATGGTGGGGGCGGACCTGGAGTAGGTCCAATTTGTGTTGCCGAGCAATTAAAGCCTTTCCTACCTACCAATCCTGTTATCGCAACAGGTGGTGAACAAGCCATTACCGCAATTTCAGCTGCGCCATGGGGAAGCTCGTTGGCCTGTTTGATTTCCTACGGCTATATCAAAATGTTAGGTACAAAAGGCCTTACAGATGCGACCAAGATTGCAATTCTCAACGCAAATTATATTAAAGACCGCCTTAAAGGAAAATTTGATGTGCTGTATACCGGAGAAAGAGGTAGAGCTGCACACGAAATGATTATCGACTGTCGACCTTTCAAAGCCCACGGCATAGAGGTTACTGACATTGCAAAAAGATTGATGGACTATGGTTTCCATGCACCAACAGTGTCGTTCCCTGTTGCAGGTACTATTATGATTGAACCCACGGAAAGTGAAAGTTTGGCCGAATTAAATCGTTTTTGTGATGCCATGTTGGCGATTCGGGAAGAAATAGACGAAGCAAGCTCTGAGGACCATGATAATGTTCTGAAGAATGCTCCCCATACCCTTGCGATGGTTACTAGTGATAATTGGATATTCCCATATTCAAGACAAAAGGCTGCTTTTCCTTTGGAATATGTAGGCGAAAACAAATTCTGGCCAACAGTAAGAAGGGTAGATGAAGCCTTTGGGGATCGTAATTTGATATGTACCTGTGCGCCTATTGAAGCATACGCTGAAGTATAGTTAAACCACCATAAACAGTGACGTAAAGCGAGGTAGTTGCTAAAACTACCTCGCTTTGCTTTTACATAACCTTCAATTAATTTATTCTGAACATCATGCTAAATCCTATGCATGCATAATAAGGAACAACTTCTATGCTATCTTGTAGGTCTAAAACCTCCAAATGAAGATAGGTATCACTGGAACGGGAAGTTATATTCCATCCATCATTACAAAAAATGAAGACTTTTTGGCACATGACTTTTTAGGGACCAATGGTGCTTCCTTTGATGTTGAGAATACGGTCATCATCGAAAAATTCAAGTCCATTACAGGTATTGCTGAACGACGCTATGCAAAACCCGAACTAAAAACTTCAGACTTAGGATACTTGGCCGCCGAAAAAGCAATTGAAAATGCAGGAATTGACAAGGAGGAACTGGATTATATCATTTTCGCTCATAATTTTGGGGATTTGTCAGCAGGAAAAGTTCAAGGAGACACCCTACCCAGTTTGGCAACCCGAGTAAAACATCTACTCCAAATTAAAAATCCAAAATGTGTAGCTTACGATACCATTTTTGGTTGCCCCGGGTGGATTGAAGGTGTTATTCAAGCCTCCGCTTTTATTAAGAGTGGCATGGCCAAAAAATGTTTGGTTATTGGTGGCGAAACCTTATCCAGGATAATTGACAAACATGATAGGGACAGCATGATCTATTCTGATGGTGCCGGTGCAGCTATAATAGAGAGCAATGCTTCTGGAGAGATTTTAAGCCACGCCTCGGTTACACATGCAAACGGGGAAGCGTATTTTCTATTTTTTGACAAAACCTATAATGAAGAAGGTTGTTCAGATACACGCTACATTAAAATGCACGGACGTAAAATTTACGAATTTGCCTGTACCTACGTCCCAAAAGCCATGGCCGATTGTTTAGAAGACAGTGGTGTAACCATTGATGAAGTGAAGAAGATTTTCATCCACCAAGCCAACGAAAAAATGGATGAAGCTATTATAAAACGCTTTTATAGAATCTATGGTAAAGATGTTCCGAAGGATATCATGCCCATGAGCATCCATAAGTTGGGGAACAGTTCCGTGGCCACAATTCCAACCTTATTTGATTTGGTCCGTAAGGGCCAATTGGAAGAACATGACATAAAGCCAGGAGATGTTGTTATCTTTGCAAGCGTTGGCGCTGGTATGAATATCAATGCCATCGTTTATCGATATTAAATGTACGAGAATAACTTTCCCAACAAAAGATACAAGCACACCCTATCCTTTTTACAAAAACACATTTCCACTTCTGAATCTATCTTAGATTTAGGGGTAGAGAATCCTTTTACGGAGATTATGGCAGCCCATGGATATGCCGTAGAGAATACCAACGGCGAAGATTTGGACATTGATTTTGAGAATGTAAAAGGCTCCAATGCTGATGTAGTAACTGCGTTTGAAATTTTTGAACACTTAGTTTCGCCTTTTAATGTGCTTAAGGAGATTAAAGCACAAAAACTTGTGGCCAGTATTCCAATGCGGTTATGGTTCTCTTCGGCCTATAGAAGCAAAACGGACCCTTGGGACCGGCATTACCATGAATTTGAAGATTGGCAATTTGATTGGTTGTTGGAAAAATCCGGATGGAAAATCAAGGATACCGCAAAATGGACAAACCCTACAAAAAAAATTGGGATTAGACCCTTGTTAAGATGGTTCACAAATAGATATTATATTGTTTACGCTGAACGCTAATTCATGCGAATAACCATCATCATTCCTGCTCATAATGAAGAAGCATTTCTTTCCAAATGCTTGGATTCTTTCGTCGGTCAAACCCACACTCCGGATGAACTCATTATTGTTGATGATAATTCAAGTGATGGTACATATTCAATTGCATTGAAATATGCGGGGAAAAGAGATTGGATTAAGGTAATTCAACGTAAATCCCAAGACGAACATGTTCCAGGGAAGAAAGTGGTAGACACTTTCAATTTTGGATTAAAACATACCTCCGAATTTGATTTAATTGGAAAGTTTGACGCAGATATTATTCTTCCCCCAAATTATTTTGAAGTAATTCTCAATCACTTTCAAAGCAATTGGAAACTGGGTATGTGCAGTGGGCTGTTGTATATTGAAAAGGGAGACACATGGGTTTATGAAAACATATCGGACCCATCCCATATTCGCGGTCCTATAAAACTCTACTTCAGAGCCTGTTTTGATAAAATAGGAGGATTACGCCCAGGAGTGGGTTGGGATACTGTTGATATGCTTTTAGCTAAATTTCATGGTTTTGAAACACACACAGATGCTTCATTACAGGTGAAACACTTGCGCCCAACGGGACACGGATACAGCACAAAAAATTTTCAAGCCAAAGGCGAAGCGCTCTATAAAATGCGTTATGGCCTTGTACTCACCAAAATTGCTGCTCTGAAAATGGCATGGCAAGCAAAAAGTCTCAAACTATACTTTCAAACCATCTATGGGTATCTTAAGGCATGGTCTCAAAAAACTTCGCGTTTTGTTTCTGGGAAAGAAGGTACGTTTATCAGAAAATACCGTTGGGAACGTATTTGGTCCAAGGTTTTCTAAGCACCCCCTACTTTAATACTTCGCCAATAGGTTTCCCCGTAGCACCATTTGGAAATGCTATTCCCAGCAAAGTAGAAATTGTTGGGGCCACATCGGGAATCTCAGTTCGATTTACCGTGGTGCCCTGCTTAATTCCATTACCAAAGAATAATAAGGGCACATGTGTATCATAAATCATAGGGGTACCATGCGTGGAACCGGTTCTTCCATATTGGGCGAAACCTGGTTTAGGCACAAAGAGAATATCTCCAGAACGTTTTTGGTGATACCCCTTTTGCAAAATATAGGGAATACCAGAAGTATACTCGTTTTTCCACATTTGATAGGCAGTGTATACTTGGTTTACATCATCATATCCTAGCAACTCCAATGCGATTTCTTCCTGTGCATCAGCTAAGTCCATATCCAGATTCGCTATCACTTTTCGGTCTAAAAAGACCTGAAAATTGGATATGTTTTTTACCAAATCAATTGTACCATATTTATATCTTAGGAATTCGTTGAGTTTTCCACGTATTCCTTTAAAGTCAATATATCCTGATGGTACTTTTTGGTCACTTAAATAGGCTGGTACCTGGACTGCTCCGTGGTCAGCAGTCAAAAACAAGGTATACTGCCCCACCCCAACCTTTTCGTCCAAAGTGTTGAGTATTCGCTCCAGCTCCAAATCCAGTCGCAGATAGGTGTCCTGAATTTCCTTAGAATTCACTCCATATTTATGTCCTATATAATCCGTACTCGAAAAACTAATGGTCAAAAAATCAGTAACATCATCTACTCCTAAGTCTTCCTTTTCAAGAGCTTCTAAGGCAAAATCTGTGGTGATACTATTTCCGTAAGGAGTATACTTCAATATTTCAAAATCTTTTTCCTTGCTTAACAGATTTGGCGTACTATGCGGAAATACCGGTGCTTCTTCATCCTCAAATGGCGTTTCATAGGCATTGTTATCAGTACCACTTTCAACGTAAAGATTAATATCCTTTAAGGTGTTCCATTCTTTCTTATATTGCTTTATAGCATTGGATGCATTGAAGTCCTGCACCCATTGGGGAAGTTGGGTCATGTAAAATGTGCTTGTTATCCATTTTCCTACATCACCACCTTCAAACCAATAGGCGGCATTGGCCATATGCCCCCCTGGAAGCACTGCCCCTCGGTCTTTCAGAGCAATGGCAATGACCTTCCCGCGTTTCTGTGTGTGCAAACGTAATTGGTCTGTAACCGTGGTGGAAAGCATTCGATGTGGTGACATTTTACCCGCATTGGAGGAAGTTCCCACACTAGTGTATTGACTATCTCCTGCACAATACACTCCTAAGTCTTGGTTTTTATCATACCAGTTGTTTCCTATAATTCCGTGGGTAGCTGGCGTAGTTCCTGTGTAAACTGAAGCATGACCAGGCCCCGTACTTGTTGGGGCATAGTTAAAATGATGGTTCTTGCAGTTGAAACCCTCTTTCACCAAACGCTTAAATCCTCCTTCACTGTAATGACCCCAAAAACGTGTCAAATAATCATACCGCATTTGGTCCACTATAATTCCTACCACCAACTTGGGGGATTGTGCAACTTCAATAGGTTTTGGTTCAGCTACTTTTTTCCTATTGCGTTGTGCCTGAATGCCTAGACATCCATAAATCAGAGTAAAAAGGAATAGAATGGTAATTTTCTTCATAGAAGGTTTTTTAAAACATGACGACAAAGCTATCCAATATTCCAGTTTTAAAAATTAATTGACGGTTAAATACAAAGCAATATTCTTATTTTTAACGCATGAACTATCTGGAAGCGATTGGAAGATACTTCATCATGGTTTGGGAGGTTTTCAAAAAACCAACCAAATGGCCAATCATGAGGTCCCTGATTCTTAAGGAAATTGACGAGTTGATATTCGGGTCTCTGGGCATCATTATTTTCATTTCATTTTTTATTGGAGGCGTTGTCACCATTCAGACAGCACTCAATTTAAATAGCCCTCTTATCCCAAAAAGTTTAATCGGTTTTGCCACCAGGCAATCTGTTATTTTGGAATTTGCTCCTACTTTCACCTCCATAATCATGGCTGGAAAAGTAGGTTCATATATAACTTCCAGTATTGGGACCATGAAGGTGACAGAACAGATTGATGCACTTGAGGTAATGGGGGTCAACTCATTAAATTATTTAGTTTTTCCCAAAATCATTGCCATGTTAATGTATCCATTTGCAGTGGCACTTGCCATGTATGTTGGTATTTTTGGTGGATGGATTGCTGGGGCTTTTGGAGGGTATGCTCCAAGTGGGGAATTCGTAAAAGGGCTTCAACTTGACTTCATTCCTTTTCATGTGACCTATGCTTTTATAAAAACGGTTGTTTTTGCTTTTGTGATTGCTACCATACCCTCGTATCATGGTTTTTATATGAAGGGAGGTGCTTTGGAAGTAGGAAAAGCAAGCACCACATCCTTTGTGTGGACTAGTGTGGTCATTATCATTTTAAACTATATTCTAACGCAATTGCTTTTGGGCTAATGATTCAGGTTGAAGACATACACAAGTCGTTTGGAGACACCCATGTATTGAAGGGAATTACCACAAGTTTTGACAAAGGGAAGACCAACTTGGTAATTGGGCAAAGTGGCTCGGGTAAAACAGTCTTTCTTAAATGTCTTCTTGGACTTTTTGAACCAGAGCAAGGTCAGATTTGTTATAATGGGCAGTTCTATTCCGAGCTTTCCATAAATGAGCGCAGGGATTTACGGCAAGAGATGGGGATGGTATTCCAAGGAAGTGCGCTTTTTGATTCCATGACCGTTGAAGGTAATGTCATGTTTCCTTTGGAAATGTTTACCAAACAGTCCAAATCGGAAATGAAGGATAGAGTGGACTTCGTACTAGAGCGCGTCAATTTGGTTGACGCCCATAAAAAGTTTCCTTCTGAAATATCAGGAGGTATGAAAAAAAGGGTAGCTATTGCCCGGGCCATTGTGATGAATCCCAAATACCTATTCTGTGATGAACCTAATTCAGGTTTGGACCCAAAAACAGCAATCTTGATTGATAACTTGATTCAGGAAATTACACGGGAATACGATATCACCACAGTAATCAATACACACGATATGAACTCCGTAATGGAAATAGGAGAGAAAATTATTTTCCTCAAAAACGGATACAAGGAATGGGAGGGTACGAACAAAGAAATCTTTAAAACGGACAATGAAGCTGTAACGAATTTTGTCTACTCTTCAGAACTCTTCAAGAAGGTAAGGCAAATGTACATTGAGGAAAGAAACTAGACCCTTATCCTCATTATTTGGCCATACGTACCACCACTGTCGAATCTTGCAATCGCAGTTTTAACCATTCAGATAGTTTGTTGTGAGCAGCGGTTTTTTCTTTATTCTTAAGATTTTCATTCCATTTGACCTCAAATACAGGGATGGTGTCTGTCTTGTTAAAATCCGTTTGAATTTGGTACGCAAAGCCTATGGAGTTAAGAGCATCATAATTGACTTTAGCTTCCGAAACTATTTCTTGAAAGGGGATTTTCATTTTTTCCAAGGCCGTAAGCTCCCTAACCTTGTTTTCCAAAAATGTGATTTGCGCCGTTCGGCCTACTAGGTCCAGAGAATCCCGTTCCCTTACCGCCTGCATATATTTCAGCTCATCCAAGCTGCTGTTTTTGGACTGATTTATCGTAACGATTGTATTTTTTAGTCCAGAATAATCTACCAATTGCGAATTCAAAATCTGCAATGTCGACTCTGGAATCTGATATTCTCCAAAAGAAAATAGCTCAATTCTACTTTCCCCATCTGGGTTGTACGCCACATTCACATTCCGTTTCAGGTAGGATGCATTAGGCAAACCTTCCAGCTCACTATTGACAAAACGTTGCGCATCGGCAGAAAATCTGCTTTCCTGCAACGCATTATAGAATGTAAATCCTGCGGGAATCATGACCGCCAAACCTACTATTGAAGCAACACGAGCAATAAGCCTTCGTCTTCTGGAATTCGCATAGCGCACCATTGGAAAACGCAAATACTTGATAACCAAAAAAGTGGCCAGACCGATAAATATGGTATTAATAGTGAACAGATACATGGCTCCAAGTGCGTACCCTGGCTTGCCAATAGCTAAACCAAAACCAACGGTACACAAAGGTGGCATGAGTGCTGTCGCAATGGCCACACCAAAAATCACACTGGCAATGGTTCCTTTTTTAGCCCGTGCGATGACTAGTGCCAATCCACCGAAAAATGCAATGAGTACATCTCGAATGTCCGGTTTGGTTCGAGCCAAAAGTTCAGAAGACTCATCTCTTAAGGGGAAAAACGCGAAGAATAAGTAAGCTGTAAGCACACTCAACACCACCATCACTAAAAAATTCTTTAAGGAACGTCTCAGAAGGTCTACGTCATTAATTGCTAAAGACATACCCATGCCCAAAATAGGACCCATTAGTGGAGAAATTAACATCGCTCCAATGACAACTGCTGTGGAATTGGCATTAAGCCCAATGGAAGCTATAAAAATTGAGCAAATCAAAATCCAAGAGGTATGCCCTTTAAAAGGAATATCGGCAATAATGGATTCCCTTGTGGCTACTGGGTCGGTATTGCTCCTGATTTCCAAAAGTTCAAGCGAAAACTTACGGATACTCCCCAAAAGTCCCTTAAAATCTTTTTTTACCTCCTCTGAGTTTGCTTCTGAGGGGTTTTCATCCTCCTTAAATAAGTTAGTACTCATACATTATGTATACTGTTCCCCAAATTTTGTTTTCACCGCACCAAGTACCTTTTTTATGTCTTGTTGTTTTGATTTGGGGTAAATCAGTAACACGTCTTCCTTATCAACAATAATATAATCTTCCAGACCGTCAACGACTACTATTTTATCCGACGAAGTACGTATCATATTGTTTTGGGCATTATCCAGAATGGTTTTGCAATTAACCACTGCATTTTCAGCATCATCTTTTTCGAGTTTATCGTATAACGCACCCCAGGTTCCCAAATCGTTCCAATCAAAGCTGGCAGGTAAGGTATAAATGGATTGGGATTGTTCCAAGATAGCATAATCAATGGATATGTTTTCCGCCTTAGGATAATTTTCCCTGATAAATGCGTTCTCTTCTGGGGTATTGTAGCAAGAATATCCTTTTTGAAACAGCTCAAACTGACTGGGTTGATATTCCTTAAACGCATTAACGATAGTCTCCACACTCCACATAAATATGCCTGCATTCCACAAAAAATTTCCTTGCTTCAAAAACTCTTTAGCGGTTTCATAATCAGGTTTCTCTCTAAACTGAGACACTTTCTTTAGGTTTTCGTCACCTTCTTTTTCAAATTCGATATAGCCAAAGCCTGTGTTAGGGAAGGTGGGTCGAATACCCAATGTACAAAGGGCAGACTCTTTTTCGCACTTGTCAAAACAAATCTTTACATCATTCGCAAAAGCCTCCTCATCCTCAATCCAGTGATCACTTGGAGCCACTATCATAACCGCATTAGGATTCATTTTTTGAATCTTTAACGACGCATATAATATACAGGGTGAAGTGTTTCGCATAGCTGGTTCTAGTACTACTTGATTTTGTTTTACCATAGGTAATTGTTCCAAAACCAAATCGTTATAGCGCTCATTGGTAAGAATCAGGATATTTTCCGTGGGGACGAACTGGTTAAGTCGGTCAAATGTTTTTTGAATAAGTGTTTTCCCGGTACCCAACATATCATGAAATTGTTTGGGATATGAGGAAGTACTCACTGGCCAGAAGCGTGAGCCCACGCCCCCGGCCATCAAAATGGCATAATAGTTTTTGTTCATGTTGGTTCTACTTTGTCATTCCTGCTTTGCGCTTCCGCATAGCGCGGAGAACAGATTATTTTATTAATTCAACCTCTGCATTGGGCTGAAACAAATATACTTTTCCCGTGCCCAATTCTACGCACTCATAGCGTTTAATTCTTTTCTTACCTTTTTTATAGGTTTTGCCATTGTACAATCGAAAGGTACTTCCAAAGGGTAATTCAAATACATAGTTGTTTTTTCTTTCCTCGGTATCGAAAGCCTTGAGTGCTATCGATAATCTAGCATCCGTACTACTGCTTGCTTTTGGGTTTTTAAAATGATTTGCTATTATGGGCAACAGCTGCGAAGGAAAAATTTCAGGTCTAATAAATGGGAGCATCAACTGTTGAAAGGTACGTTTCCACTCCACGCCATGGGGTTTAATATAACGTCCATACTTTTCAAACGCGACCAAATGCGCTATTTCATGCACCAGAGTAATCAAAAATCGATATGCATTCAAAGAGGCATTTACGGTAATCTGATGACCGCCATTTGACAATTTTCGATAATCTCCATGCCGCGTAACCCTATGGTTTACAATTTTTAAATGAACTCCATGAGCTTTGATAAGTTCAAAACACGGTTCCACAGCTCTCTCAGGTAAGTATTTGCTTAATGTAGCGTTCACGTATCCAAAATTAGGGGTTTACAGATTATCATCTACCTTTATTCTCCATGAAAAAATGCTTTCCATCATTATTCTTATTCATACTCCTTGGTTTAATGGGGTGCAATACGCGCACACCGCCTCTTGAAACCGCAAAAACGTATTACAAAGTACTGGACCAATCTGATTTTGAAACCCTGCCATCTTTGCTCGCTGATAGCGTAATCAGTAAGGAAATTGTGTATGAGACTGCGTACTCCAAAAAGGGATACATGGAACTTCAACGTTGGGACTCGGTCTTCGGACCGACCTACAAAATTCTAGATATTGAAGAAGTTGATGGAAAGGTAAAGGCCAAAATTTCCAAAAGTTGTCCTCGAATTCTATTTCTGAATGGTGAACCCATAATAACTCAAGAGACTATGACATTCCATAAAGGCAAAATCGATAGTGTAGTCATTGATGATTATTTGGTGTTCAATGCTAAACGATGGGATTCCGTCCGGTCCAAGTTGGTCAATTTTGTAGATATCAATCATAAAGAACTCAATGGCTTCTTGTACGACCAAACTGTTGAAGGTGCCATCAAGTATACTAAGGCGATAGACCTGTATAAGGCAAATACAGAAGAAAAAGAATAGTTATTTATGGAGTACTATTGCTAACCTGAAGTATTTTCCCATTGTAAAATTGATGCGCGGTTAGGGCAAAGTTTTTGACATATGTCGCCATTTCCACCGCGGTAACCGGAGCTTCATATCCTGGAAAGGCCTCTGCCAACATTTCCGTTTGGACAGCACCAATGGCCAACACATTGAAACTCGGGCCTGTTTCTTTAAATTCTTCAGCCCATAACTCAGTTAGCGTAATCACCGCTCCCTTACTAGAACTATAAGCCGATAATCCTGGGAATTTGAGACTACCTTGTATTCCACCCATGGAACTTATAGTAACCACATGACCTTTTCGATTCATTTTTGGAAGCACCGTTTTAGTCACTTCAGCGACCCCAAAAACATTGACGTCATAGACATTTTTAAAATCCTCAATACTTGTCTCAAGCAAAGGTTTGTTCAAAAAACTTCCGGCATTATTGATAAGTACATCAACAGACGACCAATCTTTGAGGGCATTTGTCAATTGGATGAAATCATCTGGATGGCCCAAATCAAATGGAAAGGCCTGTATGTTTGGTAATTTTAGATCTAAAACAGGCTGCGCATTACGCGAAAGAGCTAAGACCTGATGTCCTTCATTGGCAAATAGTTTGACCAGTTCAAATCCAATTCCTCTACTAGTTCCGGTAATAATAATATTTGCCATTTTTTGTGTCAAATGATACAGTCATTTCGAATCTTTTGAAAAGGATGAGAAATCATTGGATTTCTCCCTTTCGGTCGAAATGACTTGTTGATTAATTTAACTTAACTACCTGCGTTGGGGCATTGGTAATACCTTCAACAACGGGAATAAGTTTGTTGATTAAAGTGGCCATATGCCCAAAATCCATAAGCTCATTTTCATCCCCTACCCGATGATAGAACATAAAATTCGTGAAGTCAAACGTACAAAATGTATGGGATGGGACTCCGAACTGTTGATAAAAAGGGTAATTATCAGAGCGTTGAAATAAGTTGTATTCTTTGGAAGTAGGGAGGTATCCCACCAAATTTTCATTTGCATACGTATTGCTGACCTCGGCTAAGTTGGACAAATTGTATCCCGTGATGTACACGAGATAATCCTTTCCGCGCAAAGGAACACCAGTCATTTCAAAATTAATCATGGAATATAAGTTAAGGCCTTCCTCTTTCATGTTTTTTGCCATATGCTTTGAACCCAACAACCCCTTTTCCTCGGCACTGAACAATGCAAAAATCAAACTCCTTTTGTTTGTTTTTTTCGTACCGAAATATCGGGCGAGTTCCATAACCGAAGTGGTTCCTGAGGCGTTGTCATTAGCACCATTTGCGATGGCATCGCCATTCTCTATTTTAATAATGCCAATATGGTCATAATGCGCCCCTATTATGATGAATTCCTTCTTCAATTCTGGGTCTGACCCTTCAACCATACCAAGAACATTGTAAGATGTCTTTTTGAAATTGGTCAATGTATCTCTGTAGGATTTATAATATGGAGATACCTGATTAGATTGAAGATAGTCCTCGATATATTTAGCAGCCATTTCAATTCCTTCACTACCCGAATCTCGACCTTTTAGTTCATCTGATGCTAAAAAGCCCATAATTTCTTTCACCTTTTCCGAACTGGTGAATTGGGCAATCTCAGGATCTGCATTCTCATCTATATTTCTTTTAGCTTTAAGACCTTCTGGGCCAGAAGGTTCAGGTATAGCTTGACTTGTAGCTTCTTTAGAAGGACCACAATTCATGGCAAAAAGAATTGCTAAAAGGCCAATGGTACTTTTCATATATCTATATTGACGATTTTTTTAAAGATAAAAAAAGCATCCTTAAGGGGATGCTTTTCAAAATTGTTATAACATGAAACTATGCCAGCATAGTCACTGGATTTTCTAAATAAGCCCTAAGGGTTTGTAAGAACTGTGCTCCTGTTGCACCATCCACGGTTCTATGATCACAAGCCAACGTCACTTTCATGGTGCTTCCAACTACGATTTCACCATTCTTGACAACGGGTTTCTCAACAATAGCTCCAACTGATAAAATTGCGGAGTTAGGTTGATTGATAATGGAAGTAAACTCAAGAATGCCGAACATTCCTAAATTAGATACGGTGAACGTACTGCCCTCCATTTCGTCAGGTTTTATCTTCTTCGAACGGGCCCTACCTGCCAAGTCCTTTACCAATGCGCCTATTTGGGTTAGGGTCAATTGGTCTGCAAACTTGATTACAGGAACAACCAATCCTTCGTCCACCGCTACAGCCACGCCCATGTGAACATGGTGTTTGTACACTGTTGTATCTCCATTCCAAGTGGTATTCACCTGAGGGTGCTTTTTTAAAGCCATGGCACAAGCTTTTAGCACCATATCATTAAAAGAGACCTTAGTATCTGGCAAACTGTTTATTTGAGCACGAGACGCTTTAGCATTGCCCATATCTACCTCAATGGTAAGATAATAATGTGGAGCTGAGAACTTGGATTCTCCCAAACGCTTGGCGATTACCTTACGCATGGTAGAATTCTTTACTTCCTCCACTCCTTCTTCTCCCACTGGCAAACTAATTGGAGCGGCGGCGGGAGCAGCTTGTTCAACAGGGGCTGAAACAGGGGCTGGTGCGCTTTGTTGCGATGGTTGGAAGTTTTCAATATCTCGTTTGACTATTCTTCCGTTATCTCCAGAACCTTTTACCTCTGAAATATTGATTCCCTTTTCGGCGGCAATCTTTTTAGCCAAAGGCGAAGCAAACACTCGTTGCCCATCGTTGACGGTTACTGTTTCTGCTGCGGGAGCAGGTTCTTGAGGTTTGGCTTCCTCTTTTGAAGTTTCAGCTGGACTATCAGCACTAGTTGTAGTTCCTGCAGGTGCATTTAGCACAGCACTAACATCAGTTCCAGCTGGACCAATTATTGCTAAAAGGGAATCTACCGGAGCACCTTCTCCTTCTTGAATACCGATGTGCAGCAGGGTTCCAGAATAAAACGACTCAAACTCCATGGTGGCCTTGTCCGTTTCAATTTCCGCAAGAATATCTCCTTCTTCAACCTCATCTCCTACTTTCTTCAGCCAAGCAGCGACTGTACCTTCTTCCATGGTATCGCTCAATCGGGGCATATTGATTATCTCAATCCCCTCAGGAATAGCAGCAGCCGAAGCTGGAGCAGTTTCTACAACCTCTTTCGTCTCTTCAACTACCACAGATTGCTCTGCAGGAGCTGGAGCTGTACCACCACTTCCATTAAGAAGTGCTGAAATGTCTTCACCTTCTTCTCCGATTATTGCCAAAAGAGAATCTACCGGAGCACCATCGCCTTCTTCAATTCCTATATGAAGAAGGGTTCCCTCATGGAAGGATTCAAATTCCATGGTAGCCTTATCCGTTTCTATCTCGGCAAGAATATCACCTTCTTCTATCTTATCCCCTACTTTTTTGAGCCATTTTGCCACGGTTCCTTCCTCCATGGTATCACTCAGTCTTGGCATATTAATTACTTCTGCCATTTACTTAAAGTTTATGTTGTAAAAATGGATAGTCTTTTTGTTCGTATACAGTATCGTACAACTGTTGAATCGGAGGGAAATCCGAATCCTCAGCAAATTTCTCACATTCCGAAACCAAATCCTTAACTCGTTTATCCATCACCTTGATTTCCTCTTCCGTAGCATATCCTTTCTCAAGAATCACATCTTTGACCTGAGTAATGGGGTCGATTTTCTTGTATTCTTCTACCTCCTCCTTAGTTCTGTAATGCTGGGCATCCGACATTGAGTGACCACGGTAGCGATATGTTTTCATTTCCAAGAATGTGGGCCCTCCACCTGTTCTTGCTCTTTCAATGGCTTTATCAACTTCTTTTGCAACTATAGCTGGGTCCATCCCATCTACAGGTCCACAAGGCATTTCATAACCTAATCCTAATTTCCAAATATCTGTGGAATATGACGTTCTAGCAACAGATGTTCCCATGGCATACCCATTGTTTTCACAGATGAAAACGACCGGCAGCTGCCACAACATAGCCAAGTTAAAGGCTTCATGCAATGAACCTTGACGAACTGCACCATCACCCATATAGCATAACGTAACCGCATCTCTTTTGAAATACTTATCTGCAAAAGCCAACCCAGCCCCTAAGGGTATTTGACCTCCCACAATACCATGACCTCCATAAAAACGATGTTCTTTGGAAAAAATATGCATAGAACCTCCCATACCATGGGAAGTCCCTGTCACCTTACCATAGAGTTCCGCCATTACCCTTTTGGGGTCCACTCCCATCCCGATGGGCTGAACGTGATTCCGGTAAGCCGTAATCATTCGGTCTTTGGTCAAATCCATGGCATGTAAAGAACCTGCCAATACAGCTTCTTGGCCATTATATAAATGGAGAAATCCTCTAACTTTTTGTTGAATATATACGGCGGCCAATTTGTCCTCGAACTTTCTCCAGAACAACATGTCCTCATACCATTTTAAATATATTTCCTTGGTAATCTTTTTCATCAATGGTTGAATTAATTGAATTTCCCCAATAGTAGAGGAAAGCAAAAATACATATATAAATCTTTTGTGAAAAGATTTACACTTTAAGAATCACCTAAAAAAGAATTACCGAAGGATAAGGGTAAAATGTCCTTTAAAGAACTGCACTTGTACACCGGACCTTCTTGTCCTCGAAGTAATAGGGTTATTGGGGAATTCTGTTTGATTTCATATTCCAAAATAGCCTGTCTGCAATTACCACATGGTCCTGCTGGAGCATCCAAAACATAGTTGTTGGACGCTGCACTTATTGCTATGGCCAAAATAGCTACACCGGGATAAATTGCTCCCGCTTGAAAGACGGCTACCCTTTCCGCACAAAGTCCAGAAGGGTAGGAAGCATTTTCTTGATTGTTTCCGATGACCACTTCCCCATTTTCCATTAGAACAGCGGCACCAACCTGAAAATTTGAATAAGGAGCATATGCATTCTTTCGAGCTGAAATGGCTTTTTCCAAAAGTCTTTTTTCCGAGGCGGGCAACTCCTCTATTCCTTCATAAATTTCAAGCTCAAAACCAATATGTTGTTTTTTCATAAAGTGAAGGACTGTGGTACCAAAAATAAGAAAACCTGCCAATGTGCAGGTTTTCAAAAATTCATTTATGAATAATTCTTAGTCGTTTAGATATTCTTCTCCAAAATTGAAGGAAAGCGAGAATCGCAATGTGTTCTCTAGAGGGTTTCGAACCTGGGAGGTTGAGAAGAGATAGGACAAATCGATTTGCGCTGCCTTGAACTTAAATCCAGCACCTAGCGTAAAAAATCGTCTCGCTCCTTTTTCTTCGCTCTCGTTAAAATATCCACCACGCAACATAAAGGCTTCTTGGAATCTGTATTCCGCACCCAAAGCCCAAGTAATTTCCTGGAGTTCTTCACTGAATCCGTCAGGGGCATCTCCAAAAGACTCAAAGGCACCACTTAAAAAGCCGATTTGCTGGTACTCGTCGTTATCTTCTGGTCCGATAATACCATCGCCGTTGAAATCGCGTGGCGTTGGAACCAATAATTTATTGAACTCGGTGTAGAGACCTAAAACATTGTCTTGGTCGAATATAAAGTCAAAACCAGCTCCTAACTTTAAATTAGTTGGCAAAAAGTTTTCCTGCCCTCCCGCATCATATTGTATTTTGTTTCCAATATTTTGGATATTGAATCCAGCTCTCCATCTTCCATCAAAACTATTATACGCTATTTCTCTAGAGCGATAAAAACCGGCAACATCAACAGCAAAACCATTTGCTGCTTGAGAATCCTGTGTTGCATCCTGAAATCTAAGATTGGAACTAATAAATCTACCCGCTACTGCCATGGAAAAGGTTGGGCTCAACTTTAAGGAATACGAACCGTCAATGGCAAATTCATTTGGATTAACCAGGGTAGCTTCCTCATCTATTGTTTGTCTGAGCTCTATTTCACCCAATCCAAAATAACGAACAGAAAACGCGAAAGCACTCTGATCATTTATTTTATTGTAGTAACTAGCATTCAAAAGGGATACATCGTTCACAATGGTTTCCAAATACGGCGTAAAACTAGCTGCCACACCACTTTTTTGGGTAGCGAACGCAAATTTTGCCGGATTCCATTGTTGAGAGAAAATGTCGAAAGTAGTAGCGACTCCCATATCACCCATACCTGCGGCACGGGCATCTGAAGCAATTGTCAAAAAAGGTACAGCAGTGGTTATTGCCCTTTCTTGTTGTGCTTTAACTTGTGCAGCAATTAAAACAATTGCCGCCAATAGTAACTTCCTCATTTTTAGTTTTTAGCGTTAAAAATTTGGGGCTATAACACCCTAAAACCTAATATAGCATATTACATGTAAACGAACTTTTCTCTAAATTCTTGTGATACCAACCCTTTTTTTGACCAAATCCAGACTAAATCAAAAAAAGAATGTAGGAAAGCTCTTCGGAAAGGTAAACAAAGTGAGCGTTAAAACACATATTTGCTATACTAATTTTCTAAACCTGTCGTTTTGTCTACAAATCCAGAAAAGAAATGTCTGTTATTATCCAGTTTTATAAAATATAATGGTCATTCTTTCGTTCTAGGATAGTAAAATTAAAATCAAATTGAAGTAGGAAAGGGTGCAAACCCTTGAATAAAAAAGTACTCAAGCCCAAATTATGAAAAAACATCTTATCAAAGTTGTACTTTCTTGTGCTGTTATAATTGGAGGTATTTCCAGTTGTAAAAAGTCATCATCCTCATCTAAGAATATTTCGAGAGCCACGGGATGGAAGATAAATGCTAAAGAAGGAGGATTCCAGTATAATTCTGACTTCAAGGAACAAGAGACCCCTCCAGGAACCGTGTTTATTGAAGGTGGTACGTTTACCAAAGGTAAAGTGCAAGACGACATTATGCACGATTGGAACAATACGCCTACGCAACAACACGTGCAGTCATTTTATATGGACGAAACAGAGGTTACCAATGTCATGTATTTGGAATACTTGGATTATTTAAAGGCGGTTTATCCTCCTGAGAATCCAAATTATGCCAATATCTACAAAGGAGCTCTTCCTGATACTTTGGTATGGAGAAATAGATTGGGCTTCAACGAGACCATGACTAACAATTACCTAAGACATCCAGCTTATGCTGAATATCCTGTAGTTGGAGTAAATTGGGTTCAAGCTTCCCAATATGCTGAATGGAGAACAGACAGGGTTAACGAAGCTATGCTTGAGCGCGAAGGTTTCTTGGCACAAGATGCTAAATACCAAGTTTTGAATGGTGAAATTGGAGGTACATTCAGTACAGAGGCTTACCTGAATAATCCAGAATCTGTGTACGGTGGGCAAATTGATTCACTACAAGGGAAACAAAAGAAAGATTCCATCAATACATTCGCAAAGAGAAGTAGTGGTGTAATTCAGCCAGAATATAGACTTCCTACAGAAACCGAATGGGAGTATGCTGCGCAAGCTTTAATTGGTTCTAGAGAATATAACAACTATAGAGGTAGAAAGAAATATCCTTGGGAAGGTGACTATACCAGAAATGGGCAACGCGTAGGACGCGGTGACCAATTGGCTAACTTCAAGCAAGGAAAAGGAGATTACGGAGGAATTGCAGGTTGGTCTGACGATGGTGCAGATATTACCGCGCAGGTAAAATCATACAAACCAAATGACTTTGGTCTTTATGATATGGCCGGTAACGTATCTGAGTGGGTTGCTGATGTATATAGACCTATTGTGGATGATGAAATCAGTGATTTTAACTACTACCGAGGTAATGTTTACTTGAAAAAAGCTATAGGTGAAGATGGTAAAGTAGAAATTTTGAGAGACGAGATTGTCTATGATACTCTACCTAATGGTAAAGTTGTAGCGGTTAATCTACCGGGAGAAATTAAAGAAGTCCCTGTAGGCGACGAAGAAACCTACTTAAGAACGAATTTCTCCTCCAGTGATAATCGCGGGTACCGTGATGGAGACCCAGGATCTTCAAGATTTTTCCAACGCTTTAGCGATGAAACGGATAACCGTAAAATGTATGATTCACCAAAGCATAAAGTAGAAAGAGATTCTACCGGGAAGCTACTACGTCAATATGACACTTCCAATTATAGAACTTCATTGATTAACGACGAGGTGCGAGTTTACAAAGGTGGTTCTTGGAGAGACAGAGCTTTTTGGCTAGATCCAGCACAACGTAGATACTTACCACAATATATGGCCACTGATGATATCGGTTTCCGATGTGCTATGTCCAGAGTAGGTTCCAAGTCAAAATCAAAAAACAAAACAGTACGCCACAAAAAGGCGAGGTAAAAAAATACCAATAAATAGCAAAAAAGCCCCGATACATCATCGGGGCTTTTTTTATCTTCGAATTATGGAGATAACTGAACTATACCAAATATTTTTAAAGCACCCTGAAGTAAGTACAGATACAAGGAAAATCAATCCGAACTGTTTGTTTTTTGCTCTAAAGGGACCAAACTTTAATGGGAACACTTTTGCCGAACAAGCTTTGGCAAAAGGTGCTTCATATTCAATCATAGACGAGGAAAAATTCAAAGTCTCCGATAAGCATATCTTAGTGGACAATGTATTGGAAACCCTTCAAGCTCTGGCGACCTACCATAGAAATCAAAATAACGCCAAAATCATCTCATTAACCGGAAGCAATGGGAAAACAACTACCAAGGAGCTGATTGCCAGTGTACTTTCAAAAAAATACCGGACCATAGCTACACAGGGTAACCTCAACAACCATATTGGTGTGCCACTTACCTTACTTTCCATAAAGAATGATACAGAAATCGCAGTAGTCGAGATGGGCGCCAACCATCAGAAGGAAATCGCATTTTTAAGTACTATCGCTCAACCGGATTTTGGTTATATAACGAACTTTGGAAAGGCCCATCTTGAAGGTTTTGGAGGCGTTGAAGGGGTTATAAAAGGCAAAAGCGAACTATACGATTACCTCACTGAAAATGGCAAATATATTTTCATGAATGCGGATGATCCCATCCAATTGGATAAACTGGGCACTTATGTAAAAAAAATGGGATATAGCGCTTCAGACCCTCATTTCTTTCAAATCCAGTTGATAGAAGGCAATCCCTTTGTAAAAATTGAGGTCGAAACAACTACAATCTCCACTCAACTTACCGGAGCCTACAATTTTACCAACTGTTGTGCAGCAATTATTATGGGCAAGTACTTCAATGTGCCTTTAGAAGATATTAAATCTGCTTTGGAGTCGTATTCCCCAGAGAATAATCGTTCCCAAATCATTAAGAAGAAGGAAATAGAAATCATTTTGGACGCGTATAATGCCAACCCCACCAGTATGAGTATGGCCATACACAGTTTTGACCAGATAAAAAATTCAGATTCTTATCTAATTTTAGGAGATATGTTTGAACTAGGCGAAGTAGCTCGAGAAGAGCATCAAGCCATTGCAGACTTAGCACAAGCTTTAGGTTTTACAAACGTTTTGCTCGTAGGAAATCACTTTTATGAGGTCCAAACGTCGTTCCCAAAATTTCAAACCTTTGAAGAATTGAAGACCTATATCGAATCGCATCCCATACAAAAAGGCAACCTCTTAATTAAGGGATCTCGGGGCATGGCATTGGAACGTGTTTTGGAGTACCTCTAAAATCATAAACTTTTCCAAAACTTCTTATTTCCACTTGACTTCTTTGAAATGAAGACCGTACTATTCCGAACTAAGTGGTATTAACAGCTTGGGATATGGAAAAAAATACAATAATATTTGATGGAGAATGCAACCTGTGCAATGGTGTTGTGGGATGGTTGTTGAGCAATACCCATACAGACATCTTCGATTTTGTACCCTTTCAATCCGCTTACGGTCAAGAAATTTTAAGAAACCATGGTTTTGAAACCGAAACTCTAGAAACTGTTGTTTTGTTAGATGAAAAAGGGGTTCATACACTTTCGGACGGTTTTTTGAGAATCATCGCAAAAATCCCTGCTTGGCGTTCATCAGCTATAATATTGAGCTTGGCCCCTAGATTCTTAAGAGACACTATTTATAAGCTTGCCGCAAAAAATAGAGTTCGGCTGTTTGGAAAATCCCAGTTTTGCACTGTGAGTCTTCACTGACCTAAAAGCTCTGAATATTTCTTTTCTTCCCAACAATTTCAGTAGAGGTTGTATTTTTGGGGTATGAAAAAGAAAAAACCGGATAATATTGTATTCAACGAAGAAGAACAAGAATATGATGCTTTCCTTAAACCCTATGCCACTAGTCTAAGCTCACCGAAGATACAATCCAACAATCTCTCCCCTTGGAAAAATAGTAACATTCGAAAAGTAAATAGTTCGCTAAAAGCCGAATTTGATGAGGTTAAAGAGCAGTATCAGCAATTAATGGAGCGTTATGAATACAATAATTTGGTTTACGCGGCTAAGTTTTCGTTTCAACCCATCGTTGGGGAAACCTATCACCTCTATCGAAATAAAAATAGCGAAGCTTTTTTATCCATACTTGCACCCAATGAATGCAATTTTGAGCATTTGGGCAGTTTTAGACTAGGTTCAGACCATATCTGGGAAAAGCTCTAATTTCCTTCGTAAAGAATATCCCGATTCCTTTGTTTTAAGTCAAGTTTTAACCTTTCGGTTCTATGTAAAGGTAAAGTCTCCCGAACATAGTTTACGAAAACACTTATCGGAAAAAACTACAACTTACTGGAAATATGGTAACTAGTTGTCGTATTACAACCTAAGGACTTAAAACTGATGAAAACATTTATCTCAAGTTTTTTTAAGAATAACAAAGTCTTAGCCAATCAAGATAAGACCGGGTTATTGTCAAAATATCAGAAATCCGGTTTAAAAATGTCCGAAGCCTTAGAGATAAAAGAAAAAGTTCGACTAGCCTTTGAATGTGACAAAATTCATAAGAGCAATACCCTTGGACTAAATGAACTCTCTTCACATATTTCCATAGACCGATACAAAGTTTCCCAAGTAATCAACGAGTATATCTCCGTAAACTTTTATACTCTTTTGAATCAATACAGAGTCAAGGATGCCAAAACACTTTTGATTAAGAATCCTGACCTCAGTGTAAAAGCTATTATGTACGATGTGGGATTCAACAGCAAAACATGTTTCTACGGTGCTTTCAAGAAAGAAACGGGTTTAAGTCCAAACGACTTTAGAAACCTTGTCAAATTTGCTTCCTGATTCTTTTCCTTTCCAGGAACGTTGGTAATTCCCATCATTATGAAAACCTATTCCCGTGATTCAATTACATTTTTCCGTGTATTGAAATGGACATGGTTTAAACACAATTCGATTTAAAACCAAACTTTTGTTAAAAAGAGTTCGCCCCGTTTGGGCCGTTAATTTTTTAAGTTCTCCCCGTTTTAGAAGTACTCTCCCGTTCCCTCTTTCAGATTGTTTTGTTGATGCAATTGTAAAGGTAAGGCGGTGAGAGGCTTTACTACCCTATAATAGACTTTCCATTAAGTTTTGTTTTCGTGCAAGGGAGTGTTATTTGAATTAGCTATCAAACCACTTCTCCCGCCTGCCTTTCTCAGTTGCACTAACTCATTATTACTAACAAAACTTTTAACTCTATGAAAGTACAGAAACTGTTTGGGACACTTTTCATGCTATTGTTGACTACCGTAGCTATGTCTCAAGAAAAAACAATTACTGGCACAGTGATTGATCAAACTGGGGTTCCACTTCCCGGTGTAAACATTGTGGTAGAAGGAACTTCCAATGGTACGCAAACCGACTTTGACGGAAATTATGCCATAACGGGAAGCGTCGGCCAGGCCTTACTCTTTACCTATTTAGGGCAAAGAACTGAAAGGCTTGTGATTGGTGCTTCAAATGTGATTGATTTACAAATGGAAGAGGACGCCCAAGCGCTACAGGAGGTTGTCGTTATTGGATATGGTAATCAAGAAGAGAGAAAAATCATCCAAAACGTCGGTATTGTCAAGCAAGAAGCTATCGAAAACCTACAGGTCGTCTCGGCGGATCAATTACTTCAAGGACAATCTGCGGGTACACAAATTGTGAATGCCTCCGGGGTTTTGGGTTCAGCTGCCGTAATCCGGGTAAGAGGTGTAAACTCCATAAATGCAGGTAGTCAGCCTCTTATCGTCATAGACGGAGTACCTATAACTGATTCTCAAAATACATTGAACCGCGGTGGAAATACAGGTATCAACCCATTGTCATATGTCAATCCAAATGATATCGAATCGTTGACCGTATTAAAAGATGCAGGCGCTACGTCTATCTATGGGTCACGAGGTGCGAACGGAGTCGTACTCATAACAACAAAAAAAGGTAGAAGAAATTCAGAAACCACAGTGACTTTTGATGTAAACACACAGTTTTCTGAATCTACTGATGTACCTGATATATTGACGGCCGATGAGTTTCGCCGATTCAAATCAGAGGTGGCCACCATTCAGAACGGAGGTGTCACCGTTTCCCCAGAAGACCTTGGACTTGGCGCCATCGGGTCAGGAGGAACAGATTGGTTAGCTGGGGTACAAAGAACCGGTATATCCCAAAATTATAATTTAGGCGTACGTGGTGGGAGTGAAAAAACTTCATTCTTTTTTGGATTGGATTATCAAGACACTGAAGGTTTTATCATTGGAAATGATCAACAACGTGCAGGTGCTAGAATCAATATAGATTCCAATGTCAACGATTGGTTAAAAGCTGGTATGAATCTGGGGGTTACCAATAACAGATTAGCCCGTGTATTTATTGAAAACGAAATTGATGCACCTTTTACAACCGCTTTTCTACAAAGTCCAACAGTTAGGGCTTTTGACGATGAAGGCAATTTTCTACAGTCCGGTTCTTTTATTCCTAACATTTTCGCAAGAGTTGCATTAGATACCAGAGAACTAAAAACCTTTAGAGTAATCGGTAATGCATTTACCGAAATTACTCCCTTTCCTGGGCTTACTTGGCGATCTGAGTTTGGTGTAGATTGGTTAAGCACAGAAGAAACTACTCGTGAGGCGGAGTTTAATACCCCTGGTGGTCTTGCACAGCAAATAAGTGTGAGGGAAGAAAGATGGTTGACCAATCAAACGATTAACTTTTCACCAGAGCTGGGTGACGATCATAATCTAAATCTTTTGTTAGGGCTGAACTATGAAGAAACTCTTAGAACTCGCCTCAATGTATCGTCCACTGGTTTCCTAACTGATGATTTAAGGAACTTGGGTTCTGGTTCTACTCCTACCGTATTGAACGGGGATCGTTTCCCCAATAGGCTCTTTGGATTGTTCTCAAGAGCAACTTATGATTATAAAGGAAAATATATTGTAGAAGGTTCGGTTAGACGCGATGGATCATCAAGGTTTAGTGCCAATAACCGCTTTGGATACTTTTGGTCTGTTGCTGCCGGTTGGACACTTTCAGAAGAAGATTTTATAAGAGACCTTGATTTTTTTGACTTCTTATCCATACGCGCAAGTATTGGTACAGTAGGTAATGACAGATTGGGTACGTTCCCATCTCTGGCGTTGTTTAGTGCTGGAGCTATTGCCGATTACAATGGGGAATCGGGTGCCATACCCAATCAACCAGAAAATCCTGATTTGAAGTGGGAAGAGAGTGAGACTCTGGATATAGGTATAAAATCATCATTCTTAAATGGTCGCATCAGCTTTAATGCATCTTACTTTAAGAAAACAACCAGTGATTTGCTATTGAATCAGGTTCTACCACCACAGACTGGTTTTGTAAGTATCAGCAGAAATATTGGAGAAATGGAAAACAAAGGATTTGAATTTGAATTGAGCACCGTCAACTTCCAGACCGAAAACTTTCAATGGCGAACGAACTTTAATTTGACCACTATTGAAAACAAAGTCTTACAGTTAAATGAGGATGCAGCAACAGACCCACAAGGTAGAAGAATTATTGATGGTCCAATACAACGTGCTATAGAAGGTGAATCCTTGAACAATTTTTATCTGATTCGTTATGTTGGGGTTAATCCTCAGACTGGAGATGCAGAATGGTTGGATGCAAATGGGAACATAACCTTAAATCCTGGATCTGCAGATCGTGTGGTTACCGGAAGTCCCTTACCTGATTTTTCTGGAGGTATGACCAATACCATTACCTATAAAAACTTTGATCTTTCCTTTTTGATGAACTATTCATACGGGAACGATATTGTGATTGATGGATTGCGTTTCGCTGATGGGAATGATGCCATAGGAGGTATTGTCAATGTAAGAAGACAAAACTTGAATTTTTGGAGGCAACCAGGAGACAATGCATTCTTACCAAGTCCAAATAGTTCGACTTTCGATTTATTTAACCAAAGGTCTGACTTACAACAATTGGACGGTTCTTATCTAAGACTTAAGAATTTAACCCTAGGATACACTCTTCCTCAGGACGTTTTGGATAGGCTTGGGGGTATATTCAAATCCGTTCGACTATATGCTACAGGCACCAATCTGTTCACAATTAAAGGTGATGAGTTGGATGGTATTGATCCTGAGGTAACTGATGATATTGACCCGTTATTTCAAGGTGAATCGTTCTTTACAGCACCACAGGCCAAATCATATCTATTCGGAGCGCGTTTACAGTTTTAACATAAAAAAAAAGAAATGAAAATACTAAAGAACATAACAGCACTTCTCATCGGGATTTTGATTTTTTCTTGCGAAGATGGATTGGAAGTTATTCCTGAAGACAGTGTTGCATCAAGTACCGTTTTTACAAGTCGTACCAATATTAATGGAGCTGTCGTTGGTATATATAGCAAAAACCAAAGTGGTGACCTAAATGGAAATCCACAACTCATATCAGACTTCATGTCTGACAACATTAACTTTGTGGGCAGTTTTACATCCTTGCAAGACATCGACCAATTTGAAACATTGGCCACAAATACCACCATTGATAACATTTGGTTTGATGGATATGAACTCATAGGAGCGGCAAACAATATTATTGTAAACCTTCCTAATGTTAATATAGAAGAAGTTTCAGGAGGACTTACAGCAAATGATGTGAGCACTTTTATTGGAGAAGCCAAATTCTTAAGGGCGCTGACAAATTTCCGTCTAGTTAACCATTTTGCACAGCCTTTCCAATTTTCAAATGGAACCAATCTTGGAATTCCAATAGTGGATATTCCCTTTGAAGGTGGTGATATTGCTGAGTTTCAATTGGAGCGTTCTACAGTCAATGAGGTACATGCATTTATAGAACAAGACCTTCTTGATGCTATAGCATCTTTGCCAGAAGACAATGGAAACAGGGCCGAAGCAGGTTCAGCAAGAGCTTTGTTGGCACGATTATATTTATATAGGGAGCAATGGGCTGAGGCAGCCGATCTTTCGAACCAGGTTATTAGCTCGGGAGAATATCAATTGGCAAGCGATTATGATTTTTATGACGACAACCCCAACTCCTCTGAGCATATTTTTGTAGTTATCAACACGCCTACCGATGGTCCGCAAGAAGCGACAGTATCTGATGAAGTCTATGTGAACTTCTTTAATGCAGCTCCTGGTGGACGCGGTGATGCTCCTTTTAGTGCTGACCTCTTAGCGGCTTTTGGTTTTGCAGTTGGCGACACTGTGACGGGAGATAGAAGATTTGATGAACTTTCTGTACCTGCAACAGATGCTGGAGGAAATCAGACCTTTTTCACCACAAAATACCCAGACGTAGTAAACAATGCCTCGGATGGTATGGAACTTCGTATTACTGAAATGTATCTGATTCGGGCAGAGGCCAACCTTCGTAACGGATCTTCCGTCGGAGATACCCCTGTGAACGACATCAATATGTTAAGAGGTAGAGCCGGACTTACTGATTTAGTCTCAGTTGATTTAGACGCTATTTTGTTGGAGCGCAGAAAAGAACTCTGCTTTGAAGGACACAGAAGAATGGACCTATTAAGAAACAACTTAAACTTAAGACCTGGAGGTGGTCCAGAATCGGCACCAGGTGCAAACAAGGTCATATTCCCAATCGTAGATGATGAAATTGTGAACAATCCCAACATAACCCAAAATCCAGGTAACTTTTAAAGATTGGTCAAGGCAATCGGATACCACTGTCTACTTTGGGGCAGTGGTATTTTGATTTTATGTTATCTTGCAATTATGAAAAGTTTCTGTTACACCCTGTTATTTTTAGTATTGACTGGTATTAGTCTTAAGGCTCAGAATTTACAAGTCGATGACACCTCACTATATGAAGTTTCATTTTTTGTGGATGTAAACAACCCAAAATATAAGAATGTTGAGGGATCAAAATATATAGATGAGACATTTGTTCCAGCTAAAATCAATAACCTTAACAAACTATACCCTGTTCGGTTCGATGTGGTCAATAACGTTATGGAGTTCAAGGAGAATAATCAAGAGATAAGGGGCGTATCTCCAACTAGGGACCATAGAATTGTTTTATCCAATCGTACAAAAACCGTCTTTGTATCCAATACTATTATGAATGAAGCTGGAAATTTACAACGGGTGTTTCTTGAAGAAATCTTAGTAAAAAAAGCCTATACGTTATACACAAGAAAGCGTAAACAATTTCAAGCGGCTAAACCCGCCAAAAGCGGTTATGAATCTGCAATTCCTGCTGCTTTCAAAGAACAGAATGACTCATATTATATTGACTTTGTCAATGATAACATAGAACACTTATTACAAATACCCAAATCCAAAAAGAAACTAAAAACCTTCTTCGGAGCCCTTTCACCGGAAGTTATCAAATTTGCTAAAAAGGAAGGACTTAAGTTCGATTCTCAGGAAGACCTCATCAAAATAATGGACTACTATACTGAAAATCGCTGATATATCAGTTTAGCCGGATGCCTATAGGTTTTCACTATACAGATGATTAAATTTGCAGCCTTTAAAGAATCATCTAAATGATTGCCACAATTTGTAGAAAGGCGCATTTTAATGCTGCACATAGATTGCATAATCCTAGTTGGAGTGACGAAAAGAATATTGAGGTTTTCGGTAAGTGCAACAGCCCAAACTATCATGGCCATAATTTCGAATTGGAGGTAAGGGTGAGAGGTGAAATTAATCCAGATACAGGTTTTGTTATGGATTTGGCGGATTTGGGCGCTTTAATTAAAAACGAGGTTGAAGAACGTTTTGATCACAAAAACCTAAATGAAGACTGCCCTGAATTTGAAAACTTGTTTCCTACCACAGAGTATTTCGTCAAAGTCATATACGATTTGATTAAACCCAAACTAGCTTCGGGGAACCTTTTGCATATTACGTTGCACGAAACACAAAAGAATTCAGCCGAGTATGGAGATTGGTAACAAATTTCCGATATTGCGGCACTTTTCAAAGGGATATTAGCTCAGTTGGTTTAGAGCGCTGCCTTGACAGGGCAGAGGTCACTGGTTCGAATCCAGTATATCCCACATAACAGGACTGCTTCCATTTTTTGGTTGGAGTCCTTTCTTTTTTAAGCCCATTTTTTCGCTTTCCATATAAACAGGGCGCTCACAGCTCCTAAAAAATTCCCTTTTAAACCCAGATTTTCCTCTTCGCCTAAGTTTTTTGGTTTTCAGCTATCCTCTCATCGTTCATTTGCAGCAACAACCAAAAGACAGAGCGAAATTTTTACAATTAACTTTTTAAAAACTAAAATTATTATGAAAAAGAATTTTTTAAAAGCAGCTGTACTTGCATTGCTTTTCGCATCATGCTCTGAAGACGATTTTGTTGGAGACACCCCGGACCCAGTTGACCCAGACCCAGCAGGTGAAGCGTCCGTTGTGCTCAACGAAATAGAGTACTTAGGAAACCGGGTAGAAATTTTTAATAACGGTAACGTTGATGTTGACCTAAGTGGGTATTTCCTATGTCTAGGCCCTGGAACATACCGTCAGATTGGAAATTTGGAGAGCGAGGGAAATACCAACCTAGCTCCAGGTGAGTACTTGGTAGTTTCTTACGACATGCCTAACGCAGTAGGGGGACTTGGACTTTATGTGAATAACTCTGGTTTTGGAGATGCTTCTACTTTGGCAGACTTCGTACAATGGGGTGCTTCTGGAACTCCACGTGAAAATGTGGCTGTTGAGGCTGGTATTTGGGATGCTGGTGATTTTGTACCTGTACGTGGAAACGAGAACTATAGTATCATTTTTGACGGTGAAGGAAATGGTGTTGCCAACTGGGCGGAGACCACAACCGTTACTTTTGGTGCAGAAAACGTATTGACGATGCCTGCTGAATTAAGACGTAGCATTGTCTTGAATGAAGTACAGTATGCTAGCGATGATTTGGTAGAAATCTATAACAATGGAGATGTAGCTGTCGACTTGAGTAGCTATTGGTTATGCCTTGGTCCTGGAACCTATGTTCAATTGGGCAATGTAACTCCTGAAAGTGGCAACCTTCAATTGGAAGCTGGCGAGTTCGTAGTCGTACCTTATACTATGCCCGACGTTGCGGGTGGTTTAGGTCTTTATTCCAACAACGCTTTTGGTAGTGCAGATGCCATTGTTGATTTTGTTCAGTGGGGTGCAGGAGGAAGTCCTCGTGAAAACGTTGCTGTTGAAGCCGGAATCTGGACAGCTAATGATTTTGTTCCTACCGTTGCTCTTAGTAGTGCCAGTATTGAATATGATGGCGAAGGAGATGCTTCTTCTGATTGGAATCAAGAAATTAATCCTTCTTTGGGTCTTCCAAATGACTCCCAAAATGCGACTACTACTTTCAATGTAACCATAAGTAATGTTATCAACTATCTGAATGTTCACACATTCACAGAAAATTCAAGAACTGGAGCCACTGGGCCTTTGACCCAAAATGGAGATTCTTATGAAATTACATTCAAAGCAGTTCGCGGTACAAAATTGACTCCAGTAACCATGATGGGCAACAGTAACGACTGGTTCTTAGCTCCTGAAGATTTGGCTGGAATTGATTTATATCCAAACGGTTCTCCGCTTAACGGTGTTGATATCGCAAGTGATTTGATTCTTTATGATTTGGGAACTGAAGTAGACAATGAGCCTTCTTACTTCCCTCCTGCCGGTGCCAATGTAGGTCCTGCTGATGCTAATCCTTTAATAAGAACTGTTAACCGTGGTGTTAGAGGTGACTTTTACTTGACTGCTTATGTTACTTATAAGCCTGGTGATGGACAATCTGCTGGTACATTTACATTAACAATTACTGCTATCAACACACCGGACCCAAGCCAGCCTGCTAGCTCCACTAATGGATTTGTAGTTACTCCAGGTATCGCTGTGCTACATGCTTTACCGGAGCCCTTGTTCACTTTGGGTACTGAAGATAGAGGTGTTGGTCTTGAAGCTATTGCTGAAGACGGAAACCCAGCTCCCTTGTATGAATGGTTCAATGAAACTGGTTCCCAGGGCGCTCCTTTAAGATTATCTTCTACACTTAGTGTATTCTCTCCAGGTTTGGTATATGCGTTCAATACAGATAGCGACCCTTTCTTCTCCCAAGGTGGAACAGTAAATCCAGAAAGTGGATTGGAGCAATTGGCCGAAGATGGAAACAACGCACCTGCTGTTGAATATTTTGAAGGTCTTGGTTTGCCGGTAGCTGCAAGTGATCAAGATGTGAACATAGGTCCAGGTGAAGATTTGACATTCACCATTGAAGTACCTCAAGGTCAGGATTATAAATTGGGTATAGGAACCATGTTGGTTCAGACAAACGATTGGTTCATTAGCTACAATAATAACGGTGTAGCACTTTTTGACGACGCCGGTGTGCCTTTCTCAGGAACTGGTGAAAGTGATGAAGCCTATCTTTTTGATGCGGGTACCGAAGAAGACGAGCCAGTTGGGTTTGGAATCTACCAAGCACCGAGACAAGCTGCACCAAACCAAGGTCCTGCAGATGACAACACCACTATCCGCAGACAAGCATCTATTACAGATGTACAATTTGGCAAAGGAACAATAAACAGTGCTCCTGGAGTGGTTTATCTACAAGACCCAAGAGGTGGATACAACTTAGTACGAGTTGATATTCAACCACAATAAAAATAGTGTTTCGGAGTATATTTAGATGCTTTTGTTGACAGAAGGCCGGGAGATTTTCTCTCGGCTTTCTTTATTTTGAAGGCAAAAAAATGCACCAACCCGGCCAAAAGGTTGATGCATTCTCGACTAAAAATGGAAATCTTAAAGACTCTACTCTCCCTGACCTAGCGAAAAGCCTCGTTTTCTGTCAAATTCGTATAAATTCTCAGTTTTGATTACGTCAAATCCTAAATTTCCAAGTTTGGATAATAAGGCAACAACGCGTTCAAAATTAATGGAAGCATAAGTAGGTTCTTTTGTGTTTATTTTCGCATCATCCCCTACGAATCTGCATCTCCAATGATCTGTACAATACGTTTCCTCCAACCCTTCTGGATATACTTTTACCCCTCTATTGGTAATCATTTTCAACTTTAACCGATAGATATCAAATTCTGAAAGTAAATCGCCCAATTCATTCGGGTCATTGCCAGGCCAATCCAGAAAAACATCTACCCCTACTAGCTCTTTGTTTTGATTTTTTCGGACATAATCGGGGATTTGAACAGCGCCTTTACCCTGAGCTAAAACACTTTTGGCTAATTCTGTAGGAGTCTGTCCTAGGTTTGAAATAACCTGATCAGCAAACTCTTGTGTCCTTACCTTTTTCACACTTGTCCCTTCTTGGTAAATATCTGCTGTGTGATATCCTTGTTCTAAAGTAGTCAACCAAGCATTTTTTACCTTATCTCCTATTTCCGCTTGACCAATATGGGCCAACATAGCAACAGCGGCATTGATTAGTCCTGATGGGTTTGCAATTCCCTGTCCGGCAATATCTGGTGCCGAGCCATGAATCGCTTCGAACATAGCAACTTTCTTCCCAATATTAGCAGAACCACACATCCCTACCGAACCTCCTATTTCAGCGGCAATATCGGAGATGATGTCTCCATATAAATTGGCTGTGACAATTACATCGTACTGTTCGGGTTTTGCAGCTAACCGAGCCGAACCTATATCAATGATTTGGACATCGTTTTCTATTTCAGGGTACTCCAGGGCGATTTCATCAAAAACTATGTGGAACAATCCATCCGTAATCTTCATGATGTTATCTTTGACCATACAGGTCACTTTCTTTCTTCCAAAAGCCCTAGCATACTCAAAAGCATATCGCACAATGCGTTCACAACCTGGCCTTGTAATCAATTTTAAACACTGATAAACATCTTGGGTTTGCCTGTGTTCAATGCCGGCATATAAGTCTTCTTCGTTCTCACGAATTATCACAACGTCCATATTCGGGAAATGGGTCGGAACAAAAGGATACAAGGCAGTTACGGGTCTAACATTAGCAAAAAGACCTAACGATTTTCTAAGGGTCACGTTCAAACTTTTGTATCCTTTCCCTTGTGGTGTTGTTATTGGAGCTTTAAAAATGATTTTATTGTTACGGATAGCTTCCCAAGCATTGGAATCGATTCCCGAAGTATTTCCAGAGAGGTATACCTTTTCTCCGAGTTCGATAAATTCCGGTTCAATATTGGCTCCAGCGGCCTCCAAGATGCGAAGGGTAGCTTTCATAATTTCGGGACCAATACCATCCCCTTGGGCAACGGCAACCTTCACAGGGGTATTCAGTTGTTTCCTGCTGGGCTGTCTTGTCAAAACTTTTGTATCCATAAAC
>JBCDAX010000026.1:0-44999 GCA_039184805.1 Bacteroidota bacterium | reverse complement strand
TTTTATTTTGTTTAACTAGAAATAGATTATTATGACAGTTCCAAATTTAGTAGGTGCAGGCCTTATTGTAATCGGTGCAGGTATCGGATTGGGTAAAATTGGTGGTAGTGCCATGGAAGGTATTGCTCGTCAACCAGAAGCAACTGGTAAAATCCAAACTGCGATGATTATTATCGCCGCACTATTGGAAGGTTTGGCATTCGGTGCACTTTTCTTAGGAAAATAATCCGATAGCAGAACACAAAATCACCATTTTGCAACGATTGGTTGCAAAATGGTGTTCTAAAAAAACAAAAAAAGAATATGGATCAATTATTAAATGATTTTTCTCCGGGCCTATTTGTAATGCAAACTGTATTACTATTAGGTCTTATTTTCTTATTGGTAAAATTCGCATGGAAGCCTATTTTGAATTCCTTGGACGATAGAGAAAAAGGAATTCAAGATGCATTGGATGCCGCTGAATCTGCCAAGAAAGAAATGCAAAATATCACTGCAGACAGTGAGAGCTTGTTGAAAGAAGCTCGTGCAGAAAGAGAGTCCCTTTTAAAAGAAGCCAGAGAACTTAAAGAGAAAATCTTGGCCGATGCTAAAGAGGAAGCCCAGAAAGAAGGCGATAAAATGATTGCAAAGGCCCAAGCCACTATCGAAAGCGAAAAGAAAGCTGCGGTTGCAGATATCAAAGCTCAGGTGGCAACGCTATCTATAGATATTGCGGAGAAGGTAATCAAGGATGAACTATCTAACAAAAGCAAGCAACAAAAGTTGGTTGATGATATGTTGGGTGACATCAAATTGAATTAAGACCACAATGAAAGAAGGAAGAGCTGCCATCCGTTATGCAAAAGCGACCCTCGATTTCGCCGTAGAAAAAAAATCTGCAGATAAGGTCGAAAAAGACATGCGCCTTATCAAGGATACTATTGCGGAGAGCAAGGAATTAGCCACACTATTGGGAAGCCCTGTGGTGAAAAATGCAGATAAAAAGAATATCCTAAATGAGATTTTCAAGGACTGTGGCGAGATAACCAAGGGTCTATTGGGAATTTTAACGGATAATAAAAGAGTGGATTTGCTCAAGGAAGTGGCGTTGAAGTACATCATTCAATATGAGAAAATGAAAGGTGAGGATGTAGCTTATGTTACTTCCGCAGTGCCTTTAAACGCTGCTCTTGAAAAGAAAATATTGGCAGAGGTGACTAAAATAACCGAAAAAAAGGTCACTATCGAGAACAAAATAGATGAAAGCATCTTAGGAGGATTTGTATTGCGGGTAGGAGACTTGCAATACGATGCCAGTATCTCGAACAAATTGAACGGATTAAAAAGAGAATTTACAAATAGTCTATAAAAATGGCAGGAGTAAAAGCCGCTGAAGTATCAGCAATATTAAAAAAACAATTATCTGGGTTTGAAGCTACCGCATCTTTGGATGAGGTAGGAACTGTATTGGAAGTAGGTGATGGTATTGCCCGGGTATATGGACTTTCAAACGCACAGTATGGAGAGTTGGTAGAGTTCGATGGTGGTATGGAAGGTATCGTATTGAACTTAGAAGAAGATAACGTTGGTGTTGTATTGTTGGGCCCATCCAAACAAATCATGGAAGGAGCAACCGTAAAAAGAACACAACGTATTGCTTCCATCAATGTAGGTGAAGGTATTGTAGGACGTGTTGTAGATACTTTAGGTAACCCTATCGATGGTAAAGGAGCTATCGCTGGAGATACGTATGAAATGCCATTGGAGCGCAAAGCACCTGGAGTAATCTACCGTCAACCTGTAAATGAGCCACTGCAAACTGGAGTTAAGGCAATTGATGCCATGATTCCAATTGGTAGAGGGCAAAGGGAGTTGGTGATTGGTGACCGTCAAACGGGTAAGACTACGGTTTGTATCGATACTATCCTAAACCAGAAAGAATTTTATGATGCTGGTGAGCCTGTGTATTGTATTTATGTTGCGGTAGGACAGAAAGCATCAACAGTAGCTGCTATTGCAAAGACTTTGGAAGATAAAGGAGCTTTGGCATATACTACCATAGTTGCGGCAAACGCATCCGATCCTGCACCTATGCAGGTATATGCTCCGTTCGCAGGTGCTGCAATTGGAGAATACTTTAGAGATACAGGTCGTCCTGCTTTGATTATCTATGATGATTTATCAAAACAAGCAGTTGCTTATCGAGAGGTGTCTCTTCTTTTAAGAAGACCTCCAGGACGTGAAGCGTATCCTGGTGACGTTTTCTATCTCCACTCAAGATTGTTGGAGCGAGCTGCCAAGGTGATTGCTGATGATGATATTGCAAAGAACATGAACGACCTTCCTGATACTTTGAAACCAATGGTAAAAGGAGGAGGTTCGTTAACCGCACTTCCGATTATTGAGACACAAGCGGGTGACGTTTCTGCCTATATCCCAACCAACGTAATTTCCATTACGGATGGTCAGATTTTCTTGGAGCAGGATTTGTTCAACCAAGGGGTTAGACCAGCGATTAATGTGGGTATTTCGGTATCACGTGTAGGTGGTTCAGCACAGATTAAGTCCATGAAAAAAGTAGCAGGTACATTGAAATTGGACCAAGCCCAGTTCCGTGAATTGGAAGCATTCGCAAAGTTTGGTTCTGACTTGGACGCTGCCACATTGAATGTAATTGAAAAAGGACGTAGAAACGTTGAGATTTTGAAACAAGCACAAAATGACCCATTTACCGTAGAGGATCAGGTGGCTATCATTTTTGCCGGTTCCAAAAACTTGTTGCGTGATGTTCCTGTGGATAAGGTAAAAGAATTCGAAAGAGATTTCATCGAGTTCTTGAATGCAAAGCACAGAGGAGTTCTAGATACTCTAAAGGCTGGAAAGTTGACGGATGAGGTAACCGAAACATTGACTTCGGTTTGTAAGGACCTTTCTTCTAAATACAATTAGGAGTTAAGAGTTCTTGAGTTGTGAGTAAGTTGAATGAAAGTCCCATTCGGATTAAAAGTTTTCAATTTGCTTGCGACATTGTGAAATACTGTGATGAATTAAAAGATAAAAAAGACTTTGAGTTAGCATCCCAATTGTTAAGAAGTGGAACTAGTATTGGAGCCAATACCAGAGAAGCTTAAAGAGGTGTAAGCACAAAGGATTTCAGATATAAGTTTGGTATTGCTCTTAAGGAAGCTGATGAAGCCAAATATTGGTTGGAAATTTTAAACGCTACTGGAAGAAAAGTACCTGAAGAAATGATGAATAATTGTGAAGAGTTAATTAGAATTTTAGTTGCGATACTAAAAAACTCCTGACTCAGCACTTTTTAACTCATAACTGAAAAATGGCAAACTTAAAAGAAATACGAAATAGAATTTCCTCGGTTTCATCAACCATGCAGATAACCAGTGCCATGAAAATGGTTTCTGCTGCCAAGTTGAAAAAAGCTCAGGATGCCATTACGGCCATGCGCCCGTATGCCAATAAGTTGACCGAACTTTTACAAAGCTTGAGTGCTAGTTTGGAAGGAGACGCTGGAAGCACCTATGCTGACAATCGCTCAGTTAACAAGGTGTTGGTTGTGGCCATTACCTCCAACAGAGGACTTTGTGGTGCCTTCAACTCCAATATTCTGAAACAATGTGCGGTATTGGTGAATGAGACCTATGCTGGAAAACAAGTTGATTTCTTGGCCATTGGGAAAAAGGCAAATGATGGATTAAATAAAAAATCCAATGTCATAGGCAACCAAAGTCACATATTTGACAACCTTACTTTTGAAGCGGTTGCTGAGATAGCTGAGGAATTGATGGGACAGTTTACTGCCGGGGAATACGACAAGATTGAATTGGTATACAACAAGTTCAAAAATGCAGCTACCCAAATTGTAATGACAGAACAATTCTTGCCCATCGTTCCTATGGAAGGAGATGACCAGAATAGCGGAGACTATATTTTTGAGCCGGAAAAGGCTGAAATCGTTGAGCAGTTGATACCAAAATCATTGAAAACTCAGCTTTACAAGGCTATTCGAGATTCTTTTGCTAGCGAACATGGAGCACGTATGACCGCCATGCACAAAGCAACGGACAATGCAACGGCCTTAAGAGACCAGTTGAAGCTGACCTATAACAAAGCAAGACAAGCTGCCATTACCAATGAAATCCTTGAAATTGTTGGTGGTGCTGAAGCATTAAATAATTAAAGCGTTGCTTTAGAAAATAATACAGAAGCCTCACTATATTAGTGGGGCTTTTTACTGGACAGAAACCAACCTTAAGTGAAATCTAAAAAAACCGCATTACTCTTTATTTTCATCACCATTTTGGTTGATGTTATTGGTATAGGAATAATTGCTCCTATCATTCCTGAGTTTATTATGCAATTGACAGGCGAAGGAAACCATATGGCCGTTATTTATGGAATGTGGTTGACCACAGCTTTTGCGGGAATGCAGTTTTTGTTCTCACCAGTTATGGGAGAGATTTCAGATAGATACGGTCGTAAACCGATTCTTTTATTATCCCTTCTCGGATTGAGTTTTGATTATCTAGTTCATGCATGGGCACCAACGATTATGTGGCTATTTGTTGGACGGTTTTTGGCGGGAATCACAGGTGCAAGCGTAACGGTTGCTACAGCATATATCGCAGATATTAGTACGGTAGAAGAAAAAGCCAAGAACTTTGGTTTGATTGGTGCCGCCTTTGGATTAGGCTTTATCATTGGCCCTGGGATTGGAGGATTTTTCGGGGATATCAATATTCGTTTACCCTTCTATATTGCAGCTGGTTTGACCTTTGCAAACTTCCTATTTGGATACTTCTTGGTACCTGAATCTTTATCCGAAGAAAAGAGAAGACCGATAGATAAAATGAAAATGATACCTGGAGTTTCCTTGGTTGCATTGCGGAGATACAAAGGGGTTTTGATATTGATTTTCGCTTTTTTTATGGCCAATTTGGCTGGACAAGCGTTACCATCGGTATGGTCCTATTACTGTATTGAACTATTCCAATGGAGTCCGAAACAAATAGGTATCTCCCTAGTGGTTGTAGGTTTGTTGGTGTCTTTTGTCCAAGGATTTTTGGTAGGCAAAGCCGTAGAATGGTTTGGAAAACGTAAGGTAGTAACCATTGGATTTTTGCTATGGACTTTAGGGATGTTCTTGTTCTCACAAGCAGATGAGCCTTGGATGTTATATGCATTCCTAATCCCGTATGCGTTAGGCGGAATTGCTGGGCCAACCGTACAGGGTATTATTTCAAACCAAGTTTCGGAAAAGGAACAGGGAATTCTTCAAGGGTCCATAACAAGTTTAGTAAGCATCACAGCAATTTTGGGTCAATTAATATTTGCTCCGGTGTTCTATTATTTCATTAGGCCAGAAACTACATTGTATTTCCCAGGGGCTGCATATGCGCTTGGCGCAGCTTTTTTATTAATTGCTCTTGTCTTAGCAATAACCGCTATGAAGCGAATGGATATTGCAGGTAATCTTTAAATAGAGGGTTTAAGATTTGTTGAGCGGTGAATCGATATTATTGGCCTTATGAATTTCAATATATTCCTGATTCAACTCATCTGAATCTTTGTATTGAACTCGTAGCTCATCCAACTTTACCTTAAGCTCTTTCACAATATCGGCATAAGCAGGGTCGTCATAGACATTATTCATTTCTTGGGGGTCCTTTTTACGGTCATACAATTCCCATTCGTCCACATCGTAGTAAAAATGAGCTAGTTTATAGTCAATGGTCACGATTCCGTAGTGTCTTTTTACCTGATGTACTGCTGGGTACTCATAATAGTGGTAGTATACGGCATCACGTGTCCATTCTGAAGTATTACTTGTTAAAAGGGGCATTAAACTTTCTCCCTGCATATCATTGGGCGCTTCTATTTGGGCAGCATCCAAAAAAGTCTGGGCAAAATCAAGGTTTTGTACCATTTCCTCATTGGTAATGCCTGGTTTGATTTGGTTGGGCCAACGAATCAACAAGGGTGTTTTAAAGGATTCGTTGTAAATAAATCGCTTATCAAACCAACCATGTTCTCCCAAATAAAACCCCTGATCCGAAGTATAGACCACAATCGTATTGTCAGATAAGTTATTCTCATCCAGGTAACTTAAAACTCTTCCAATATTGTCATCAACGGAAGACACACAGGCCAGATAATCTTGCATATACCTTTGGTATTTCCATTTCATTTTTTCCTCCTCAGTCATCTCGGGCCAATTCTCTTCGAAATCTTTATTAATGACGTCAAGAATGGGTTCGTAGGCTGCTTTTTGCGCCTCAGTAATCCGTTCCGTGTAGGGATTATGAAAACCTCCTTCATACTCTCGTACTTTGGGACTAAGGTTTTTCATTCGCGCGGTAACCTCTGGTCTAATTTTACTGTCATGGTTATACATCATATCCGTTAGTAAATTCATTTCTGCAGTCTTAGCCGCGGTTCCCCTATTTTGATAAGCATCAAACAAGGATTCAGGTTCTGGAAATTGCTTCCCAAGAAATTCTTTGAATTTATCAGGCCTGGGCCACCAAGGTCTGTGCGGCGCTTTATGCAGATACATCAGCATAAAAGGCTTGACCGTATCTCTTTTCGTATCTAACCAGTTTAGCGTTAAGTCCGTAATGACATCCGTAACATATCCTTCAATTCGTGTGGTATCCCCAGTTTTGGTAATAAAATCTGGGTTGATGTACGAGCCTTGACCTGGAAGAATCATGAACTCATCCACGCCCTTGGGATTGTTCCCAAAATGGAGTTTCCCGAACATCGCAGTTTGATATCCTGCTTTTTGAAAAATCTGGGGAAAAGTAACTTGCGTAGTATCAAAAGGCATTTGGTTATCCACTTTGCCATTGATATGAGTGTGTTTTCCCGTCAAGATGGTTGCTCTAGAAGGGGCACAAATAGAATTGGACACGCAGGCATTAGTAAATACAATACCTTCCTTCCCAATGCGGTCAATATTTGGGGTCTGAATCAATCGAGTATCATAGGCACTGATGGCTTGATACGCATGATCATCCGACATTATGAAAATAATATTGGGCCTTTCAGCAACTTTGGGTTTTTCCTCTTTTTTTTCCTGGCAACCCGTTACTAAAAACAAGCTTATTAAGAGTGCTAATATAGAGACATGGACAGTTTTCATTGGTGTTCTAGTTTGAGACTTAAGATAGCAATTATTTAATTCTGTTTTTGGGAATTCAAAGGAATCCTGCCTGTGTTTATTATCCTAGCAACAACTTCAAGGTTTTGTGTAACTTGCACAGGGTAAACCTATCCTAGTTGAATCCGTTAAAAAAGCTTTTTAAGCAAACATTTATTTATGGATTGGCCACGGTATTGCCCAGGGTCATTTCGTTCTTCTTGCTCCCTTTATACACATCTGTTTTTGAGAATGCCGCTGGATATGGTCAATACACGAATATCTATGCATGGATAGCCATTTTCAATGTATTTCTGGCCTATGGGATGGAAACCACTTTTTTTAGGTTTTACAACAAGAATAAGGATAAAGGGAATGTAGTTTCAACGGCCCTGCTTTCTTTGTTGGGTTCTTCATTACTGTTTTTCATTGTTGCCATGGTTCTTAAAGGCTGGCTAGCAGATTTCACCAATATTGATGCAGAATACATTCGGTTTACTACCTACATATTGGTTTTGGATGCTCTGGCAATCATTCCTTTTGCCTTGTTGAGAGCGAATGAAAAGCCCATGCGGTATGGTTTGCTTAAGGTTGTCAATGTGGCAATAAATTTGAGCTTTAATGTGTTTTTCCTGTTGATCCTCCCAGGAATAGCAAAACAAAATGGAGATGGTGTATTGGCTTCATTGTACAAGGAGGGTTGGGAGATTCAGTATATTTTCATTTCCAACATCATTGCAAGCGGAATCACGCTGCTGTTTCTGTTGCCCACCTATTTCAGGGTTAAATTTCGTTTTGACGTTTCAATGTGGAAACAGATGCTCAAATATGCTGGTCCTATCCTTATTGCGGGAATTGCATTTACCATAAATGAAGTGCTAGACAAGATTCTACTAACAGAGCTGCTCCCAGAAAATATCGCGGAGGCAGAAGTGGGAAAATATGGTGCATGTTACAAGCTCGCGCTGTTCATGACCCTTTTTGGCACTGCCTTTCGAATGGGAGTAGAGCCTTTTTTCTTCAGTCATGCCAATAAGGAAAACCCGCAAAAAACGTATGCTCAGATTACCAACTACTTCATTATTCTAGGGAGTATAATCCTCTTGGGAGTAGTTGTTTTCATTGATGTTTTGGCCAAGCTTTTGATTCGTAATTCCGTGTATTGGGAGGCTTTGGATATTGTTCCGATTATTTTGTTAGGAAGTTTCTGTTTGGGGATTTATCACAACCTTTCGGTTTGGTACAAGATTACGGACAAAACAAAATACGGAGCTTATATTTCATCGATTGGAGCACTTGCGACCTTAGTCATCAACTTTGTGTTTATTCCCAGAATTGGATATATGGCTTCGGCTCTGGCAACACTCATTGCCTATGCAAGCATGATGATACTTTCCTATTCTTTTGGAAAGAAACATTACCCCATTCCCTATAACATGCGGAAAATTACTTTTTATTTGGGGTTGTCCATTCTATTTTCAACACTTTCGTTTTACGTTTTTAACCGAAATTTAATAGCCGGGGGGGCACTACTTTTGCTATTTTTGACAATAATATACAAGCTTGAAGGAGAAAATCTTCGCGCAATTTTTCAATCTACCTCCAAAACTTCATAGATGCGAGCGACGGCAAAAATCATATTTGTACTATCCACTTTGGTGCTGGCTTCTTGCGCTCAAAAGAAAGAAACTGAAGGGAAACAAGATGAGGAAAAACCTGCGATTCTTCCGGATTTGGCCTATGTTCATGAAGATGGGTCTATTTGCCATGCACAATCCCCTATCAATATTTTATCGTTTAAGGATACTACCAATGTTGGGCACCAAATTACCTTAAACTTTAAAGATGAGGTAAACGAAGTTGAAAATTTGGGACATACCGTTCAGGTGGATTTTAAGCCTGGAAGCACAATAACTGTTGATGATGAAACTTTTGACTTTGTACAGGCACATTTCCATACCCCTTCGGAACACTTGGTTGATGGTGTGACCTATCCCATGGAGATGCATGTGGTAAACACGCTTCAAGGACAAAGGGAAGATGAAGAAAAGGAGTTTTTAGTAATAGGTTTTCTTTTCAAAATGGGTAAAAAGAACCCTTTTATTGAAGAGGTTTTAAATGCAGTGCCAGAGCATGAGGATGAATCAAAAAAAGTGGGATTGGGTGAGGTCAAAGTAACGGATCTTATTATGGAAAAAAGTAAAGTGCCCTTAAGCCACTATTATCATTATAAAGGGTCATTGACTACCCCTCCATACTCCGAGACGGTACGCTGGTATGTAACAAAAAGTATTTTGGAAGCGTCACCTGAGCAAATAAAGAGAATTTTGAAAATTGAAGGTTCAAATGCTAGGCATATTCAGGCATTAAATGAACGTGAAATAGAAGTAGAATAAAGAATGAAGATACGAGTAATAAACTCCTCAAAACATAGTTTGCCGCATTACGAAACCTTGGCTTCTGCCGGAATGGACCTGAGGGCCAATTTGGATAAAGCCATAGTTCTAAAACCTTTGGAGCGAAGCATTGTTCCAACAGGTATTTTTATGGAATTGCCCGTAGGAGTTGAGGCCCAGGTGCGTCCAAGGAGTGGATTGGCAGCTAAGAAAGGGATTACGGTTTTAAATGCACCAGGTACTATTGATGCAGATTATCGTGGCGAAGTGGGTGTTATCTTGGTCAATCTTTCAAATGAAGATTTTATTATCAATGATGGGGAAAGAATAGCCCAAATGGTAATCGCCAAGCATGAAAGAGCAGAGTGGGAAGAGGTTCAAGAACTTACCCAAACGGATCGCGGGTCCGGGGGATTTGGCAGCACTGGCACACAATAAAAACTAATACTAACCACGTTATACTATAAGACACATGAAAATAATTGTCCCAATGGCCGGGAGAGGGTCCCGCCTTAGACCACACACCTTAACGGTTCCAAAACCTTTGATTCCTGTAGCGGGCAAACCTATAGTGCATCGCTTGGTAAGTGATATTGCAAAAGTTTTAGGAGAACCTATTGAGGAGGTAGCCTTTATTTTAGGAGACCCTGCCTTTTTTGGTGATGAAGTTGTAGAAAGCTTAAAGGAATTGGCAGAGAGTTTAGGGGCAAAAGGCTCAATTTATAGGCAAGACCAACCCCTGGGGACGGGACACGCCATTATGAGCGCCAAAGAATCCTTAAGTGGTCCAGCTGTAATAGCTTATGCGGATACGCTAATTCGGGCTGATTTTGATTTGGACAAATCTGCGGATAGTGTAATCTGGGTAAAGCAGGTAGATGAACCTGAAGCCTATGGTGTTGTAAAACTAAGTGAAGAGAACCAAATTGTGGAGCTGGTGGAGAAACCTAAGGAGTTTGTTTCTGATTTGGCGGTTATTGGAATATACTATTTCAAAGATGTGGGTGCACTAAAAGATGAGCTCCAATTTGTATTGGACAATAATGTAATGCATGGTGGGGAATATCAAATCAACGACGGGATTAAACGAATGATGGATAAGGGTATGAAATTTGTTCCTGGAAAGGTAGATGAATGGATGGATTGCGGAAATAAGAACGTCACCGTTGAAACCAATCAGCGCATGCTGGGCTTTTTGGAGAAGGATGGGGAGAAACTTATTTCGTCAGATGTTATCTTAGAAAATGCCAATATTGTAGAACCTTGTTTTATAGGCGAAGGAGTTGTAATTAAAAATACAACGGTAGGACCCTATGTTTCGATTGGGGCAAACACGCAACTGGAGAATTCTACGATTAAAAATAGTATCATCCAAAGTGAGAGTAAAATATCCAATGCAAATTTGGACAATGCCATGATAGGCAACCATGTAGTTTTTGACGGTAAATTTGAAACCGTAAGTTTAGGAGATTATTCTGAAATGAAATAGTTGGAATAGAATGGGGAAAAGCTGGGGAATAATACTTTTTGTTTTTTGCATTTCAATGAGCGTTTGGGCTCAGGAAGAAGAAAGTGCTGAGCTTTTTCTTGAAGAATATACCGATGAGTTTCAAAGTTTGTTCTTTGAAGCCCTAAAACAAAAAGGAATTCAAAACTACGATAGGGCTGCAGAAAAACTATTAGAATGCAAAAATCTTCAACCAGATAATGTGGTCATTGACTATGAATTGGCCCGGACATATTATTTGGATAAAGAATATAATCTGGCACAAGGGTATGCGGTCATTGCATTAGAGAGAGAACCAGAAAATTATTGGTATTTGGAACATTTTATTTCCATTTTGGACAAACAAGGCAATACCATAGATGCTTTTGCGGATAGAATTTCCCTTTCCAACAACACTTTGAAAGAAAATTTGGCAAAAATCTATTTTCAAAAAAGAAAATATGATGAAGCACTCAAGCAATTAGATAAACTACCCAAAACGGTTCCAAATACTAGTTTGCGGCAAAAGATAGAAGATTCCGTTCAAAAAAGGAACATTAAAAAGTCTTCGGTCACTGAAAGTAGTCCTGTTTCAGAAAATCCTGTTGATGTATACAAGAATCGCTTAGACGAGCTCATCTTGAAAGCGGACTACAATGCACTTAAATTGGTAGCTAAAGAAGCAATGGACGACTATCCCTTGCAACCCTTTTTTCAATATGGATATGGTTTGGCATTGACGAAAACCAACCAAAAACAGGAGGGTATTGAAGTATTGGAGGCGTCTTTGGATTTCATTATTGAAGATAGGGCGCTGAAAAATAGGGTTTTTAGAGCGCTATCTGAGACTTTTGCTTCTATGGGGAATGAGAAAAAGGCCAATGAATATGCTAATAAGATTGAACGGGGGTCATAAGTAAAAGAAGCGTAATGATTTTTAAACGACTGGTATATTGTTTTTGTTCGGTTCTTGTTCTAGTAGCTTGTAAAGGCACCAAAAACGTTATTGGTGGTGAGGTAGATGGTTCACTTTCAACGAAGAAAATAATTGCCAACCACTATGGGAACCAGGAAAACTTTAAAACACTAAGAGGAAAAGTAAAAATCGATTACTCCAATGGTAGAGATAATCAAGGGATTTCTGTTAGTCTGCGGATGGAAAAAGATAAGGTGATTTGGATCAGTGCTCCTCTAGGTGTGGTGAAGGCCCATATTACTCCTAATAAGGTTTCATTTTATAATAAGCTTCAGGGCGAATATTTTGATGGAGATTTTGGTTATTTGAGCGAATTACTGGGTACCGAGCTGGATTTTGTAAGCGTGCAAAATTTGCTATTGGGAAATGCAATTACTGACTTGAGGGAAGAAAAGTTCAATTCAAAGATAACTCAAGGGAATTACGAGCTGGAACCCAAAAGAGCGGGTGCATTGTTTTCACTTTTGTTTCAATTGGAACCGAAAAACTTTAAGATTGCTTCACAAGAAGTAAATCAACCAAAGGAAGACAGATTCCTTAGCGCAGAATATACTTATCAGGATATTTCAGGCAAGGTATTTCCAAACTCGGTAAATGTTGTTGCTTTGGATAAAGGGTCAAAAACAACAATTGATTTGAATTTTCGCAATTTAGAGTTGGACAGAACATTGAATTTTCCATATAAAATCCCTAAGGGATATGATGAGATTATATTAAAGTAGTATGGGATTTAAAGTGTCATATCATCTTAATTTAGTGCTTTTTGCATTTTTAATGACACTGTGCACCTATGCTCAAACAGGTGAACAAAAAGCTTTGGAGGCCAAACGGGAAAGACTGCAAAAGGAAATCAAGGAAATTAATAGATTATTGTTCGCGGAGAGAAAGGAAAAAGGAGATATTCTAGATCAAATGGAAGCCTTGGACAAAAAAATAAACGTCCTGCAAGAGCTGATTCGACTTACGAACCAACAATCTAATCTCTTAAATCGTCAAATCAATGTGAACATTAGGACGATTAGTAAGCTTAGGGAAGACCTAAAGTTGTTGAAGGAAGATTACGCGAAGCTCATAAGAAGGTCATATCAAAATAAGGCACAGAACAATAGATTGATGTTCCTTTTGTCTTCAGAAAACTTTTACCAGGCCTTAAAGAGGTTACAGTATATGAAGCAATATGCGCAGCACCGAAAAAAACAAGGTGAATCTATTGCTTCCAAAACTGTCGAGCTGACTGAACTAAATAGGGATTTAGGGGAGCAACGAAAAATCAAGGAGCAGTTGTTGACCGAAAATCGAAAAGCAAAAAATGTACTTTCCAATGAAATTTCCTCTCAAAAAGACCTTTTAACCAGTATTCGACAAAACGAGGCTCGTTATACGGCAGCGATTGAGAAAAAGAGAAGAGAAGCTCGAAAAATTGACAGGGAAATTGAGCGTCTCATTAAAAGCGCCATTGCGAGCACTAACAAAAAATCAGGAAATACCAGTACGAGAACGTTTGCACTCACCCCAGAGGCTAAAATTGTAGCTACAAATTTCTCAGCAAATAAAGGAAAATTGATTTGGCCAGTGGAAAAGGGCATAAAGAGTCAGGGGTATGGTCTATACAAAGACAAATTGTATCCTGGGATTGAACACCGAAACAATGGGGTTACCATAACTACGGATAAAGGTAGTCAGGCTAGGGCTATTTTTGAGGGAGAAGTGATTGCGATTCTTAGCGTGCCAGGTGGGAGTAGAGGGGTGCAAATAAAACATGGTAATTACATAAGCACATACTATAATCTGTCAAAACTATATGTAAAAAAGGGGGATAAGGTCACGGCTAAGGAAGTTTTAGGCGACATTTATACCAGTCGGTTTGACGGCAGTACAAAACTAAAGTTTTACCTCTATCGGGATTCCAACCGATTGAATCCAGAGGAATGGATATATCAACTATAGAAAATGAGCAACATATCAGACTTACAAGGCACTTTTGAATTAAACAATGGGGTACAAATGCCCTATTTTGGTTTGGGGGTTTATCTATCAAAAGATGGTAATGAAGTAATACAGGCAATTGATGACGCCTTGACACATGGATATCGACATATTGATACGGCTTCGATATATAAAAATGAAAGAGGTGTGGGAGAAGCCATAAAGCAAAGTTCTGTTAATAGAGAGGATATTTTCGTAGTAAGCAAGGTCTGGAATTCGGACCAAGGTTTTGAATCCACATTGAAAGCATATGATGATAGTCTAAAACGATTGGATTTGGATTATCTAGACCTCTATTTGATTCATTGGCCAAAAGAAGGATTGTACAAGGATACCTGGAAAGCACTTGAGAAGTTATATAAGGAAAAAAGGGTGAGGGCCATAGGCGTGAGCAATTTTTTGCAACATCACCTTGAAGATGTAATGAAGGATTCGGAAATAGTCCCGATGGTTAACCAAATGGAGTTCCATCCCTATTTGGTGCAACAAGACTTACTTGATTTTTGTAAAAATAAAGGCATCCAATATGAAGCTTGGTCTCCTATGATGCAAGGTCATATTTTCAAAATGGATGAATTTAAACAGTTGGCCGAAAAGTATGGGAAAACCATAGCCCAAATTGTTTTAAGATGGGATTTGCAAAAAGGCGTAGTAACTATTCCTAAATCAGTTAAAAAGGAAAGAATCATCTCCAATGCTCAAATTTTCGATTTTGAACTGGAAGAAAGTGATATGCAATTACTGGATGCCATGAATCAAGGAAAACGATTTGGCCCAGACCCAGACAATTTTGATTTTTAGGAAGTAAAAAGAGCTTTTAGCTCAGTGGCCTCTCCTGGTTTCATTTTTCCAGCTAGAACCAGACTCAATTGCTTTCTTCTCAAAGCTCCTGCATGGCGTTCCTTTTCCAAGTCTGTTTCGGGAATTATTTCGGGTACTTCAGTAGGTTTTCCTGTGTCGTCCACAGCAACAAAAGTGTAAATGGCTTCATTGGCCTTGGAACGCTCTCCAGTAAAGCGATCCTCCATCCAAACATCGATGTATACTTCCATGGATGTTCGAAAAGCTCGAGAAAGTGAAGCTTCAATGGTTACAACACTGCCCAAGGGAACATTTCTATTAAAAGCTACGTGATTTACTGAGGCGGTAACGGTAATCCTTCGGCTGTGTCTGCGAGCGGCAATACTGGCCGCCCTATCCATACGGGCAAGTAGTTCACCTCCAAAGAGATTATTTAATGGGTTGGTCTCTCCAGGAAGAACCATATCGGTCATTACAGTTTTGGAATCCTTTGGATTTTTAGGCGCCATACTTTTTTTGGTAAAGATAAATCAGTGGAAAGACTTAATGGAAGATAGAATCGGATTATTTTTCCGAAAGCAACCAAGCGTCTCTAGACTCGGTACGTCGTACTTTTCTTAAAAAACTTAGGGCTTCTTTTGGGTCCTCAAAACTAGAATAACTCACTTGGTGTAAACCATATTTGTTTGTTCCCAAATAAAAGGCATTGTATCCTTTTTTCTTTAATTGCGCTACCTTTTTCTCTGCATTTTTTTCAATTCGGAATGCTCCCGCTATCACATGGTGTTTTCCCCGCTGTTTCTTGCTAAGGGTAATATTGACCGCTGGAAGCTCCAAAGGTTTTCCGTTGAAAAAAGTAGCTTCTTGAATTAAACGAGACACTTCTTTTTGAGCATCTTTCTGGACGTTGGCCTGCTTATTTTGGAATTCACCATAAGCTCTAAAACCTGTAAAACCAGCCGAAATCATCAACAAAACAACCGCTGCATAGGATAGCCATGGTCTGAAAGATGTGGTCTCCCTTTTTTCGGGAGTGATGATAAACGGAACATGGTTTTCCAGTTCTTCCACTTCCTCTTTTATAATTTCACGTTGGACGGGGATAACTCCCAAAGATGTCAGTCCGAAAGAAGAAGTAAGATAGTTTACCTTATTCTCTGGCTGAAATTGGATTTTTTCACCAGAGCTAAACCAAAGTTTCCCAATACCGAACAACTCTATACGTTCCCCATTGCTCAGCCTTTTTTTCCATTCTTGTCCAACAGATTCAATTTCTCCTAGAATTGAATTGTAATCCAATTTTTTTTCCTGTGCAATGTGGGAAACCAGAATACCATCGTTGGTGGTCAATTGAGAATTAAAGGAAATAATTTTTGAGGGGGGGGTCAATCGATTCGAGGAAGCATTGATTTCTGCCGATTTTGTATGGGCCAAAAAAGCACCAAAACCGGGAACTATCACACAATTGTGATCATACAGTAATGTCGAAATATAACCCTCAATCCGCATAGCCGCAAATATTAAAAAAAAACTAAAAGTGAAAAATAAGGCTTATCACTTTTTATTAACATATAAAAAACCGTACTTTAGAAAGCATCCCAAATCAATACATAAGTGACTGAAAAAGAGATTATTGCATCTTTAAGATTGCAATGTATACGAAATGTAGGAAGTATAACCGCGAAAAAACTTATTGCTCATTGCGGAAGTCCAGAGGCAGTTTTTACCGATAAAATAAAACAGTTGTCTCGACTGCATGGGGTTAATCATGCGGTTCTTGAAGAACTTACCAATAAAAACTATCTAAGAACAGCGGAAGAAGAACTGTATTTCATTCAAAATGAGAATATTCAGGTTACCTATTTTGAAGATGAAAACTACCCCAGTTTTTTAAAACATTGTATAGATGCACCCATAGTTTTGTTCAGCAAAGGGAAAATTGACTTAAAGGGAAGAAAAATAATAAGCGTAGTAGGCACTCGAAACATAACAAGTTATGGAAAGGCCTTTTGCGAACAATTTATCTCGGAAATCGCCCCTTTGAATCCAATTATTGTCAGTGGGTTTGCGTACGGTGTAGACATTACAATTCAAAAACTAGCCATGGAGCACAATCTTCAAACCGTTGGTTGTCTGGCCCATGGATTAAATCAAATCTATCCAAAAAGTCATTTAAAATATGTAAATGGAATAATGGACAATGGGGGTTTTGTAACAGAATTCTGGAGCAGTAGTTCTCCAGACAGGGAGAATTTTTTAAAACGAAATCGAATTATTGCCGGAATGAGTGAGGCCACAATAGTGGTGGAATCTGCTGAAAAAGGGGGCAGTTTGGTTACAGCGGACATTGCCCATAGCTACAATCGAGAAGTTTTTGCCGTTCCAGGGAGATATACCGATAAGTATAGTAAGGGGTGCAATGGCTTAATCCAAACACAAAAGGCCCACATGCTAACTTCTGCTGCGGAATTAGTTTATTTTTTGGGATGGGATTGGGAAGAAAAAAACGGTGAAATTTCAGCAGATATACAAAAGGAATTATTTATTGAGATGGACGCTACAGAACAACGTATTTACAAATACTTGGAAAGCCATGGGAAAGAACAATTGGATTTGATTGCTATCGAATGTCAATTACCCGTTTTTAAAGCTTCATCCACTTTACTGACTATGGAGATGAAAGGGGTTGTGCGAACCTTGCCTGGAAAATTATTCGAAGCGATTTAATATCCTACTTTCTCCCGAACTCTTTGCAACACCCCATAGGCTACTTGTTTTGCTTTTTCAGCTCCAATAGCTAAGGCTTCATCAATCTCCTTTAAATGTTCCATATAGTAGGCGAATTTTTCTCGAGGTTCTTCAAATTTGTTGAGAATCACTTCATACAAGGCCTGTTTCGCATGTCCATACCCGTAATTCCCTGCAAGGTAGTTCGCGCTCATTTCTTCGATTTGTTCCTCAGAGGCGAGCACTTTATAAAGTGCAAAAACATTGTCTTTGGATGGGTCTTTTGGGTCTTCCATTGGTGTGCTATCCGTAACTATACCCATGACTTGTTTGCGCAGCTTTTTGTCTGTTTGGAAGATATCGATGATATTCCCTTTGCTCTTGCTCATTTTTTGACCGTCAGTACCAGGCACATACATGGTTTCTTGTTGTACCTGTGCTTGAGGGAAAACAAAAGTCTCCCCCATCTGGTGATGAAATCGAGAAGCTACATCCCGCGTCATTTCCAAATGCTGTAGTTGGTCTTTGCCCACAGGGACGATATCTGCATCATATAATAAAATATCAGCAGCCATCAACATGGGGTAATTGAACAATCCAGCATTAACATCTTCTAGGCGGTCCGCCTTATCTTTAAAAGAATGTGCCAGGGTAAGACGTTGATAGGGAAAGAAACAGTTTAAGTACCAAGCCAGTTCTGTTACCTGCGGAACGTCACTCTGTCTATAAAAAACGGTTTCTTCTATATCCAGGCCAAAAGCTAACCAAGCAGCAGCAGTGGCATACGTATTTTCCCGCAGCTCCTCTCCATTTTTGATTTGAGTAAGTGAATGCATATCAGCTATAAACAGAAAGGACTCATTATTTGGGTCTTTTGCCATTTGAATTGCGGGCATAATTGCACCCAATATATTTCCCAAATGTGGTGTACCTGTACTTTGAACGCCGGTTAAAATTCGTGCCATGCCTTATTTTGTAAAGCGACAAAGGTAAAAGAATTCAAAAAATATAAGGTGTTATCATTACATTTGAAGCAGTGCTGAAATTATTGAAAAATATAGGTCATGTCTTGTATCGAATATGGTTCTATATTTTGGTAGCTGGCCTGATTTTTCTTTTCCTCCCTCTTCTTTTAGCAACCACCTTTTCGGAAAAAACCTATCCACAATTTTTCTGGTTGGCACGGAATTTTTGGGCGAGACCTATTTTATATGGAATGGGTTGTACACCTAGGATTTCTTATGAAGGTAAATTTGAGTCAGGTAAAAGCTATATGCTGGTGGCGAATCATACAAGTATGTTGGACATTATGCTTATGTTGCTTGTAAGCAAGAACCCCTTTGTTTTTGTAGGGAAGAAAGAGTTGGTCAAAATTCCAGTATTTGGATTTTTCTACAAACGTGTCTGCATTATGGTAGATAGGGATGATGTGAAGAGTAGGACTGGTGTGTACCGTCGTGCACAAAGAAGGTTGAATCAAGGGTTGAGTATTTGCATTTTTCCTGAGGGAGGTGTTCCGGACGAATCCATCCTTTTGGATGAATTTAAAGATGGAGCTTTTAAAATGGCCATCGCACATAAGATTCCTGTGGCACCGATTGTTTTTTATGATAACAAAAAACGATTCTCTTTTACATTTATGAGTGGAGGTCCCGGAAGAACTAGGGCAAAAGTGAAAGATTTCTTCAAGACCAAAAAACTAAGTGAAGAGGATAAGAAGACTTTGAGGGAAGGCGTAAGACAAGTAATTCTTAAAGAGCTCAAAAGCGCATCTTAATTACTGAATAGGCATTTATAGATATGGAAGTAAAACACCCCGCCTGGTTTGGACGAGGTGCTATGTGATTGTCTAAAGGGACAATCTTCCTAACCAACATTTTTACTACTTAGAACCTAAAGCTCACTCCACTATATACGCCCACTGAGAATGGCCTAAAGGGACCAGCTGTTTCTGAAAACGTGTTTAATTGATATTTGAATACCGGTTCTAAGTTCAATTGAACTTTTGGAGAAACTTCGTAATTGACACCGAGTCCCACATTGGTACTAAAATTGACGGTATTTGCATTGTTTGCCTCCCCTACTTCAGTGACCAGTTCCTCAGATTCCAACAAAATGGTATTGTCTACTAGGAATAAAGAACTTACTCCACCAATAATATCAACTCCAAATTTTTTGTCGATAAGGGCATAATTAAGTTCCAATGGTACCTCTATATACCCAAGTTGCTGTACCATTTTTCCGTTCAGGGCAGGAGTCTCGTTGGATTGTATTTCAGAGAAAGCATCAACGGCAGCTTCGTTAGGTACATTTTTGCTGCTTTGAACCACGAGGTTTCTAGAAGTTTCGGCGTAGTTTATGTTATCTATAAGTTCATTGGTAGAACTCTCCAAAGAAGATGAGAAAACTATTTCATTGGTATCATAGCCATAATCTACACGATGAACACCTGATCGTACCTTAAGACGTTTTCCTAGATTATAGGTAACCGTAAGACCATAACTCAAATTCACATTTCCAGACTTTGAGTTTGAACTAAAATTGGAATGTATGGGAGATCCCTCTCCTGTTCCTGTAAAGTAGACAGGTGCCACGGATGGACCTACAGCCCATTTACTCTCTGTATTTTCAGCCAAAAGCTCCTCATCTTCTAGAGCATTTTTTTCTGCAATAGCGTCATATATAGATTGCTTCTCAGGCAATTCCTTTTTTTCGTCCTTTTCAATCTCTTTCTGTGCTACTTCAGAGTCTTGTCCACTTAAACCGTCCCTATCATTATTTTGAAGTATACTTGGATTATTTTTTTCCGGAGCTTCCTTTTCGGCGACAACCACAGCATTTTCAGTTGTGTTTTTGGAATCCTCCAAGATTCGATTAACTGAATTTTCCGTATCAGTTTTGGGAGAGATAGTGTTGTTTTCCGCTACCACGGTTTCCATACTAGTCTTAGAACTGGATTGTTGCGTTGCATTAGTCAACTTGGAATCTTTTGTTGATTCATCAGAGCTCGCAAGTCCATTTGTGGTAGTCCTGTTTGTATTGAGATTTGAGGAGCTCCTATCCTCTAAATCCATAGTTTCCCTATCAGCAGAAGACTCTGTTATTTCAATACCATTCCTGATGGAGTCCTTGCTTTCAGGAATCACTTCCTTTTCGTCTTCAGTACCAACAACTTGAATTTGGTTGGTATTGTCCGTTTCGTTCGAGTTGTCCAAAGGATTAATGGCAAAAAACAAGATGGCGAAAAGCGCAGCAACGCCGCCCATTTGCCACCAGATGGGAATAACCCGTTTTTTGTTTTTCTTTTTGTCCAAAGTGGCCTCAATGGACTGCCAGACCTTATCGTCTGGAGACTCATGAAAGTCCCTAAAGGTATCCTTGAACAATTGCTCTAAATTCTTTTTCCCCATTCTTAAATCATTTAAGCAATGTTTATATTTTCTTTTCTAATTTTTTCTCTCAAAATCATCTTGGCTCTGGCCAAATTTGATTTTGAGGTTCCTGTGGATGTCCCCAACATCTCACTTATTTCTTTATGGCTATACCCGTCCAGCACATAGAGATTGAAGGTGATTCGGTATTTATTGGGAAGTTGCTGTATATAGCCTAAAAGAGTGGATAGGCTCACATCCAGTTCGTCTGTATCCACTTCCACAGCATCTTCACCCAAGTTCTCCGAAACCACATCCATAAATTGTTCCTTCCTATATTTTTGAAGGACCGTATTTATGGTCACGCGCTTAATCCAACCTTCAAAAGAACCTTTAAAATTGTACTGTCCAATTTTATCAAAAATGGTTATGAAGCTGTCATGCAAATTGTCTTCAGCTTCAATTTTATTTCTAGAATATTTAAGGCACATACCGAAAAGAATACCGGAATATCTCTGGTATAATTCGGCTTGGGCCTTACGTTTTCCGTTTTTACAATTATGTATTAGTTCCTCAAGATCCAAATGTTGGTCAATTTTGGATTGTTGGTGTTGTCAATTTGTGTCTTCTACCACGGGCACAGTGTATTCAATAAAAGTGGCGTCTCCAGAGTCATCCAATCCAGTGAAAAACCTAAAAGTATAGGTTCCTGTAAAGATAACATTGAATCGGAAGCTCCCTGTTATTTCTTCCGCCAACTGTGTGCAAACTTCGTCATCAGTAAAGACCGAACCAATTACAGAAACACTTCTTTCGGTTTCGCTGACTATCGCCACATCAAAACCTTCAAAAAAAGTACAGCTATCCGGTCTCAAATATGTCACTTCGATATCATAAGTTTGATTAAGCTGGAAGGATTCGGGAAGGTTTGCCTCTATCACAGAAAGTGTGGTAAAATGAAAGTTTTGTTCATCATCGTTCAAATCACATGAGGAGAACGAAATGAACAAAACGCACAAAAGACATCCTAATACTACCTTTTTCATCTTCAAAATCTTTGGTTTATAGATGTTAAAGAAGGGCAAGGGTTGCGTTTATTTCTAGGTAGCTTCTGGGTTTAGCGAAGAATTAGGAATTTACTGTGGCAATGGCCTCCTTAATTTTTGCCTCTAGTTCTTCAGAAAGCTCTGGATTATCAACCAATAAAGCTTTTACGGCGTCTCTACCTTGCCCAAGTTTAGTGTCGCCATAACTGAACCAAGAACCGCTTTTCTTTACAATTTCATAGGCCACGCCCAAGTCCAGGATTTCTCCAACCTTTGATATTCCAGCTCCATACATAATGTCAAACTCTGCGGTTTTGAATGGAGGGGCCACTTTATTCTTTACCACTTTTACTCGGGTCTTGTTCCCTTGAACGCCTCCGTCGGTATCTTTTATTTGGGTTGACCTTCTTATGTCCAATCGAACAGAAGCGTAAAATTTAAGGGCATTACCTCCAGTAGTAGTTTCTGGATTTCCGAACATGACCCCAATTTTTTCTCGCAACTGGTTGATGAAAATAACGGTGCAATTGGTCTTGCTAATAGTTGATGTGAGTTTACGTAGCGCTTGTGACATCAATCGTGCATGGAGCCCCATCTTGGAATCACCCATCTCTCCCTCAATTTCACTTTTTGGGGTAAGTGCCGCTACAGAATCCACAATTACAATATCGATGGCGCCTGAACGAATAAGATTATCTGCGATTTCCAAAGCCTGCTCTCCATGATCGGGCTGTGAAATAATTAGATTGTCAATATCTACCCCTAGTTTTTGAGCATAAAACCTATCAAAAGCATGCTCTGCATCAATAAAAGCAGCAATCCCACCATTTTTTTGAGCTTCCGCAATAGCATGTAGCGTAAGGGTAGTTTTACCTGAAGATTCTGGGCCATAAATTTCAATGACTCGACCTCTAGGATAACCGCCCACGCCTAAAGCAATATCCAAACCTAAAGATCCGGATGGAATGACTTCTACATCCTCCACCACACTATCTCCCATCTTCATAACGGCACCTTTACCATAGGTTTTATCCAACTTGTCAAGGGTTAGTTTTAGTGCTTTAAGTTTTGCTTCTTTTTCGCTGCTCATGGTTCTCGTATTTGACCAGCTAAATTACCATTTCTTTTTTCATGGACAATGAAGACGCAACCTTTTTGAGAGCAAACCATCTTCCCAATACTAACTCGAATAAACAAAATAACGGAGACAAAACTTCGTAAAGCACATCTTGAATCGCAACAGGGAAATTTGCGCTATGAAAAGAGACCATGTTTAAGGCTCCTTAAAAAGTTAAGGAGTCTTTTTTCTTTTATACATTTGCCACACTTTACAATCACTCTTTAACTTAAATTATGGGTATAGCATGCAACTGTACAATACATTAAGTGCAAAGGAGAGGGAGAGACTTATTGAAGAAGCTGGAAAAGATAGGCTTACCATCTCTTTCTATCAATATGCACACATAGGAAATCCACAGATTTTTAGAAATCATTTATTTATACATTGGAACGAACTTGATGTTCTAGGTCGAATTTATGTTGCTAATGAAGGCATAAACGCGCAACTTTCTGTTCCCGCAGAGAATTTTGATGCCTTCAAAAAACACTTGGACAGTATTACCTTTTTGGAGGACGTGAGGCTCAACATTGCAGTTGAACAGCACAATAAATCGTTTCTAAAGCTCAAGGTTAAGGTCCGAAACAAAATTGTCGCAGATGGATTGAACGATGATACCTTTGATGTGACCAATAAGGGAATCCATGTTGGAGCAGAGCAATTTAACGAACTAATTGAAGACCCAGAAGTAGTTTTGGTAGACATGAGAAACCATTACGAAAGTGAAATAGGTCACTTTAAAAATGCGATTACTCCAGATGTTGACACATTCCGGGATTCTTTGGACATTATTGAAAATGACCTGGCCGAATACAAGGAGGACAAAAAACTGGTCATGTATTGCACTGGAGGTATCCGTTGCGAAAAAGCAAGTGCTTACTATAAGCACAAGGGCTTTAAGAATGTATATCAGCTTGAGGGAGGGATAATTGAATACACACGTCAAGTAAAAGCACAGAAACTGGAGAACAAGTTTTTGGGAAAAAACTTTGTTTTTGACCATAGACGGGGGGAACGCATTTCCGATGATATAATTGCGAATTGCCATCAATGTGGCAAACCATGTGACACCCATGTGAACTGCGCAAATGAAGCCTGCCACTTACTTTTTATCCAATGCGAGGATTGTGCCAAGTCGATGGATAGCTGTTGCTCAAATGAATGTAAGGAAGTTCACGCACTTCCTTATCAGGAGCAAAAAGCATTGAGAAAAGGGAAACATGCTAGCAATAAAATTTTCAAGAAGGGACGTTCAGAGGTGTTGAAGTACAAGAAATAACATTTCCGTTCTGTGACAATTTGTCCTATCTTTACCTAGAGTAATTTTATGAACCCTTTTTAAAGAAGCGTGCTAAGCTTCTTTAAATCAAGATATTAAATATGGCGTGTAGCAGTTGTTCAACCGGTAAGGATGGACAACCGCGTGGCTGCAAGAATAATGGTACTTGTGGCACTGATGGTTGTAACAAGCTTACAGTTTTTGATTGGCTTTCCAATATGTCGTTACCCAACGGACAAAAACCTTTTGAATTCGTTGAGGTACGATTTAAAAACAGCAGAAAAGAGTTTTTTAAGAATGTAGACAACCTTTCTTTGGCTATAGGGGATGTTGTAGCTACTCAAGCAAAGTCCGGACACGATGTGGGAATGGTCACATTGACTGGGGAATTGGTTCGGGTACAAATGAAGAAAAAGAAAGTAGACCCAGAAGACAAGACCTTACCTAAAATCTACCGAAAGGCTTCCCAGCGGGATATCGATATTTGGCAAAAATGTCGGGACAAAGAAGAGGAAATCAAGAAACGTTCCCGAGAAATTGCTATTTCTTTAAAACTTCAAATGAAACTGAGTGATGTCGAGTTCCAAGGGGATGGTTCCAAAGCTACCTTTTATTATACTGCTGAAGACCGTGTAGATTTTCGACAACTTATAAAGGATATGGCCAAAGCCTTCGGAATCCGAATCGAAATGCGACAAATTGGGTATCGTCAAGAAGCGCAACGATTGGGAGGAATTGGTTCATGCGGAAGAGAACTCTGCTGTTCCACATGGTTGACAGATTTTAGGTCGGTAAGTACCGCATCTGCTCGATATCAGCAATTGGCGTTGAATCCCCAGAAATTGGCAGGACAATGCGGCAAGCTAAAATGCTGTCTCAATTATGAACTTGACATGTATTTGGAGGCCTTGAAGGATTTCCCGTCACAAGACAGTAAACTTCAAACCAAGAAGGGTATAGCGTTTTGTCAAAAAGCGGATATTTTCAAAGAAACCCTTTGGTTTTCATATAAAGATGATCCCGCTACTTGGCATGCATTACACAAAGAGCAAGTGCATGAAATTTTGGAACTGAACAAGAAGAACGAAAAAATAGCCAGTCTAGAAGACTATGCCCAAGACAATGTGAGCGAAGAAAAATTGGTTTTCGAAAATGTGGTAGGTCAAGATAGTCTTACCCGTTTTGATAGACCTAAAAAGAAGAAAAAAAGGAACAAAAAGAAAAGAAAAAACAACGCTAAAGCGCCCTCTAATGCCTAATCGAATTCTTGTTTTTCTTTGTTTGATTCTTGGGATGGGTTCCTGTAATTCCAAGATGGAGTTTTCAAAATATGAGACCCTAAAAGAAGGAAGTTGGGCTATGGACAGACCTGTATATTTTGAGTTTTCTGATTTGGATTCAATGCAAACCCATAACATGTACATTAACATTAGAAATGATAATAACTTCGAATTCAGCAATCTTTTTCTAATAACGGAGTTAGAATATCCAGATGGAAATACACAAAAGGACACCTTGGAGTTTGCAATGGCCGAACCTACTGGGGAATGGTTGGGGAAAGGTCTTGGAAGTGTCAAGGAGAGTAAATTATGGTATAAGGAAAGCATCGTTTTTCCCGATTCTGGCGTATATAAGGTAAAAGTTTCCCATGCCATGCGAAAAAATGGCGATGTTGACGGTATTTCTGTTTTGGAGGGCATTACCGATATAGGTCTGGAAATTGAAAAAATCTCCCAATAAAATGGCAAAAAATACTAAGAAAAATCAACCACAAGGTTTTGGAAAGTATATCAAGTGGTTCTGGATTCTTTTTGGGTCTGGGGTGCTAGCTGTGCTGCTACTTTTCTTGTTGGCCTCATGGGGTGCGTTCGGCACTATGCCCACCTTTGAACATTTGGAAAACCCCAATACAAACTTGGCCACGGAAATCATTTCTTCTGATGGGGAAACTCTAGGAAAGTTCTACCTGGACGACAATAGAACACCGGTTCCATTTAGTGAACTCCCAGAAAACTTGGTCAATGCCTTAGTGGCAACCGAAGATGCCCGCTACTTTGAACATTCGGGTATTGATGCAAGGGGTACAATCAGAGCGGTGGCGTTTTTGGGAAGTAAAGGAGGTGCAAGTACGATATCACAACAGTTGTCCAAATTGCTCTTTACCAAAAAACCTTCTGGGGGTTTTGGTAGAATTGTGCAAAAAATAAAAGAATGGGTAATAGCTACGCGTCTTGAAAGACAATATACCAAACAGGAGATTGTTCAAATGTACCTTAACCTTTATGATTTCGGGTATGCTGCTGATGGAATACGTTCGGCAGCACGGATTTATTTCGGCAAGGAACCTAATGAATTGAGAACTGAGGAATCTGCTGTATTGGTAGGGATGCTGAAAAACTCTTCTTTGTATAATCCCATCCGAAGGGAAGAATTGGTATTGAATAGACGAAATACCGTTTTGGGCCAAATGGCCAAGTACGGGTACATCACTGAAGCTGAAAAAGACTCTTTACAGGCTCTAGAGATGGATTTGAACTTTAGTCCAGAATCACATCGTGAAGGATTAGCTACGTACTTTAGAATGTACCTACAGCGATACTTGAATAGATGGATTGATGAAAACCCAAAACCGGATGGGGAGAAGTACAATATTTATTTGGACGGACTAAAAGTGTATACAACCGTAGATTCCCGAATGCAAAAAAATGCAGAAGATGCCGTTCAGGAGCATATGAAACGACTACAAGCTGAATTTTTTCATCAAAATACACCCGATCGCAACCCTACTGCACCATTCTTGGATTTAACACGTGGGGCTATCGATACCATAATGCGGCAGGCAATGAAGCGTTCGGATAGATGGAGAGTGCTTCGAAAACAAGGCAAATCCGATGAGGAAATTGAAAAAACATTTCATGAAAAAACGGAAATGACCGTTTTTGATTGGAATAGTGATTCCTTTGAAAAGGATACCATATTAACACCCATGGATTCCATTCGTTACTATAAGACCTTTTTGCGTACCGCAATGATGTCTATGGAACCACAAACAGGTCATGTAAAGGCTTGGGTAGGGGGAGTTGACTACAAGCATTTTCAATATGACAATGTAATTCAAGGCGCCAGACAAGCAGGCTCAACTTTTAAACCTTTCGTTTACGCTGCAGCGATAGATCAGTTACGGTATTCCCCATGTGATTCTTTACCTGACAACCAATACTGCATAGAACCCCTAAAACATGGGAATATGGAGGCGTGGTGCCCTAAAAACTCTGATGGCAAGTATTCAGGAGAAAATCTAACTCTCAAAAATGCGCTTGCCAATTCTGTAAATACGGTTACTGCTCAATTAATAGATAAAGTAGGACCAGCCTCAGTGGTCAATATTGCTAAAAATATGGGGCTAGACAAAAATATCCCCGTCGTCCCTTCAATTGCTTTAGGAACACACGATTTTAATGTTTACGATATGGTTGGAGCGTATGGAACCTTTGCAAATCAAGGAGTATATGTTAAACCTGTTATGGTTACAAGAATTGAAGATAAGAATGGTACCGTGCTTTATGAATACAGGCCAGAAACCAAAGATGTACTGAGCAAAGATGTCGCCTATGCCATGGTGAATCTTATGGAAGGTGTTACGCAGGGCGGTTCTGGAACTAGATTGCGCCACACTTTCGCAAAAAACCAAGCCGTATACAAAGAAATCATTACAGGATATCCTTACGAGCTTACCAATCCCATTGCCGGAAAAACCGGAACTACGCAAAATCAAAGTGATGGATGGTTTATGGGGATGGTCCCAAATTTGGTAACAGGAGTCTGGGTAGGTGGAGAAGATAGGGCGGCTCATTTTTCCCGACTGGCTTATGGTCAAGGCGCTTCTATGGCTTTGCCTATTTGGGCCTTGTATATGAAAAAGAATTACGCGAATGAAGAACTAGGTGTTTCTATAGAAGCCTTTGAAGAACCTGAAGATCTTTCTATCAATGTAGATTGTACCAAGGTGTTGGAAGAGATTCAAAAAGAATTGGATACCGAAGATGATTTGGAGATTGATTTTTAAAGCAAAAAACTAAAAAAAAGCGAAGCCTCAAGAGATATAAATCTTGGGGCTTTTTTATTTATATCGTATTTTGAAAAACCTTTAAAGAACTAAAAATATGATTAAAAAAACAGTCCCAAATGTGGAGGAAGCCCTCACAGGTGTCGCAGACGGCATGACCTTTATGTTGGGAGGCTTTGGTCTTTGCGGCATTCCAGAAAATGCTATTGCAGAGCTGGTAAAATTGGGTGTTACGGATATCACGTGTATTTCTAATAATGCAGGGGTAGACGATTTCGGATTGGGATTGCTTTTACAGCATAAACAAATTAAAAAAATGGTGTCTTCCTATGTGGGCGAAAACGATGAGTTTGAGCGACAAATGTTAAGTGGGGAATTGGAGGTTGAATTGACTCCGCAAGGGACCTTGGCTGAAAAGTGCAGGGCCGCACAGGCAGGATTCCCTGCTTTTTATACTCCTGCAGGGTATGGAACAGAGGTGGCAGAAGGGAAAGAGACCAGAGAATTCGATGGGAAGATGTATGTGCTGGAACCGGCTTTTAAGGCTGACTACTCATTTGTAAAAGCATGGAAAGGAGACGAAGCTGGAAATTTGATTTTTAAAGGAACGGCAAGAAACTTTAATCCTTGCATGTGTGGAGCTGCGAAAATCACCGTAGCAGAGGTCGAGGAATTGCTTCCTGCGGGTAGCTTGGACCCCAACGAAATACACATACCAGGTATTTTTGTACAGCGCATCTTCCAAGGAGAGCGTTATGAGAAAAGAATAGAACAAAGAACTACTCGAAGCAGATGATTTAATGTGCAAATGTGTAAATAGATGGAGGTAAGAAGCAATATTATTGTCGAAAAATCAACCTATTTCGCAATTAGAATTATAGAATTTTGTGAGCTTTTGGAGAAGAAAAGAAAATACGTTATTTCAAAACAACTACTCAAATCAGGAACAAGTATAGGAGCAAATATTCGCGAAGCGCAAAATGCAGAAAGCAAAGCAGATTTCATACATAAGCTCAAAATAGCTGCAAAAGAGTTGGAGGAAACAAAATATTGGCTAGAGTTGTGTGATAGGTCAAATACATATCCATTTGAAGAAAATTTGAAGAAGAGTGCTGATGAAATAAGTCTAATCCTGGGAAAAATTATAAGCACGAGTAAAAAGGGCTTAAAGAAATAGAGCATTTGCTCATTATTTAATTTAAAGAATTGATAAATTAAGTATGTTAGATAAAAACGGAATAGCTCAGCGTATTGCAAAAGAAGTAAAGGATGGATACTATGTCAATTTGGGCATTGGCATACCCACTTTAGTGGCCAACTTTGTTCGGGATGACATAAGTGTGGAATTCCAAAGCGAAAATGGGGTATTGGGTATGGGCCCCTTCCCTTTTGAAGGCGAGGAAGATGCGGATATCATTAACGCGGGCAAACAAACCATTACAACCTTGCCTGGGGCATCTTTTTTTGATTCGGCACTCAGTTTTGGAATGATTCGTGGCCAGCATGTGGACCTGACCATTTTAGGCGCTATGGAAGTGGCAGAGAACGGTGATATCGCTAACTGGAAAATTCCCGGTAAAATGGTCAAGGGAATGGGAGGTGCTATGGATTTAGTCGCTTCCGCAGAAAATATCATTGTGGCCATGATGCATACCAACAAAGCAGGACAATCCAAATTATTGAAACAATGTACGCTTCCTTTGACAGGTGTGGGGTGTGTAAAAAAAATAGTCACCAATTTGGCTGTTATGGAAGTAATCCCAGAAGGTTTTAAACTATTGGAGCGCGCACCAGGAATAAGCACCCAAGAAATCGAAAAGGCGACGGAAGGAAATTTGATTGTTGAGGGAAATATACCAGAAATGGCGCTATAAAGGCCTTAACATCGTTCACAACAAAAACTTTGGGTTACACAACATTCATTTCGTTAGGAAAAAAACAAAAAATACCTTTGAATTGTTCGATTTTTTCGACAAATTGTAATCCTAAATTTTTACCATGGCATCCAAATTAAACACCACCGCAACGGAAGACACTGTTCAAGTGTACCGAAACGATTTTCTAACCGGTTTTATGCTATTGATTAGAAAGCTATTTATGCTTTAAAAACCGAACTAGATAAGAAATTTGAAGCTGACTTTAGAGTCGGCTTTTTTTTTTGCCTATTTTGAAGGTAATGGAACTCGAACTGCGAAAATGTATCTTGTTAGATTTGGAAACCCTGCTGTGGATTTCAAAAAAAACATTTATAGCCACATTTGAAGAAGACAATAATCCGGAGGATTTTAAAAAATACGTTAAGTCCACTTTCACTCGGAGTAAAATCAAAGATCAGTTACTAAACCCAGCTTCCCAATTTTATTTTGTTTTGCAGGACGACGAATTAATTGGTTATCTCAAACTCAATGAGGCCCGCGCTCAAACCGATATCCAAGATGAGATCTCTGTTGAACTAGAGCGGATTTATGTATTGAAAAAACATCAAGGCAAACAAGTGGGTCGATGGATGCTTGAACAAGCCATTCAACTGTCAAGAAACCATGAAGGTATACACTATATCTGGCTGGGAGTTTGGGAAAACAATACCAAAGCCATCCGATTCTATCAGAAAAATGGTTTTCGAAAGTTTGCCGAACATTCATTTTTCATAGGAAAGGATGAACAAACAGATTGGTTGATGCGTTTAGATTTTCAGTAATCCATCCAAATAGATAATGTCACCATCTGCCTGAAGTTTATTCGCAATTGAATTTTCAAAGGCCGCATGAATGAGCAAGGAAATTGCCTTTGCATTGGTCTTGGTTAAACTGTTTGTTCTATAAACTACATCCCTAATGGTAGAAAAGCTTACACTTACCCGGGAGGCAATATCCGCATAATCGTCTTTAGTGACATTTCGTCTAATTACAGTGGAAAGTTGTTCGCTAATAGGTTTTCCGTATTCTTCTTTGGAAAATATTGCTTCGCTGTTAATGACTAGGTTAAGTTTTTTAATGGAACCCATACGCATGTTTTTGTGGTTTATCAATTCATATGTTGGGGTCAAAAACTAGTTTTCTATATTTGGTCTGTAACCCAATTACAGAAATGTAACGTCTAGCTGCGCAGAATCAAATATATGAAAAAATATTTCAGATTTAATAAAGCATGCAAATAATTAAGGAACTTCGAAAGCAGAAGGGCGTAACCCAATCTGATTTAGCGGAAGCTGTGGGCGTCAGCCTAAGAACCATTCAAACCTATGAAAAAAAGAATGCTAGTATTTCCAATAAAAGATTAGAGAAGATAGCTGCGTTTTTTGAACTTAGTGTTATTGAATTACAAATACGTGAGGTAAATGAGGAAGAAGCAACCTACGGTAATCAAAAACCATTCAGTCACTATGGAAGCCGATGCTACCCTTTAGATTTTGGGAAGACTTTTATGTTGGCACGCTTGCTTTTAGCCGAAACGCAAGAAGAGTACGCCAAAACGATTAAAAGCGGTGAAGAGCCTAAAGATATGATGAAGGCGGGTTTTGTTTTGGAGACGCTACACGATGGTTCACATCTTGCTTTTGAAATTGCCGGAGATTATATGAACGATGGTACAATTCAATCTATCCCCAACAAATCCATAGTGCTTGGAGTAGAGTATACCGTAAATGAGTTGGTAAAAGACACAAAATTATTTCTGGACCAAATGATGGTATTGGTCTTGCACGACAGAATTACCTGTAAAAAGATAGTTGCCGTAAATGCGGACAAAAAAGAGATAACCTGTAACAACCTAAATACCTCACCTGAATTTAATGACTTCACACTGCCCTTGGACGAAATCCTCCAGCTGTTCAAAGTAATTAAAAAACAGATATAGAAGTTAAACCCTAGATTCTATTCAGGATTTCGGAGGCCTTATCCAAAGTTTCTTCTGTTTTGGCAAAACAAAAACGGAGTAATCTATCGTCTCTTTGATTTATATTGAAAACAGACATCGGAATACTGGCTAATTTATAATCTCTTATGAGTCGTTCATTTAAGGTAATGTCACTTTCATTTGTAATATCGGAATAGTCTAATAGTTGAAAATAACTCCCTTGGGAAGGCATAAACTTAAATCGAGAACCAGAAATTGCGCATAAGAAGTAGTCCCTTTTTCTCTGATAGAAATCACTTAGGGTCAGATAGTGCTCTTCGTTCTGAAGATATTCTGCCAAGGCAATTTGTGCTGGGTGATTTACGCAGAAGACGTTAAATTGATGGATTTTATTGAATTCGTGCATTAAATCCGAAGGCCCCACGCAATATCCTATTTTCCAACCAGTCACATGAAAGGTTTTTCCAAAAGAAGAACAGATAATGCTTCTCTTGGAAAGGTCTTCGAATCGCGCTGCACTCTGATGCACTGCACCATCAAAAATAATATGTTCATATACCTCATCACTCAGTAATATAATATTGGTATCCTGTAAAACATCCTGTAAGGTAAGCATATCAGTTTCAGATAGTATTTGGCCACTGGGATTATGCGGGGTGTTTATAATGACCATTCTGGTCTTTGATGTGATTTAATTCCTGAATTCGGCCCAATCTATCTTGAATTCCTTTCCTTTTAATTGAATCAAAATCGGAACACCACCTGCAAGTTCAATAGCAGGTTCATAACAATCGTAAGCTGGTTTTAGAACAATTACTTCATCCCCTTTTGAAACAAAAGCAGTGATAGCCGTGTATATCGCTTGAGTCGCTCCAACGGTTATAGTGACTTCCTTTTCTACATCATACTTTCTGCCATATGTTTTTTCAGTTTTCTCTACAATGACCTCGCGAAGTTGTTCTGCCCCCGTCATGGGAGCATATTGATTGTAAGAGCCATCCAATGCTTTTTTGTACAGATTCAGAAGTTCAGGGTCGGGAGAAAAATCAGGAAAGCCTTGGGATAGATTTATGGCATTATATTCTTTTGCCATTTTTCCAACTACAGTAAAGATAGTCGTCTTGGCATTTGGTAATTTGGAATCGATATTCAAAAAGGCACTCATTGGATAAGCGTTTGTCAAAAATAGGATTTATGTGAACTATTTCACCTTGTTTTCTGAGGAAGCAATAGCCTCTAAATGAGCAATCACTTTTTGCAAACACTGGTCCAATTCTTTTTTGATTTCACCTTCCCAAAAACGAAAAACAGTATAGCCCAAACGTTCTAGTTCGGTATTGACCTCTTGATCTCTTTGCATGTTTCGTTCAATCTTAGGAATCCAGAATTCACGATTGGTTTTGATTTTCTGTTTACGTTCCTTCCAATTTTGACCATGCCAAAATTCACCATCTATAAAAATGACAGTTTTGTACTTTTTTAGTGCAACATCTGGCTTCCCCATCAACTTTTTGTAATCAATACGGTATCGATAGCCCGCCTCCCAGAGGGCTTTTCTAAATGCCAATTCAGGTTTGGTATTCTTTCCGCGAATCTTCCCCATGATTTTTGAACGTTTCGGGGTGGTATAAAAACCTGATTCCTCATTGAATCGAGGCACTTTGATACGTTCTTTGGACTTATAATTGACCATAGGCTAAATCTAGGGTGTGTCAGGTAAAGCAAAGGCAATAATTTTATTTCCCTTTGGTGTTCCCAGTTTTTCTCCCCCGCAAGCCATGGCGATAAATTGCTTTCCATCAATTTGATAGACCGCAGGAGTGGCAAAAGCTGCAGCCGGGAGTTCGTATTCCCATAATAATGTTCCCGTATGCCTATCAAAAGCTCTGAAAAAACCGTCTTTAGTTGCAGCAATAAGAAGAAGTCCATTTTTAGTTATTATAGGTCCTCCATAACTTTCGCACCCAGTAGGCTCTCCGGTTTTATTTTCGAGCCCAGGAGTATCTCCAAGAGTAATGGACCAAACATAATCTCCCGTATTCATGTTGATAGCGTGTAAAGTTCCCCATGGAGGGTCTATGGCAGGAAGACCGTTGCTATCCAAAAATTTGGTGTAGCCCAGATGGCGATATGGTAGATTTGGATAGTCATCTTTATTGTTTGAGGTAACCTCCATTTTATCCGGTTCATCATTGAGGAAAGCGATAATACCATCTACTTCCTCATCACTTAACTGGGGAAATCCAATCATCATGCCTTTTCCTTTTTGTATGATGCGCTTTACTTCTACTTCTGATAGTTTAGTTTTGAGTCCCAACAACGAGGGGTATCCACTTTGAACAACTCCCTCACGATTATTTTGGTGGCATACACTGCAATATTTCGTATAAAGACTTTGTCCTGTAATCACTTCGTTTTCTGCCGTGGTAAGTGAATCTTTGCCCATTCGCAGTATAAATGGCATTTCATTAGAGTTCACATAGAGGATTCCATTTTCCGGATCTACTCCGGCCCCTCCCCATTCCGCACCTCCATCATATCCAGGGAGAAGCAATACAGGGTCAAGTGAAGGTGGCGCATAAATAGCGTTATTGGCTTGTTCCAGAGTCATCCGGAGTTCCTCTTTATTAAGTGCAAAGGGGCTTAGGTTACTAATTGAGATGTCAGTGGATTGTCTTGCAAAAGGTTTGGGCTTCACCGGAAATGGTTGGGTAGGCCATGTTTCTTCGCCTGTTAAAGTAGATTGGGGGACTTTACGTTCGTCAATAGCAAATAGGGGGTCACCCGTTAATCGGTTAAAAGCAAAAACATACCCCTGTTTTGTTACCTGCACTACTGCAGGGATAGATTTTCCATCTCTTGTTAAGGTCATCAAATTTGGAGGAGCAGGTGGGTCCCTGTCCCAAATATCATGATGCGTAAATTGAAAATGCCATAGGAGTTCACCTTTATGAACGTCCAAGGCTAACAACGAATTGGCATAAAGATTTTCGCCCTTTCGAATGCCTCCGTAAAAGTCTGGGGCTGCAGAACCCGTTGGCACATAAAGAATTTCGTTTTCTGCATCAAGTGCCATTCCGGCCCAATTGTTAGCACCACCTACATATCCTTTTCGAAGCGAATCTTCATCTTTCCAGGTTTTGTATGCTGAATCTTCAGGCAAGGGGATAGTATGGAATACCCACTCTACTTTTCCGCTTTCAACATCAAATGCCATAAGATTCCCTGGAGCCGCGCCAATATCTTCTGAAACACGTATGGGCATGATGATTTTATCTTCATGAATAATCCCTGGCGTGTTAGAGATGACAAATTTCTCTTTAACAGATTCTGGAAGGCCTGATCTTAGGTCTATGGAGCCATTATTCCCAAAAGATGTAATAGGTTCTCCAGTTAGGGCATCAAGTGCCCAAAGTTCTGAACCTCTTGTAAACAGAATTCGCTTGTCGTCTCCTTTGGACCAATAGGTTACTCCACGACTTGTAGAATGCCACGCTTCCAACTTTTCACCAAATTGCCAAACTCGCTCTCCAGTCGCTGCGTGTAATGCAACTACCCGTAATGCAGCAGTTACGCCATAGAGTAGAGTATCCACAACAATAGGATTCATTTGCATCTGCCCAAAATCTTCCGATTCATATTCCCATGTAACCTCTAGCGAAGTGACATTATTTGGGTGTATTTGATTTAAGGTGGTAAAGTGTGTGTTTTGCTTATCTCCCAGATAGGTGTCCCAGTTCTCATAATTTGAAGTTCCTTGCTGTTTCGAACAACCGAAAAGTATACCTATGGCAACAACAAACATCAAGGGATGCACTTTTGTTACGTAACTGGAAACGGTCATGAAGTATAATCAGTTTAGTATGTAAGATAAAAAAAACCCAAACTCCATTTGGAATTTGGGCTTTGTTATTTGAATTCCTGATTTTCAGGAATGGGTATTATCCTTTCACACTGGCCGAAAGATACTCCCGATTCATACGAGCAATATTCTCCAAAGAAATACCTTTTGGACACTCTACCTCACAGGCACCTGTATTGGTACAATTTCCAAATCCTTCCAAATCCATTTGGCGAACCATGTTCTGAACGCGATCAGCAGCTTCAACCCTTCCTTGAGGCAATAAAGCGAACTGAGAAACCTTGGCAGAAGTAAATAACATAGCACTTGCGTTTTTACAAGCTGCAACGCAAGCACCGCATCCAATGCAAGTAGCCGCGTTGAAAGATAAGTCTGCATTCTCTTTTTGAATGGGTATCGCATTCGCGTCTACGGGTCTACCTGAGGTATTAACTGAAATATATCCCCCTGCCTGTTGGATGCGATCAAAAGAGCTTCGATCTACAATTAAATCTTTAATTACTGGGAATGCTGCGGCTCTCCAAGGTTCGATTACAATTTCATCGCCATCATTAAAACTACGCATGTGCAACTGACAAACCGTAATTCTTGAATCCGGTCCGTGAGGCTGTCCATTGATCATTAAGGAACAAGTACCGCAAATTCCCTCTCGGCAATCATGGTCAAACTCTACAGGTTCTTCCCCTTTTGAAATTAGTTCTTCATTTAATATGTCAAGCATCTCAAGAAAGGACATGTCGCTTTCAACCCCGTCCAAAGTATAACTCACCATTGAGCCTTTGGTATCAGCGTTTTTTTGACGCCAAATTTTTAAATATAACTTCATAGCAATTTTATTTATAAGAACGCGTCTTTAACTCAATGTTTTCATACACTAAATCTTCTTTGTGCAATTTTGAATCACTGGGTTTACCTGCATGCTCCCATGCAGCCACATATTTGAAATTTTCATCATCCCTTAAGGCTTCTCCTTCTTCTGTTTGATATTCTTCACGGAAATGGCCTCCACAAGATTCATTTCTATGCAGGGCATCCATAGCAAATAGTTCTCCCAATTCTAAGAAGTCTGCAACACGTCCCGCTTTCTCTAACTCTTGATTTTTGGAATCCGCCGTTCCTGGAATTTTTACGTTTTCCCAGAAATCCTTACGAAGTTCGGAAATCTCTTTCATGGCTTCAAGTAATCCATCTTCATTCCGAGCCATACCACATTTGTTCCACATGATTTTGCCCAGCTTTTTATGGTAATAATCCACAGAATGGATACCTGTTCCGCTCATTAATTTTTCAATACGCTCGCGCACCCCTTTTTCAGCTTCATCAAATTCAGGTGAATCTGTGGAAATGGGTCCTGTACGGATATCATCGGACAGGTAATCTCCTATAGTATAAGGTAAAACGAAATATCCGTCAGCCAATCCTTGCATTAACGCCGAAGCACCCAATCGGTTGGCACCATGATCACTGAAATTAGCCTCCCCCGCTGCGTAACAACCTGGAATGGTCGTCATTAAATTATAATCTACCCAAAGACCACCCATAGTGTAGTGAACCGCAGGATAAATCATCATTGGAGTCTTATATGGATTTTGGTCAACTATCTTTTCATACATCTGAAATAGGTTGCCGTATTTGGCTTCAACAACTTTTTCGCCTAATTCTCTTATGGTTTTATCATCTGCATCCTTCATTCCAGAGGTAAGGGCTTTCTCCCTTCCATAACGCATGATAGCCGAATCAAAATCAAGATATACAGCTTCTCCTGTCTTGTTTACGCCATAACCTGCGTCACATCTTTCTTTAGCCGCTCTTGAAGCCACATCCCGTGGCACCAAATTTCCGAACGCTGGATATCTACGCTCTAGGTAATAATCCCTGTCTTCTTCGGCAATTTCTGTGGGCTTAAGGCGCCCTTCTCTAATGGCAATGGCATCTTCCATTTTTCCTGGCACCCAAATTCTACCGTCGTTACGCAATGATTCGGACATTAGGGTCAACTTGGATTGATGGTCTCCTGAAACAGGAATACATGTTGGATGTATTTGAGTGTAGCATGGATTGGCAAAGTAAGCACCTCGTTTGTGTGCCTTCCATGCCGCGGTAACATTGGCACCCATACAATAAGTAGAAAGGAAGAATAGATTTCCATATCCTCCCGTACCCAAGACCACGGCGTGTGCAGAATGCCGTTCTATTTCTCCTGTCACCAAATTTCTTGCGATTATACCTCTTGCCTTTCCATCAACCAAAACTAAATCCAGCATTTCATGACGTGTGTAGGATTGGATTTTCCCCCTTTGGATTTGTCGGTTCATAGCGGCATACGCTCCTAAAAGCAATTGTTGTCCAGTTTGTCCTTTAGCATAAAACGTACGGGATACCAATACTCCTCCAAAGGAACGGTTGTCCAGAAGTCCTCCGTATTCTCTGGCAAATGGTACTCCTTGGGCAACACACTGGTCAATAATGTTTGTTGAAACTTCAGCCAAGCGATAAACATTACCTTCTCTTGAACGGTAATCCCCACCCTTTATGGTGTCATAGAATAAACGATACACACTATCCCCGTCGCCCTGATAATTTTTGGCTGCATTTACCCCACCTTGAGCTGCAATGGAGTGAGCTCTTCTGGGTGAATCTTGATAGCAAAAAGTTTTCACATTATAGCCTAGTTCTGCTAAAGTAGCAGCGGCAGAACCGCCTGCCAAACCCGTTCCTATGACGATGACATCTATATTTCTTTTGTTGGCAGGGTTTACTAAATCGATTTCATTTTTATGCTTGGTCCACTTATCCTTCAATGGACCTTTAGGAACATTGGATACTAATGAAGATTTCTTCTTTGATTTTGTCTTAACCGGACTTTTTACTTCAGCTTCAGATTTAGATGTTTTCATAGCTCTCAATGTATTACAGGGTTAAGATGATGGTAGATTGCAATAAATGCAAAAGTTAACGGAACCAAAATAGCAAAGGTCTTTGCAAATTTAACTGCTCCTGAGGTGTATTTGTTACTTACTCCCATGGACTGGAAAGAGGAAGCGAAACCATGCCATAAATGCAAACTAAGTAAACCAAAGGAAATCACATAAATAACTGTTCTCCAAAACGGTTGGAATTTTTGAACGGTTTCTTCAAAATACCGAGAAGGGTCTTCGGGTTTGAATTCAACATATTTATAAGTCATTTCATGAACCCAAAAATCATAAAAATGAAGTCCCAAAAAAGCCAAAATGACTAATCCGCTTATAATCATATTTCTAGATGTCCAGGAAGCATTTGCACTTCCTTTATACTTCACATAAGAAATACCGCGTGCTTTTCTATTTTTTATTTCCAAAATAAAGCCCATAATAAAATGTACAATCACACCTACAATCAAAATAGGTTGCATAATAAATTGTACAAGAGGGTTATATCCCATGAAATGGGACGCTTCATTAAAAAAATCGGGAGAGATTACGGAGGCCAGATTAATGGAAACATGAAGAACCAAAAAAATGACCAAAAAAAGACCAGAAAGTGCCATTACTACTTTTCTGGCAATAGAAGATTTTATCAATCCACTCATCATCAACAATTTTCCCAACAAATTTACGGTACGATAAAGTTTTTAACAAACTTTCAATAATTCAACTGGGTTAATTTAGAATGAGTATAAATGAATTCTTCGGAGAAATGGTTTTGGAATTATTCTCTTTAAAAATTGAAAAATGGGGGAACATTTTTGACCTTAAGACTACCTAGTCTTCGATATTGAATAATTCAGAAATTTCTTCATAGGACATTTTTGAGTAATCCAAAGAATCACTTTTGGTTGTAAGATCTCCAGGGTCGGAACCTCCTGTAGGGGTACCGCCAGGGATTAAAACATACCTGTATTCACCAAAGAATGGTGTTCCTACGGGCTCACCCTCTTCATTTGCGACCACTACAATGTCCAACTGACCAGCTTCTTCAGCCCTGAAATAGTGCGATTGTTGTAATGCTGCTCCAAAAACGATTGGAAGTTGATAAACATCCGTATCGTTGGTTACAGGTGCAGGATTGGAGCGTCCAAAAACTAAAATCACTCCTTCGTTAATAATTTCATCGGTCATTAAGGGGGCATCTATGGAAAAGGAAGCAGAAATTGAAATAATATTATTGTCAAATTCAGAATCTATCCATCCCGAATAAATTACATTGGCCGTTCCAGGTTCTCCTTGTTCACCTTGAGGCCCTTGCGCTCCTTGTTCACCTTGAGGGCCTTGTGGACCCGCAGGACCTGTTTCTCCATCTTCTGCGGAACATGATATTAAAAAGGAGATTCCAAGAAATAAAATTGTAATGCCATGCATCACACTTGCTTTTGTTTGCATAATCAAATTTTTAAAGGTTTTGATGGCAAACGTATGGGGAGATGAAGGATTTAAAGTCCAGCATCTTCTACTTCTGAAGAATCAGGACACCATTTTATACCGCTGCCTGTACTCGGTTGGGGTGACACCTAAATGTTTTTTGAATGCATTATAGAAAGCGGACTTGGAATTGAACCCGGCTTCCAGGCCTAGAGCAGCAATGGTGTAGTTCCTGTAGTCCGGATGAACCAAAATTCGTTTTGCTTCATTAACGCGATACAGATTGACAAATTCTGAAAAGTTGACCCCGCCCAAGGTGTTAATAATATGGGAAAGATATCCGGGGCTAATCTGTAGGTGATTGCTGGATGTCTGAAGACTAAGATTGGTATCCAAGAAGGCTTTTTCCCGTTCCAGCCACTGCTTGAATTTAGCATAGTAGATATTATCATCTGTTAACTCTGGACCTGTTTTTTTTCTGATTTGTACCAGTTTAGCAGAAGTTAGTTTGGCAATAAGCTGAAAAAGAAAGATATGTTTTTGGGTAAAAAAATTCTGTTCGGAATTTTCGGAGTCCAGAACCCCGATAAGGCAATCTTCATATAGAATCGGCACGGCCAATTCTGAAAGTCTTAATGCATCATCTACGATATATCGTCTATCCAGCATCATATTGTCGACCAATTCCCATTTTTTGGTTTCAGCGACGGTACCTACGATTCCTTTCCCAATTGGGATTTCAATGGGACTTACAATTTTTCTATTACCAGCGTCCTTGTTTCCGTATGCTGCTTTTTGGACGAGCACATTTGATTTGGAATCATAGCTATAAATCACACAATCCTCAAGTCCAAGTTTTGAAATACAATTTTTGGCAATATCCCACAATACTTCAGACTCAGTTTGCTTGTCAAATAAGGAAGTAGCAAAGTATTCCAGAATTTCAGTAGCCTGATATCTGCTTTCCCGAAGGGTCAAAAGTTCATCGGAGGTAAAGATTTTATGAAGCCCAAGAGCACTAAAATCTGAATTTACCGAGTGATATAATTCTCTCTCTTTATGCTTTTTTTGCTGGACTCCTTGCAAATGTTTTGAACCTTGAATAAAAAAGAAAGCGTAAAATCCTATAAAGAGCAGCCATAAAGGATAATAGGGACCATGTCCGGAAACCGAGGGATTCATTTTAAGGTACGCGATTATCGCTACCCAGGCAAGACACAACAAAACCATGGCTAAAAAAATATGCTTTAGCCACTTTGTTTTTTTTATTACCATGGCGTAGGGTAGGTTGCCACTTTTTTCTTCATACCTCTGAATGATTTTATAATTCCAAATGGCGGAAAACAAGGAAAAGGTCAAGGCTGAATTTTCATCCAACTCGGCTCCAATCCAAACCGCCCATTTTTTTGAAATTAGGACATAGTCCTGAACTACATTTATCTTGAGAATCACATAGAGAATAAAAAAGCCGATGAAAGGTGTGAGGTAAAACAACCTACGCTTTTTAAAAGTATCATATTGATTTAAATAAGCGTAGGTAAACCCAATAAAGAGAACAGGACATAAAAATTGAAATGGAGTATAAAAAAGTAACAGTTCGGGAAAAATCCTGGTTAGCCCTGTGTCAATTAAGATTACTTGTAAAATAACCACATTCGATAGTACAACGAACCACAGCATTAACCTTGCGGTATGGGTGGTTTTTCTAAGGATTGTATGGGAAATACATGCTATAATTAGAATGAGCGTAGCACAAAAAATAAGACCGTTGAAAAAGTTCCATTCCATCAGCATTTTCATTTCAAGGGGTTATTACGTTTGAAATTAACTATGATCAACTTAGAATAAAAACACTTTTTCTTGATTGACCCATAAAGCTGTATAAATGGTGTCCAAGCCACATATTCTTGGATAAAATATTGGTTGGCCAATTTTTTTGGACGATATTGGAAATGCCAAAAAACACGAACCATATATTATGGATATTGCCATACTTTCCGTAGGGCTTTCGGTGCATTCCACCCGCCGTATTGTGGAAGAGGCCCAAAATTTGGGTCACTACATTGAACTTATTGATCATACAAAATGTTCGGTAAAACTCGGGGAGGGCAAACCCCAAATCTACTTGGGGGAAGATAATGTCACAGATGAATTTGATGCCATCATTCCAAGAATTGGCGCAAAAGTTACGCGCCATGGCGCAGCTATAGTGAAGCAATTCGAGATGAACGATGTGTTTAGTACAGCCAGGTCTCTTGGAATTACCCGTGCTAGAAATAAAGTAAGAACGTTGCAGATTATGGCCCGAAAAGGTATTCCAATACCACAAACGCTTTTTTCCATTAATCCGGATAACATTGAGGAACAAATTAGACTGTTAGGGGGTCCACCTGTAATCATCAAACTTCAGGAGGGAACGCATGGTTTAGGTGTGATTTTGGCTGAAACCAAAAAATCGGCCAAATCGATTATCGATACACTATATAAAATGGACACCAGCATTTTGCTTCAACAGTTTATTGAAGAGGCTGAAGGGGAAGACATTCGACTAATTGTGGTAGGTAACAAAGTCGTAGCGAGCATGAAACGAAAAAGCGATATGGACGAGTTTAGGTCCAATGTACATAGAGGTGCAGACACTGAAGCGATTACACCTACCTCAAAAGAGATGTATATTGCCTTGAATGCCACAAAATATTTGGGACTCGGCGTGGCTGGGGTTGATTTGATTCGCTCAAAGAAAGGACCACTTTTATTGGAAGTAAATGCTTCACCAGGCTTAAAGGGAGTCGAAGCCGCTACCCAAGTCAATGTAGCAAAACATATTATTCAGTTTGTAGAGAGAAATGCGCTCCGAAAAAGAAAATAATACGATTACCATTAATGACATTGTTATCGCTCCGGGCGAAAACAAGCTTGTGCAAATTAAGATTGCAAGATTGCCCACGGGTACTCTAATTGATATTCCTGTGCATGTTTTTAATTCGAATAAATCGGGCCCCACCATTTTAATCCAAGCAGGTTTACATGGTGACGAAATTAATGGGGTAGAAACGTTACGACGGATGCTGCAGCAAAATATGTTCAGCCTCAAACGGGGAGCAGTGATGGTGGTTCCGATTCTCAATGTATTTGGATTTATTCATTTCTCTAGGGATGTTCCCGATGGCAAAGATGTGAACCGTAGCTTTCCTGGAAGTAAAACAGGTTCGTTGGCATGTAGGATTGCTTATAATTACACATCTCTCATATTGCCACACGTAGACTTGGCCATTGATTTGCATACCGGAGGGGGACAACGACATAATTATCCGCAAATACGATATACCCCAGAAGATGAAATGGGCAAAGAACTAGCAGAAATGTTCAATGCACCATTTTGTTTTGCATCTCGACTCATAGCAGGCTCTTTTAGGAAAGCAACTTTTAAAATGGGAATACCCACAATCGTTTATGAAGCTGGCGAGAGTATGCGTTTCAACGAAGAAGCTATCACTTTTGGAATTAAGGGAATTCATAAGGTTCTTGTGTCACATAAAATGCTTCCCAAGGAAGGAAAACCTAAAAAGATTCAGTCTACCTATTTGGATTCTCGAAGATGGATTAGGGCGCCGCGAGCAGGAATGTTTATTCCTTCAATTAAGAATGGTGCTGAAGTCAAAAAAGGGCAGGAATTAGGGGTGATAACTGACACTTTCGCCAAAAAAAGTAGAAAAGTAAACGCTCCATTTGATGGATATGTGTTTTGCATCAATCACCAAGCCGTGGTCAATCAGGGAGATGCGTTATTCCATATGGGAAAATAGGTAGGGGTTTATTGAGCAATCTGATTTTGCTCTTCTATTTTGGACAAACTCCATTCAATGGCTTCCTCCAAATCCAAAAACTGTCTGATGTTATTTCGAAAGAACATACGCTCCAATACCAAACTTGCAAAATTCCCATGGGTATTACCTACTACGGAATATAGGTCCAACTGATGCCTATTAAAGTAGAATTTTCTCCAATCTGCAGCTACTACGGAATAATGGTTGACACGATTAGAAATGTACGCGATGGTGTTATCTCTCCCAATCACTTCGTATGCAGCATCAACCGCTTTTGTGGCCATTTCCCAATTGAAGAGAACGCCTTCATTGATTTCCGAAATGACCAGATTGTTGAAAAAGTAGAAAACACCGAATTCGTATTCCCTAATTTCTCTGATATTTTTAAAGAATTCTATTTCCCGTACCCGTTTCATGTATTCCAGTGATGAAAAGTAGAACCCCGTTGGTTGGGGGATTCCAAAAATAAGAAATCTGTTATACCCTTCACCCTCTTTGCTTTATAAATTGGGAAAGTAATTGTTAAATTTTATGGTTTTGTTTAATACGAATTGCCAAAAACACCCAGAAACGTTGAGAAAATCAAACGATTATTTCTCCATGTTACTCAATTGAATTCCCAAAGCCTTAGTGGATAGTTGAACTTCAATAAGAGAAAGCACCAATGAGACCATGAGAAAGACCAGGCTAATTCCAAATATAATGTTGGCCCATACCATTAGT
>JBCDAX010000025.1:0-47077 GCA_039184805.1 Bacteroidota bacterium | reverse complement strand
TCAATTATAAAATTTTTATATCTTTAACATTATTAACTAACTAAATTTAAGTTTGAACAAAATGAAAAAAATATCCTTTACTCTGGCTACTGCCGGAATGTTTGTTTTGGGAACTACATCGGCATCTGCAGCAATGTTGCAAGAGGGCGCTGAGGCCAGCAAGGGTTTTACCCAAGTACTAAAAGAACAGTTCATTCAGGGTGGTCCAGCCTTCATGGGAATTGTACTTCTTTGTTTGATTTTGGGATTGGCCGTTGCCATTGAAAGAATCATCTATTTGAACTTGGCGAGCACAAATTCATCTAAATTAAAGCAGCAAGTTGAAGATGCCTTGGCATCTGGTGGCGTTGAAGCTGCAAAAGAAGTATGCAGAAATACAAAAGGCCCAGTTGCTTCAATCTTCTACCAAGGTTTGGATAGAGCTGGAGAAGGATTGGAATCCGCTGAAAAAGCTGTCGTTGCCTATGGTGGTGTACAAATGGGACAATTGGAGAAAAACGTTTCCTGGTTGTCTTTGTTTATTGCTATTGCTCCAATGCTTGGGTTCATGGGTACAGTAATCGGTATGATTGCGGCCTTCCAGAAAATTGCCGCAGTTGGTAACTTGAGTGCCTCTTTGATTGCAGGTGATATTCAGGTAGCACTTTTGACAACTGTATTCGGTTTGATTACGGCGATTATTCTTCAAATTTTCTACAACTACATTATTGCAAAAATCGATAGTATCGTAAACGACATGGAAGATTCCTCCATATCCTTGATTGATATGTTGGCAGCCCACAAGAAATAATTACGAATTTAAATCTATCGAGAATCATGAATAAAGTAATTAAAATAGCTCTTATAGCCATCGGATTGTTAGCGGCCGTGCTTTGGTTCTCGCTACCCTCTGGTGATGATCCAGATGCCATTAGTAGTGGCTCTATGAACTTCATGTTCATTATTATGTATTTGCTTTTGGCGATTGCAGTGGTAACAACAGTAATTTTTGGATTTAAAAAATTACTTTCTACACCTGGAAGCATCAAAAAGGCTTTGTTTGCCCTAGGTGGATTGGCCATTATTGTTGCCATTTCCTATGGTTTGTCTTCAGGTAATGCTGAGGTTGTTGAAACAATGGCACAACGAGGGGTAGAAACCACTGAAGGTACTGTAAAGAATGTTGGAATGGGATTGAATGTATTCTTCATACTTTCAGCAGTTGCAGTTGTGCTTATGGTTTTTCCTGGGCTGAAGAAATTATTTGTTAAGTAAAAAAAGAAGTTATGCCTAGAAGAAAAGGTGCACCGGAAGTAAATGCCGGGTCCATGGCGGACATTGCCTTCCTTCTGCTTATCTTTTTCTTGGTGACTACAACCATTGAAACTGATGCAGGTCTGGACCGGATGTTGCCGCCTATTGAACCGCCTGATACAGATGTTATTATCAGACAGAAGAACATATTCACCGTAAATATCAACAAGAACGGTCAGCTTTTAGTGGAAGACCAATTGATGGACTTAAAAGATTTACGTGAGGCTGCTATTGCTTTCTTGGAAAATGGTGCTGATGGAAGTTGTAATTATTGCAAAGGAAGAAAAGATGTTGCCTCATCGGACAATCCAACCAAAGCCATTATTTCGCTAAAGAACGACAGGGAAACTAAGTACAGTACTTATATTACAGTTCAGAATGAATTGGTAGGAGCTTACAACGATTTACGAAATCGTGAATCCCAACGTTTGTTCGGTAGGGATTTTACAGATATGGAATCAGAATACCTTAATCCAGAGACACCCTCTAGTATTAGAGATGATTTAAAAGATAAGGTAAAAAGAGTCCAGGATATGTTCCCCCAGAAGTTATCCGAAGCAGAAACAACAAGTAATTAATACAATTTAGATTATGGCAAAATTTGCAAAAAAGAAAGATGGTGATTTACCAGCGGTTTCTACAGCGTCGTTGCCTGATATTGTTTTCATGTTGTTGTTTTTCTTTATGACGGTAACAACAATGAAGGACAGTTCTTTGTTGGTGGAAAATACACTACCTAATGCCTCTGAGATTAAAAAGCTAGAGAAAAAAGATAGGGTAATCTATATTTATGTAGGAAAACCAACTAGAGAATATCAAAAGGTTTTTGGTACTGAGCCTAAAATACAGCTGAACGATAAGTTTGCCAGTATTGACGAAGTAGGTTCATACATCTTGGCTGAAAGAGCTAAAAAACCTCAGGAACTACAAAACGTATTGACCACTGCACTTAAGGTGGACAAAGACGCTAATATGGGATTGATTGCTGATATTAAACAACAATTGAGAAAAGTAAATGCCCTTAAGGTGAACTATACCACCTATGAAGGAAATGCTTTTAACAATTTGCAGTAAGCAAGAACTTAGATTTAGTAAAAAACGCTCCAGAAAACCCTGGAGCGTTTTTTTATTGTCTAAAAATCTGTTTATCAGCTTAGTATAAAGTTTTTGGAATAGTTCTTGATTCGGTTTAATTACTAACAGAATCAACAGATTCATCAAAACTTTGTATTATGGGTAGAAACAGACAAGTCCCCGAAATCAACTCGGGGTCAATGGCAGATATTGCCTTTTTGCTGCTAATTTTCTTCTTGGTGGCCACGACTATTCAAAACGACCATGGGCTTATTCGTAAGCTCCCTCCGAAACCGGACAGAACTATTATCGATATCCACGAGCGGAATGTTTTCAGGATTATCTTGAACAAAGAAAACCAATTAATGGTTGAGGGAGAACTTATTGAATTCAAGGATTTGGGAAAGGAGGTGATAAGCTTTTTGGATAATGGAGGAGAAGTGGGAAAATGTGAGTATTGCTTGGGTGCTAAATCCAAAGACAAGTCAGATAGTCCATTGGAAGCGGTAATCTCCTTTCAAAGTGATAGAAAAGCCCTTTACGGTACTTATGTGAGGGTACAGGACGTATTGACAACTGCTTACATTAGTCTGAGAAATAGAGAATCCAAAAGACTTTTCGGAACAGACTTTAAAAGTATGGAAGAAGCGTATTTAAAACCAGAAACCAATGGGGAGTTGAAAGAAACCCTTAAAAAACGAATTAAGACCATTAGGGAAATGTACCCCATGAAGATTTCTGAAAGTGAATTGATTTTTAAATCCTGATAAGATGAGAAAGATAGAAAAAAGAATACCATCCGTTTCTACAGCATCACTACCAGATATTGTCTTTATGCTGTTGTTCTTCTTTATGACGGTTACTACAATTCAGGATACTGAGATTTTGGTAGATAATACCCTACCACAGGCAATCGAGTTGACCGAATTGGATAAAAAAGACCGAATAATAGAAATTCTGGTAGGAAAACCTTCTGCTGAATTCGCCAACCTCCTGGGAAGCGAACCACGAATACAATTGAATAAAAAATTGTCAAGCATAGCTGATGTAAGACCTTATGTTTTGTCTGAATTGACCAAAAAACCGGAAGGGATTAGAAAGTTGGTTACGGTCTCCCTAAAAATTGATGAAAACGTACATGTGGGTATTGTTTCTGATATTAAAAAAGAGCTTCAAGAAATCAATGTGCTAAAGATTAGTTATGTGGCCAATTATGGAAATCAGAGTTCAAGTTTAGATTAATTTCAAAAGATTTAGATGAAGACAATCCAAATGTGTATTTTGGGTTGTCTTTAGTTTAGAGTACATGAAATGTAATCTCTGTACAGTCCTTGTTTTTCTTTCGTTTTTGGCCGGAAACGCCCAACAGTTTAACGATGCTGAAAGTTACAAGTATCTTGAAGACCAGTTTTATGCAGGTATTGGTATTAACTTTTTGACTGAAAGACCTGAGAATGTAGTACAAAACAGTTTGTCTTATAATCTTCAGTTCGGTTATATTAGAGATATTCCTATCAATAGAAATAGAAATTTCGGCTTGGGTTTAGGGTTAGGTTATGCAATCAATTCTTATTACAGTAATATACGTGCAGATAATTCTGGTAGCGAAATAGTGTATTCCCTGCTTTCTTCTGATGACTTCAGGAGGAATAAATTGGAGACCCATGCTTTGGAAGTACCATTGGAAATTAGATGGCGAACATCTACTGCTACCGATTACAAGTTTTGGAGAATATATGGAGGCTTACGATTTTCTTATATATTTTATGGCAGTTCCAAATTGGTTCCGGAAACGGAAAACAGTCTGAACTTAGGGGAAAACACGATTCGGTTTTCAAATAGCGATATACAAGATTTTCAATACGGACTTACCCTAAGTGTTGGTTATAACACTTTTAACATTCATGCCTACTACGGATTAAATCAATTGTTGAACGACGGCGTTTCCTTGGATAACGGCGAAGCAATTGATACCCGTGTCTTTCGCGTAGGGATTATTTTTTATATCCTATAGCCAGTATTTCAGAATTAACAGTTGGGATAGGACCCCGATAAAAAAGCCAATCAAAAGTTCAATCCTGTTATGAGCTTTCAAATAAAGGCGTGAAGTGGCCACAAGACCGGTCAATAGCGTAAACACACTTATGGCCAATGTTATGTTTATTTCAAAGTGTATGCTCAAACCTATCATGAACATTAAAATACTCCCCATGCCCAAAAGGTGAATACTCGTTTTAATTTGTAAAAACAAGAGGATTAAAGTTGCTCCAATGGCCATCAATAACCCCAAAAAGAAATAAAAAAGTTCAGGCACATAGTTGTTTGGAATTACTTTGAACAGAATCATGAAAAGAATAATTGCGTTGATGTACAAAGGGTACTTTCGCTCTTTTAAGGTGGGTAAAAAAATGGAACTAATAATGCCCAAATTCTTTAGAATCAAGAAAAAGATTATGGGAATGATTACGGTCAGAATAAAAATGGGTAGAATATTACCACTTTGGATTTCTAGGGAAGTATATCTTGGGGTAATCAGAAAGTAGATCAGCGTACCCCCAATAGGAACAAACAGGGGATGGAAAACATAAGAGACAATATGTAGAAAATGGCGCATCAGATTTGTTTTCTGAGCCTGGCCACTGGAATACCCAATTGTTCCCGGTACTTTGCTACGGTTCTTCGCGCAATGGGATAGCCACGTTCCTTTAGGATTTTGGCCAATTTATCATCGGTCAGCGGTTTTTTCTTTTCTTCGTCACCAATGACCGTTTCCAATATCTTTTTGATTTCTCTTGTCGACACATCTTCTCCTTGTTCATTTTTCATGGCCTCAGAGAAAAATTCCTTTATGAGTTTAGTGCCATAGGGAGTGTCCACATACTTACTGTTGGCTACCCTGGATACTGTGGAGACATCCATACCAATTTGGTCTGCAATGTCTTTTAAAATCATAGGGCGAAGTTTACGTTCATCCCCTGTCAAAAAGTATTCTTTTTGATAGTTCATAATGGTGCTCATGGTGACAAACAGGGTTTGTTGCCGCTGTTTTATGGCATCAATAAACCATTTGGCAGCATCCAGTTTTTGCTTAATGAACATCACGGTATCTTTTTGGGATTTGGATTTTTCCTTTGCGTTTTTGTATCCTTCCAGCATATTACTGTATTCCCGGGATACATGAAGTTCAGGAGCATTACGTCCATTTAAACTAAGTTCAAGTTCGCCCTCTACGATCCGAATGGAAAAATCGGGAACAATATGCTCGATTATCCGTGTACTACCTGCATAAGAACCACCAGGTTTTGGATTAAGTTTTTCAACTTCAGAAATGGCGTCTTTCAATTCCTCTTCGTCTACCTGATGTTTTTGTAGAAGTTTGGAATAGTGTTTTTTGGTAAACTGCTCAAAAGACCTTTCCAAGATATCGATAGCCAGTTCAACAGAAGGAGAGTTCTCTTTTCTTTTGAGCTGAATGATAAGGCATTCATCCAATGAGCGGGCAGCAACCCCAGGTGGATCCAGTTGTTGGACAATTTTAAGGACATCTTCAATTTTGTCCTCTTCCGTATAAATGTTTTGGGTAAAGGCCAAATCATCCATGATATCAGTCAAAGGGCGACGAATGTACCCGCTCTCATCAATGCTTCCAACCAGGAACTCGGCGATGGACCACTCTTGGTCATCTAAATGAACCGTGTTGAGCTGATTAATCAAAAACTGATTAAAGGAAATACCAGAAGCGTAAGGGATACTTTTTTCATCATCATCCGCACTATAATTGTTCGTATGTGTGCGGTAGTCCGGTACTTCATCATCACTTAAATAATCATCAATATTAATGTCATCGGTTGCTATGGATTCGCTATCTCCAGATTCTTCGTAGGTGTCATAGCCATCGTCTAAACTTTCACTTTCCGCTTTTCCACTTTCAAGCGCTGGATTTTCCTCAAGCTCTTGTTTCAATCGTTGTTCAAATGCCTGCGTGGGCAATTGTATCAACTTCATCAACTGGATTTGTTGAGGTGATAGTTTTTGGGAAAGCTTAAACTGAAGATGTTGCTTTAGCATGCTTTTTAAAAATCTTCCTTTCCTATAAATTTAAAGTATTCCGATTAAAATTCAGCGTTTTGGGGCGTCCTTGGATAAGGAATTACGTCTCGTATGTTACCCATACCCGTTGCGAACAGAACCAAACGTTCCAAACCTAGTCCGAAGCCACTATGGACAGCGGTTCCAAATTTGCGTAAATCCAAGTACCACCAAAGTTCTTCTTCCTCAATTCCAAGGTCTTGGATTTTTTGCTGAAGTACTTCAAAACGTTCCTCACGTTGAGAACCTCCAGCAATTTCTCCGATTCCTGGGAAAAGAACGTCCATAGCTCTAACTGTCTTGCCGTCATCATTTAATCGCATATAAAAAGCTTTGATTTTGGCGGGATAATCAAAGAGAATAACAGGGCACTTAAAGTGTTTTTCCACCAAAAATCGTTCATGCTCACTTTGTAAGTCAGCACCCCACTCGTCAATAGGGAATTGGAATTTCTTCTTTTTGTTGGGCTTACTGTTTCTTAAAATATCTATGGCCTCTGTATAGGTTACCCTTTTGAAGTTGTTGTCCACCACAAATCGCAACTTTTCAATCAGTGTCATTTCACTGCGTTCATTCTGTGGCTTTGTTTTTTCTTCGTCCAAAAGTCGCTTCTCCAAAAAGCTTAGGTCATCCATACAGTTATCCAACACATATTGGATGGTGTACTTGATAAAATCCTCAGCCAAATCCATATTGGCATCCAATTCATAAAAGGCCATTTCCGGTTCTATCATCCAGAATTCAGCAAGGTGTCTGGTTGTGTTAGAGTTTTCGGCCCTAAACGTGGGTCCAAAAGTGTATACTTTACCCAGACCCATGGCATAGGTTTCGGCTTCTAGCTGACCAGATACGGTAAGGTTGGTTTCCTTTCCAAAAAAGTCCTCTTTATAGTCTACATCGCCTGCATCGGTAAGGGGTGGATTTTTAGCATCCAAAGTGCTCACCCGAAACATTTCCCCTGCTCCTTCAGCATCAGAACCAGTAACAACTGGAGTATGCATATAGTAAAATCCATTCTGTTGGAAATAACTATGTATAGCAAAAGATAATGCAGAACGAACTCGCATTACTGCCGAAAATGTATTGGTCCGAACTCGTAAATGTGCTTTTTCACGAAGGAACTCAAGGCTGTGTTTTTTGGGTTGAATAGGATACGTATCTGGGTCTGCGGTTCCATGCACGTAGACATCTTGAACTTGAACTTCTATACTTTGTCCTTTACCTTGACTTTCCACAAGTTCACCTTTAATCCTCAAGGCAGAACCTACAGTAATCTGTTTTAGCAAGGAATCATCAAAATTCTCAAAATCAATAACACACTGAAGATTATGTAGAATGGAACCGTCGTTCAAGGCAATAAATCGGTTACTTCTAAAGGCTCTTACCCAACCGTTAATTTGAACGGTATCCCCAATCGGCTTTTTCTCAAGCAATGACTTAATGGAATGTGATATCATTTTTGACTTCGCTAAAATTAAGCCGTAAAGATAGTTTTTTGGTCAAAAAGTAGACTATGGAGTTTTGGTTTTATATCGAATATTCTACTTGTCTTCTGATTCCCCTATTTCTTCTTTGGGTAGAATGTCTATTTGTGGTTTTTTGAGCACTTGCTTGTTGGCGATGCTTCTTTCCAGAGACAGTAGTAAAGAAGGAAGAAGTATCAAGTTGGAAAGCATGGCAAAAAGGAGAGTTGCAGAAACTAGTCCACCTAACGCTTTGGTTCCTCCAAAATCAGAAATAATAAAGACAGAAAAGCCAAAGAACAAAACGATGGAAGTGTAAAACATGCTTACCCCTGTTTCCCGTAATGCTGCGTACACGGATTTTTTAATATGCCATCTATGTGTTGTGAGTTCCTGCCTATATTTGGCGAGGAAGTGAATCGTATCATCCACAGAAATTCCAAAAGCAATGCTAAAAACCAAGATTGTTGAGGGTTTAATGGGAATTCCTAAATAACCCATAAGCCCTGCCGTTATCACAAGCGGAAGTAAGTTTGGTACCAATGAGATGATAATCATCCGGAATGAGCGGAACAGATAGGCCATGAACAAGGAAATCAACCCAATGGCAAGTGCAAGGGAAATCAGCAGGTTTTTGACCAAGTAGCGTGTTCCCTTAAGAAAAAGAAGGGCTTTCCCCGTCATAAAAACATCATACCGCTCTTGAGGGAAGAATTTGGTGATGGCTTTTTGAACATCCATTTCAATTTCCTCCATTCGTTCAATTTTGACATCCCTGAGGAAGGTGGTCAGTCGAGCAGTTTGCCCGGTGCTGTCCATAAAGCTATCCAAAAGATCACCGTCAGCGGATGATTTCCGAACCATATCCATGATAAAGGTATTCTCTTGGGAAGTAGGGAGTTGATAGTATTTGGGAATACCATTGTAAAATGCCTGTTTGGAATACTTTACCAAATCCACTACGGAGATTGGACGGGATAACTCGGGGGTTTCGTCAATAACTTCACCCAACTGGTTCATCCTTCGTAAGGTTGCAGGTTTGAAAGCACCGTTTTTTCTTTTGGTATCCACCACGATTTCCATAGGCATGATACCATCAAATTCTTCTTCAAAAAAACGGATATCCTTAAAGTAGTGGGTGTTTTTGGGCAAATCCTCAATCCGGCTGCCGGTAATTTCAATTTGATAAATACCAATAATGCTCAATACCAGAATGGCCACCGATGAAATATACACGCCAATACGATGTTCACGTACCATACGTTCCATCCAATTTACGAAAAAGTCAATCCATCTTTTGTTGAGGTGTTTCAAATGCTTCGTTTTGGGTAAAGCCATGAAACTGTAAATAATTGGAATTATAAGGAGGGAAAGGATGAAAATTCCGATGATGTTTATAGAAGCTACTATACCGAACTCCTTGAGAAGGTCACTATCCAATATGATAAAAGTGGCAAAACCAGATGCCGTTGTAATATTGGTCATCAAAGTAGCATTTCCAATTTTGGAAATTACCCTTTGCAACGAAAGTGCCTGGTTTCCGTGTTTTTTTACCTCTTGTTGGTATTTATTGATTAGGAAGATACAATTAGGAATTCCTATAACAATAATAAGTGGCGGAATCAAGGCAGTAAGGATGGTTATTTCATATTGTAGTAATCCTAAAATCCCAAAGGCCCACATAACACCAATAATCACAACACACATGGAGATGAAAGTGGCTCTAAAACTTCTAAAGAAGAAGAAAAAAATCAAAGAGGTGACCAAAAGGGCTGCAACAATAAAAATCCCAATTTCGTCAACAATAGATTTGGTGTTCCAAGTTCGTATATAAGGCATACCTGAAACATGCATGTCCAGTTGGGTTTCTCCTTCAAAGTTCTTCACCAAATCGCTTAAATCATTTAGGATAAATTCATTCCGGACCGCCGTGTTTACAATGTCCTTATCCAAATACGCTATGGTTTGAATGGTTTCACTTTCTGGATTGTATATCAATCCATTGTAAAAAGGGAGTTCTTGGAGAAGATGGTCCTTTAATTCCTTTACCTCTTCAGAAGAGGTTGGAGCTTCTTTGATAAAATCTTGAATGACAAATTCTTGTTTGTCATTGTCTTTAATCAATTCCTGAAGGTTATCGGTCGATACTACGAAATCTACTTCGGGAAAAGCTTCAAGCTGTTTGCTAAATTTATTCCAGCGGTTAAAGTTTTTGGGTTCGAATAGGTCGGGATTACGAACGGCAAAAACAATGGCATTACCTTCCTCTCCAAAAAGATTGGTGAAAATGTTGTATTGAATAGTTGCTATATGGTCGTCAGGAAGAATATTGACTTCTGTATTGGAAAGTTGAATATTTTTCCACTGTAATGCCAAGAAAATTGTGGCAGCAGCAACTAAAATCAGAATAAAGATTCGATTTCTTAAAATTATTCGGGCCGCAACAGGCCAGAATCCTTGCATAAGCTTTGCTACCATAAGTGTTCCGTTGGGGGCAAAGTTAGAAAATGATTGGTTGTGCTCCTAGAAGAAGATGGATAGGATGCCAAGTGTATTAAACCTTCATGATTTCAGTTTCCTTGACACTAAGGATGTCATCAACTTTTTTGCTGTAAGTATCAGTCAATTCTTGAACATCTACCTCGGCATTACTCTTGAGGTCTTCGGAAATTTCCAATTTCTTTAATTCCTTGTTGGCCTCTTGTCTAGCATTACGAATGCTCACTTTGGCATCTTCCGCTTCACCTTTGGCTTGTCTTACCAGTTGGATTCTTCGTTCCTCCGTTAGTGGGGGAACATTGATAATGACCATTTCCCCATTGTTCATCGGGTTGAAACCCAAATTAGCATTCATTATGGCAGTTTCAATATCTCCCAAAATACTTTTTTCCCATGGCTGAACGGATATGGTTCTAGCATCGGGTGTATTTATGTTGGACACTTGGGAAAGTGGGGTAGGAGAACCGTAGTATTCTACCATTACAGTTGATAACATAACAGGACTAGCCTTACCAGCACGTATTTTAACCAAAGCCTTTTCCAAATGGGAAATACTTCCGTCCATGCTTTCCTTTGCGGAATCCAATACAAATGCTACTTCTTCATTCATTTGTTTGCGTTTTATATTTTGCCTGCAAAAGGTTTGCCAAATTAAACATTGACAACCGTGCCTATGCTTTCTCCTTGAACAATCTTCATTAGGTTACCTCTGGTGTTCATGTCAAAGACCACTATAGGAAGTTCATTTTCCTGACTTAACGTAAAAGCCGTAGTGTCCATTACCTTAAGTCCTTTAGAAATAACATCGTTAAAGGATATTTTATCAAATTTGGTGGCAGTTTTGTCCTTTTCGGGGTCGGAAGTATAAATACCGTCTACTCGAGTCCCCTTTAGTATTACATCTGCCTTGATTTCAATAGCTCTAAGAACTGCGGCTGAATCTGTAGTGAAATACGGGTTTCCAGTACCCCCACCGAAAATGACTACCCTTCCTTTTTCCAAGTGGCGCATGGCTCTTCTTCGGATAAAAGGTTCGGCTACTTCATTGATTTTAATGGCCGACTGCAAACGGGTTTCGATACCCTGTTGCTCCAATGCACTCTGTAGTGCGAGGCCATTTATTACTGTGGCCAACATGCCCATGTGATCACCTTGTACACGATCCATACCTTGACTGGCACCGGTCAATCCCCTGAAAATGTTACCACCACCAATTACTATGGCAACCTCGGTTCCTTTTTCAACCACTGCTTTTATATCTTCGGCATATTCAGTCAAACGGTTTCCGTCAATTCCGTACTGCTGCTCACCCATTAGGGCCTCTCCACTAAGTTTTAAAAGAATTCTTTTGTATTGCATGTAGGCTTCGTTGAAATCCGGACAAAAATAATCAAAAAAAATTAGGCTGGGAGCCTGTAAAATTGCAGGATTTTGGAATAAAATGAAGAAAAAAGTATACTTTTTGTAACCTTTTGAATTTGGGACAGTATTCCCTTAAACGAACCTAAAAGAACTAACAACTTGCAAGATCTTACGGACAACGCGCTTATGCTAAAAGTCAAAAATGGAGACCTAGATAAACTGGGATTACTTTACGAACGGCATAAAAAGAAATTGTTTGGTTTTTTCTACAATCTGGGGAATAATCCATCGGTAAGTGAAGACTTGGTGCAGAATGTATTTGTAAGGATGTTGCAATATAAAAACTCTTTTTCAGGTGAGGGAGCATTCGGAGCGTGGATGTTTAGAATGGCAAGAAATGTGAACTATGACTACCACAAGAAAGCCTCTAGAATTGAGTTCCCAAGTTCCTCACAAGTAGAAATAAAGGATGCTATGAACGATGAATTGAATGAAGGAATTGAAGCAGAGGGAAATAATGTTCTCTTAAAAAGGGCCATGGCCAAGTTGCCTGAGGAGAAGAGACAATTATTGGTGCTGACAAAGTATAAGGGACTCAAGTTTTCCGAGTTAGCAGAAGTCATCGGTTGTAGCGAGGGAGCTGCAAAGGTACGTGTGCATAGGGCACTTAAGGAATTGAGAAGTATTTTTTTAGAATTGGAAATTGCATAAGATGGAAAAGGAAGTATTTGAAATTAGGGCGATGGATTACTTAGCTGGTGAAATGACTCCAGCAGATAAGGATGTTTTTGAATTATTCCTAAAGGAAAATTCTGAATATCAAAAGGCTTATACCGAGTTAGAGACTTCATGGAATTCAATGCGGAATTTAGATGCTCCAGAACCTTCAGCCCAAATGGATGATAGGTTTTTTTCCATGCTTTCGGAAGAAATGGAGAAGAGCACAAAAAAGAGTTCAAAATCTATTTTCGATACTTTATTGGGATGGTTTCGGCCCCAGTTTGCGCTTGGTGCGATGTTATTGGTACTTGGTTTGGGATTGGGTTATTTTTTGGCCCCTAAGGAAGAAGTATTACCATCCCAGAGTGTGGTGGCTGATAAAGAAACCGAGGCTGTGCGTCAAAAATTAGTATTGACTTTATTGGAGCAACCCTCAGCAAATCAGAGATTGCAAGGTGTAGGTGAAGCCAATAAAATTACCGAGGTAGATGAAATAGTGATAAAGGCACTTTTAAAAACCTTGAACAGCGATGCCAATGTGAATGTACGACTCGCGACGATAGAATCTTTGACGAATTATGTAGACAATCCGTTAGTGAGACAAGGATTGGTGCAAGCTATTCCGAATCAAGAATCGCCCATAATGCAGATTACATTGGCAAACCTTATGGTGGCCTTACAGGAGAAAGCATCTATTGAACCTTTCAAAAAGTTGTTGAAAGAACAGGAACTGGACACCACGGTGAAACAGAAAATCAAAAATTCCATTGAATCTATTATATAGGAGTTTATTTATCAATCTGCCCTTAGTTGGGCCAAATCAAATTGCGAACAGTTAAATTAAATTAAGATGAAACAGTCAATTGTGTTACTGTCACTGAGTCTGGGTATTTGTTGCACACAGGTGATGGCACAAAAAAAGGAATTTTCCGAAGTGATTAAAAAGGAAGTAGCGATTACCAAAGCATCGGAAAGCAGCTTGGTGATTAAGAACGTCTTTGGGTCCATAGAAGTAGAGGGATACTCTGGCAGTACTATTCAGCTTGAGGTGGAACGAAGTATCAAAGCGGAAACGGATTCAGATTTAGAATTGGGCAAAGCTGAATATCAATTGAAGGTAACCCAACTACCCAATCGTGTGATTATTCGTCCAGATGCGCCTTATATTGATTTTGACGAGGAGAAATTGAGATATAAATGGTGTGACACCTCCTATGATTTAAGTTATGAGCACAATCTTAACATTAAGGTCAAGGTTCCAAATACCATGCGTATTGATGTAAGTACAATTAACGATGGAGAAGTCTTGGTAGAAAATACCCGAGGTAAATTTTTAAAAGCAGAGAATATTAATGGTGGGATTACGCTCAATAATATTACAGGGAAAACAAAGGTGAACTGCATCAATGGTCCGGTTACTATTTCGTATGCGAACAACCCAGACGAATCTTCGGAATATTACTCATTGAATGGGGATATCAATATCTCCTATCAAAAAGCACTGTCAGCGAATATTTCATTTAAAACCATGAATGGAGAAATGTTTACTGACTTTGACATCAACAAGCAATTCACCAGAACGAATAAATCCTTAGGTAAAGGAGGTAAGCCCAAATTTAAGGTTGAATCACAGCCTGTAGTTCAAATTGGCGCTGGCTCCGTGGATTTTGATTTTGAAACTCTAAATGGAAATGTGTACATCAAAAAAATATAATACGATGAAAAAGATAAAATATATTACTGCATTAATCGCCTTTTTAGCAATCAATGGATTGGTTGCACAGGAAGAAAGTATAGACCTGTTTTCGGTTCCGTTAAGCGAACCCTCAAAACCTGGGAAACTTATTGTGAAGCAGTTAAATGGGTCAATAAATGTTGAGGCTTATGAAGGAAAGGAAGTGGTTGTGAAAGCAACGCTTGGCTCTAGCGAAGGGTGCTGTGGTGGAAAAAACAAAGAAAAGAAAGATAAGGTTAATGGTATGAAACGTATTGGTAGTTCTTCACTAAGCATAAGTGCAGAGGAAAAAAACAATGTGGTTCAGATTGTAAATGAACAATGGAATCGGGCCACGAATTTGGAAATAAAAGTGCCTAAAAACTTTTCATTAAAATTAGGAACTGTCAATGAAGGCGATATATGGGTGAAAGGTGTAAATGGAGATATGGAGGTGAGCAACGTAAATGGGGCCATTACCCTTGAATCTGTAAGTGGCTCTGCATCAACCGATACAGTAAATGGAGATATTGATATTACTTTCGAAAAAATCACTTCCAACGCAAATATGGCCTTTAGCAGTCTGAATGGGAATTTGGATATTACCTTTCCTAGTTCGTTAAAAGCGGATGTAAAAGCGAAGTCAGATATGGGGGAAATCTATACAGATTTTGATATGACCATGGCTGCCAACAAACCTGAAGTGAGTCAGAATTCCTCATCTGGAACCTATAAGGTAAAGTTGGAGCAGTGGGTTAGGGGCAAAATTAATGGAGGAGGCCCAGAGATGTTATTCAAAACATTTAATGGTGATGTTTATATCAAATCGAAATAAAAATATAAGTCTGCAGAACAAAAAAAGCCGCTTTTAAAGCGGCTTTTTTACTATCTCAAAAAAGGATTTACTCTCCTAATGCTACTCTTTGGAATCCTGTGATTTCCAATCCGGAATCTACAGATTTTACGTATTGGGCAACACTTTGCTTACTGTCTTTAATGAAAGCTTGGTTCACCAAAGTATTGTCTTTGAAGAAACGCTTCAATTTTCCTTTAGCAATATTCTCCAACATAGCCTCTGGCTTGCCTTCTTGACGCAATTGGTCTTTAGCAATTTCGATTTCTTTGTCAATAGTAGCTTGGTCAACACCTTCTTCGTTTAAAGCTACTGGGTTCATAGCTGCAGCTTGCATAGCAACATCTTTTGCAGCTTGCGTAGCACCATCAACAGTAGCAGAAAGACCAACTAGCGTGGCAATCTTATTTCCGGCATGGATATACGACCCAACAAATGGAGCATCTAATTTTGCAAAGCTTCCTATTTCAATTTTCTCACCGATTACACCAGTTTGCTCTGTTAGTTTCTCAGCAACGGTCATACCATTGAACGGAGCACTTAAAAAAGCATCCTTGTCACTAAAATCCAAAGCAAGCTCTGCTAACTCATTGGCCAAAGAAACAAAGGTATCGTTCTTCGCAACAAAATCAGTCTCACAGTTCAAGGAGATGATAACTCCGCTTGAATGGCTTCCATTGACTTTTGCAATAGCTGCTCCTTCAGAAGAATCGCGGTCTGCTCTTTTGGCAGCAACTTTTTGTCCTTTCTTTCTAAGGATTTCAATCGCTTTATCAAAATCACCTTCAGCTTCAACAAGGGCCTTTTTACAGTCCATCATTCCAGCTCCGGTCATTTTTCTAAGTTTGTTTACGTCTGCGGCGGTAATCTTTGCCATTTTCTTTTGTATTTAAAATTTGTATAAAGTAAAACAGTGTTACGGTAATTCGCTTTAGGTCATTGTTAAATCACAAGGTGAACTATTCCACACCACCTTTAGCTTTGTCCTGCCATTCTTTAAGCTCGTCCCATTTTCCGTCAGCAGCCATCTGGGCTTGTTTTCCCCAAGTGGTAGGATCTAAATGGGCCATTCGAGAACTAGCTTCCGTTAAAATCTCTTTGACCTTTTCGGCATCTGCTTTGGCTAAATCTGCATAAGTAGAGATACCTTTATTGTTTAAAGCCTCAGCAGCTTTAGGGCCAATACCTTCAATTTTGGTCAAATCATCAACTTCAACTTTAGCCACAGGCTCTTCTTTTACCTCTTCAACCACTTCTGCTGGAGTTTCTTCTACAACGGTTTCAGCCTTGGGCGTTTCAACTACTTCTTCGGCAGCAGGAGCTTTATCGGCAGCAGGAGCTTCTTCAGCTACAGCAGCTTCAACGGCACCTTCAGTTTCGGCAGCTTTTTCTTCTTGCTTCTCATTCTTACGATCAGCCAATCCTTCGGCTACTGCACCGGTAACTTCTGCTAGAATCGCTTCAATGGATTTACCAGCATCGTCGTTTGCAGGGATTACATAATCAATAGGTCTTGGGTCAGAGTTGGTATCCACCATGGCAAAAATTGGAATGTTCAATTTTTGAGCTTCTTTCACAGCAATGTGCTCTCTCATGGTATCTACAATGAAAATTGCACCTGGAAGGCGGGTCATATCAGCGATGGAACCTAAGTTCTTCTCCAATTTCGCTCTCAAACGGTCAACTTGCAACCTTTCCTTTTTTGATAGGGTATTGAACGTACCATCCTTCTTCATTCTATCGATAGCAGCCATTTTCTTCACAGCTTTTCGGATAGTAACAAAGTTGGTCAACATACCACCAGGCCATCTTTCGGTAATGTAAGGCATGTTCACTTTTGATACCTTGTCGGCAACAATATCCTTTGCTTGTTTTTTAGTAGCTACAAAAAGAATTTTTCTGCCCGAAGAAGCAATTTTTTTCAACGCTTCCTTGGCTTCATCCAATTTTGCTACAGTCTTGTAGAGATTGATTACGTGAATTCCATTGCGCTCCATGTAGATGTATGGAGCCATGTTGGGATTCCACTTTCTTGTTAGGTGTCCGAAATGCACACCTGCTTCCAATAAGTCTTTGACTTCTGTCTTACTTGCCATCTTTTGTACTTAGTTTACGTTCCGTTGTAGTAGCAATGAATTGGTGGTCTTCGCCAGAGGCGAATCGCCCTATTCATTTAGATGCTAAACTAGTATCCAAAAAGTTGATGTTTGCTCTTTGGAACAACGACAACTTGGTTAAAAATTGAACCCTGAAATATTTCAGGGTTTTCAATGAACTTATAATTGTGGACGAATAATGTCCGGTATTCTTAACGTTTGGAGAATTGGAATTTCTTTCTCGCTTTCTTCTGACCGAATTTTTTACGCTCTACCATTCTTGGGTCTCTAGTCAATAGACCTTCTGGTTTTAGCGCAGCTCGGTTCTCTTCATTAATCTCGCACATAGCTCTTGATAAAGCCAAACGAATAGCCTCAGCTTGACCTGTGATACCACCTCCGTATACATTTACTTTTACGTCATAAGTATCTTCAGTACCTGTCAAAGCAAAAGCTTGTTGTACTTTATATTGCAAGGGAGCAGTTCCAAAGTAATCTTTGTAATCTCTTTTGTTTACAGTAATGTTTCCTTTTCCTTCAGAAACGTAAACCCTAGCTACTGCAGTTTTTCTTCTGCCTATTTTGTGAACTACTTCCATTATTTGTAGTCGTTTAAGTTGATTGCTCTTGGTTTTTGTGCATCATGACCATGCTCGGCACCAGCATAAACCTTTAAATTTCTAAATAGGTCAGCACCCAATCTATTTTTAGGAAGCATTCCTTTTACAGATTTTTCAACAATACGCTCTGGGTGTTTTTCCAACATTTCAGTAGCGGTTGTTTCACGCTGTCCTCCTGGATAACCAGTATATCTTTGGTAGGTCTTTTCGGCCCATTTATTTCCAGACAAATTCACTTTTTCTGCGTTGATGATAATCACATTATCACCACAATCTACATGGGGAGTAAAGCTAGGCTTGTGTTTTCCTCTAAGTAATTTTGCCACTTTGGAAGCCAATCTACCCAAAGTTTCTCCTTCTGCATCAACCAACAACCATTCTTTTGAAACGGTTGATTTATTTGCGGAAATCGTCTTGTAACTTAATGTATCCACTGTAAGAATATTAGTCTTTTAATAATCTATCCGTTTTTAACGGGCTGCAAATGTACAATTATTAGATTGAATTACAAATGGTTGTTGCTGATTATTTTTTAATTTTTAAAGGCGATTTAAGAGTACGCATTATTTTGCCTTCGGTAATGTTAAAATCAAAATAAAATTCGGCCCAACTGTAACTGTTTTCATTTTTGCAGGTCTTTAAAGTAACTATCAAATCAAAAAACGGAAACAGTGAAACAACCAACCCTTTTGCTGGCCCTGCTTTTTATTTCTTTCTGGGCCAAAGCACAAGACTCAACAGAAATAGTAGCCAAAAAGATTTATGTAACCAAAGCCATTGAACAAAATGAGCCGCCATCCATTGATGGGCTGCTAAATGATTTGGTTTGGAACACCGTAGAATGGACCGGAGATTATATCGAATTGCAGCCTGATGAAAACACCCCACCAAGTTACCAGACAAAGTTCAAAATTGTATATGACAGCAAATACCTTTATATCGGTGTACGCTGTTATGATGCTGAACCGGACAAAATTGTAAAAAGGCTATCTCGCCGGGATGGTTTTGATGGGGATTGGGTGGAGTTCAATATCGACAGTTATCATGACAAGCGAACAGCTTTCTCTTTTACTGTAACTGCGGCCGGTGTGAAAGGAGATGAGTTCGTATCGAATAACGGAAGTAACTGGGATGGAAGTTGGAATCCAATATGGTACACCAAAACCAATGTGGATGATGAGGGCTGGACTGCGGAACTTAAAATTCCATTGAGTCAACTAAAGTTTAGTGGGGCAGATAATCAAGTGTGGGGCTTGCAATCCACACGTAGGTTTTTTAGGGCAGAGGAACGATCGCTTTGGCAACGTAAACCCATTGATCAACCGGGATGGGTAAGTGAGTTTGGAGAACTACACGGTTTAAAAAATATTGAACCTCAAAAACAACTGGAAGTGCAGCCTTACACGGTTACCAGCGGTGAAACCTATGAGGCTGAAGACGGCAATCCCTTTAGGGATGGAAATGAAAGTGATATAACGGTAGGTCTTGATGCCAAGATTGGTATTACGAATGACCTTACTTTAGATTTGACCGTTAACCCAGATTTTGGGCAAGTAGAAGCGGACCCATCGGCTATTGCATTGGATGGATTTCAAATTTTCTTTCGAGAGCAACGTCCCTTCTTCGTGGAAAATAAAAACATCTTTGATTTTAATGTTTCTCAATCCGAAGCAGGGAACACCTTCGGATTTGATAATGTATTCTATTCAAGACGAATTGGGAGAAGCCCTCAAGGTTCTCCCAGTGCAGAGGATAATGAGTTTATTGACCAGCCCGATAATACACCCATTATCGGAGCGGCAAAATTTAGTGGTAAAACCAAAGACGGCTGGGCCATTGGAGTTTTGGAAAGCGTAACGGCGAGGCGATATGCTTCCATTATAAATGATACTGGTGATGGGAGAAGAGAAATGGTGGAGCCCTTGACGAATTACTTCGTGGGACGTCTTCAAAAGGACTTCAACGATAGGAACTCATATATCGGAGGAATCTTCACAGCCACCAACAGAGATAATTTGACGGAACAACTGGATTTTCTGCATCGGTCTGCGTTTACTGGAGGGGTGGATTTTAAACATCAGTGGAACAATAGGGATTGGTATTTAGAAGGAAATCTAATCTTGAGTCATGTCCAAGGAAGTGAAGAGGCAATCCAAAACACCCAAGAATCAATAACCCATTTATTTCAAAGAGTAGACGCCGAACATCTGGAAGTAGACCCTAATCGAACCTCATTGACCGGTAGTGCGGGAAATCTTCAAATTGGTAAAATTGGAAACGGCCATTGGCGGTTTGAAACGGGAGGAACTTGGCGGTCTCCTGAATTGGAACTGAATGATATTGGATTTCAAAGGCAATCCGATGATATAAGGCATTATACTTGGGTAGGCTACCAAACGTTGAAGCCCGACAAAACCTTCAGGAGGGTAGGAATCAATTACAACCATTGGAGCGCGTGGGATTTTAATGGGAACCACAACATTTTACGTTTTAATATGAATAGTTGGCAAAATTGGGAAAACAACTGGTTCAGCAACTTTGGATTTAACTATGGCCCAAGACGATATGATAACTTTGCGCTTCGAGGGGGACCTAGACTACGTCGTTCGCCGGACACAAGCTTTTGGAATTCCATTCGTACCGATAGTAGGAAAAAATTACGCTTTAATTTCTTCCACAGAGGGCAAAAAGCGGTTGATAACTCATATCGTTCGTATTTTGTTGAAGCAGGATTGGTGTATCAGCCTGTGAACGCCATTCGTGTATCTGCTTTCCCATCACTCAGCATAAATAATGATAAGCTTCAATTCATTGATAATTTTGATGATGTCGGGGGTACTCCAAGATATTTAAATGGAGAAATACAACAACGCACCTTGAGCATGTCATTTAGACTCAACTATACCATAAATCCAAATTTGACGATTCAATATTGGGGACAACCCTTTATTTCCCGAGGACGTTATTCCAATTTCAAGCATGTTACGGATGCCACGGCACAGCGTTTCGAAGATAGGTTTTTGGCTTATTCGGACAATCAAGTCACACTAGAAGATGGTACATTTTCCGTAGATGAGAATTTAACTGGAAATACTGATTTTAGTTTTGATGACCCAGACTTCTCCTTTGTGCAGTTCCGTTCAAACTTGGTAATTCGTTGGGAATATATACCAGGTTCAGAAATTTTCTTGGTATGGTCCCAGGATATTTCTCAAAGTGGTGACCCAGCGCAAGGGCTATTGGACGGATTGAGCGACAATATCTTTGGCCAGCAACCGCAAAACATATTTCTATTGAAAGCTACCTACCGGTTTGTACTTTAGAATTAGGAACGCAAGAATACTATTTTTCAGCTTTTTACGTTTAAGGAGGATAATAACCCTACAAACAAAATCATGAAAAAGATACTATTATTTATTGCTATAGTTGCTTTATCATTTTCCTGTTCAAATGATGCAGATGACAATGATGCAACGAGTTCTGAAAATCAATTGGTGGGTACATGGGCATTAACAGACTTACGTGTTGATAGCACTCTGGATAACGATGATTTGGATTTCGCGCAGCAAATTGTTGCATTCCTACAGGGGATTGATTGTGATTTGATAACCTTTACTTTTAACAATGATGGTACAGTAACATCAGTGGATAGAGCAAACTTTATTTCCGTTAATGTGGGGATGAATGGTTTGGATATCCCTTGTCCTACGGAGAGTAATGTTGAAAATTCCGTTTGGTCTTTGGAAGGAAATCAATTGACTTTCATCAATGAAAACTTAGAAGAAGAGACCATAACTATTGCCTTTGAAGGTAATGATACTTTGATTATTGCTGGAGCCGATATTGAACCTGAAAATTTCACCGGAGCTGATGCGGTGTTTACCAGACAATAAGTAGGCCAAAACATATTAAAAAAGCCCCACTAAGGATGGGGCTTTATTTTTTCCAAGACTTTTACCAAAGCCTCATTGGCTTCTTGGGTCCCTACTGTAATTCGGACTTTACCTGGGGCTCCAAATTGTGAAACGGGACGAACCATCACACCCTCGTTCATTAAGTAATCTGTGAATTCAAATTCGGGTAGAGGAGGGTCAATGATAAAGAAATTACCTTGGCTAGGCCAATAGCTTAACCCTAATCTTTGGAATTCTTTCTCCAAATATTTTCTTCCTTCAACTACGGTTTGAACCGTCTCTTCAATGAATTCAGAATCATTTAAGGCTCCAATGGCCGCCTCCAGCGAAGTTAAGGGCAATAAAAAGGGCTTGTAAATCTGACGGATATAATTAGCAATGGTCTTAGTTGTATAGCAATATCCAATGCGAAGACCAGCCAAACCATAGGTTTTTGAAAAGCTGTTGATAGCAACAATATTATGGCCTTCTTTTACGTAGGGTAAAGCGGTAATATAGTCATCGGCATCTGCAAAATGGCGGTAAACCTCGTCAAATACAATAACTATATTCTTGGGAACCTTGCTCAAAAACTCATTGATTACCTCTTTTGGAATATAAGTTCCCGTTGGATTGTTGGGACTGGTCAAAAAAATCACCTTGGTTTTTGGAGTAATGGCATTCAAAATCCCTTCAATATCCAAAGCATAATCAGGTTCTTTCAGTCTAATATCAATAAGTTTTGCGCCATACCATCTAGAGAAAACGGAATAAGGCAAAAAACAAGGATTTGAATATATGACCTCATCGCCTTCGTTGATAAAGGCTCTTAAAAGCATGTCAATAATTTCAGAACCACTATTACCACAAATAAATTGATCTACCTCCAACTCTCCATCAAAATCTTTAACCAGAGCCTCCCGCAATCGAATATCTGTTTGGTCAGGATAAATGGCGACTTGCGTAGCAGCCTTTATCAAAGCTTCCGTTGCTTTGGGTGACTGCCCTAATGGATTCTCATTGGAGGATAGTTTGTATATTTTTTTATTGGATTCTTTGGGAAGATTTTTTCCTCCTTTATACACCTCTTTGGGTTCGAGATGGCTTTTGAAAATGGATTCTATTCCTTTTTCCATATTAAATACTTTCAGCATATAACAGAATAGCCATGGCTTTGTTTGTATCTCCCTCTGATAATACTTGCTTGGCCAACCAGTGCAGTTGATTTTTAAGCTTTCCCGATTCCTTACCTACCTTCTTCACCATCATTTTAACCTCATCATCCTCTTGAATCGAGTTTATTTCTGCTTCGCTGGGTAGTGCTTCTAGATTGCCTAGGCGCCCCAAATTGTTGCCTGTCAATACACCACTTTCTTTAATACCTGCAGGTAAAGCATCAACTCCAATTCCTTTGGTTCTTATGGGTTTAGGTATTTCGAACAGAGCATCTCCTGAAGCTTTTACATACCAGCTTCCCCCCATTCTTCCTACCAAGCCCAATTTCTGGGTATCCAATTGCCCATCAGTTAAATAATCAGCATTCAAATGGATACGCTCTACTTTGGCAATAATTAGATTCCCAGCTCCTGGTTCTTCCGCCAATTCAATGGTTTGCTGTACCGTACATTCAAAGGATACAGGAGCTTCTCCAACGCGAGGTGGTTTGACCAACTCGCTTGGCACTTCAGTAAGGCCTGATTTGGTAAACTCGTTCACACCGCGATCATAGGCTGTGCTAGATAAGGACATTTGTTCTACAATGGCATGGTTCACAATATTGATGACCACTTCGGGAACCTCCTTTACGTTTAAATAAGAGTGCTTGTGGGTATTGTCCCGTCCACTTCGAGCAGGTGAAAAAATAAGCACCGGAGGATTGGAACTGAATACATTAAAATAACTAAATGGACTCAGATTCACATTTCCCGATGCGTCAATGGTACTTGCAAAACAAATGGGACGAGGCGCAACCGCGGTAAGCAGAATCCCATGTAAATCTTGTTGCGAAATTGATGATGGGTCTATGGTTTTTGTCATGTTGCTGGTAAGACTTTTGATGAAACTTCACCAAATCCAACACGAATATCGCCTTTTTGCGCATAACCACGCATGGTCACCGTATCGCCATCATTAATGAACTTTCGCTCAGAACCATCTTTCATTTGGAGAGGTTTGGTTCCCATCCATGCTAGCTCAAGCATAGACCCATAAGAATCTTCGCTTTTACCTGAAATAGTCCCCGACGCCATCATGTCGCCTACATTAATATTACAACCATTCACAGTATGGTGGGCCAATTGTTGGGCCATATTCCAATACATATATTGGAAATTGCTTCGGCAAATAATGGTTTCCTCGCTGCTTTCAGGAGTGATACCAACTTCTAAATTAATGTTGTAATTCTTATCTCCTTGATATTCCAAGTAGGGCAGCACTTTAGGTTCTTGTTTTGGGCCGGATACACGAAAAGGTTCCAAGGCTTCCAAAGTAACAATCCACGGAGAGATAGAGGATGCAAAGTTTTTGGCCAGGAAAGGACCAAGTGGCACATATTCCCATTTTTGAATATCGCGTGCTGACCAGTCATTGAATAATACCAATCCAAAAATATAGTCTTCGGCTTCCGAAGTGGAAACTGATTCTCCCATTTGTGTATTTTTTCCGCAAACAAAGCCCATTTCCAATTCGAAATCGAGGCGTTGCGAAGGTCCAAAAACAGGATTGCTAGCATCTTTGGGTAAGGTTTGCCCTTTGGGGCGATGAATGGGCTCGCCACTCACTACAATAGAACTAGCCCTTCCATGATAGCCAACAGGGATATGTTTCCAATTAGGCAATAGCGCATTTGCTGGATCTCGGAACATTTTACCCACATTGGTAGCATGCTCAATACTCGAGTAAAAATCCGTATAGTCGCCAACATATACGGGAATATGCATTTGCGCTTCAGATTGCTTTACAAAGAGCTCAGGTTTTCCAGCTAAAATGGATTCGTCATCCTTTAGCCAATATTGAATGTCCTTTCTTACTTTGGACGTGATTTCTTTTCCCAAAGAAATAAAATCATTGAGTACATCTTTTTCGAATACCGCTGTGTTGAAATCGAAAACATCAAGTTCAGAAACGGCTGCCAAATCTAGAATGTGCTCCCCCACAGCAACACCAGCTCTTGGACTTCTGTCTTGGGTTGAAAAAATTCCAAAAGGGAGATTATGAATTGAAAAATCTGAGTTTTCAGGTATGTTTATGATCATTAATTTATATTGTTTTTGTCATTTCGAAGTGAGCGAAGCCATTGAGAAATCTCATTTTAGATTTCTCAAATTCGTTCGAAATGATGTTGAGTATTCATTAAGACTTTTATTCTATCCAGGATTTATAGTACTCGCCATCGTCTATTTTCAAGGCATTTTCGGTAACTTGTAATGGCTTGAAGGTGTCTATCATGACGGCTAATTCCTCTGTTCCTTTTTTGCCAATACTTCCTTCATAAGTGCCTGGGTGTGGACCATGTGGAATTCCAGCGGGGTGCAGTGAAATATAACCAGGGCCAATACCTTTTCTACTCATAAAGTCACCATCCACATAATACAGCACCTCGTCAGAATCAATGTTGGAGTGATTGTAGGGCGCAGGAATTGCTTTTGGATGATAATCATACAAACGCGGGCAGAAGGAACAAATAACAAATGCTCCGGTCTCAAAAGTTTGATGTACCGGTGGTGGTTGGTGTACCCTACCCGTTATGGGTTCAAAATTATGAATGGAAAATCCATACGGGAAATTATAGCCATCCCATCCCACAACATCAAATGGGTGTGTGGCATAAACCAAACTATGAAGCATCCCCTGCTTTTTGATTTTCATGAGAAACTCTCCTGTTTCGTTATGGCTGACCAAATTTTGAGGTAATTTATAATCCCGTTCACAAAAGGGTGAGTGTTCTAACAATTGCCCAAACCAGTTTCGATACCGTTTTGGAGTATAAATTGGATGAAAAGACTCAGCATATAAAATGCGGTTCTCCTCGGTATCAAATTCAATTTGATAAATCATTCCTCGAGGAATTATGAGATAATCCCCATATTCAAAAGGGATATCACCTACAAAGGTTTTTAAAGTTCCCGTTCCCTTATGAATAAAGAGCATTTCATCCGCATCCGCGTTTTTATAAAAATAAGAGGTCAACGATTTTTTGGGAGCAGCTAGGCCTACATGTACATCACTATTGACCAAAAGCGGTTCACGGGCTTCCAAAAAGTCATCCTTCGGTTCAACATCAAAACCGATAAGCTTTCGGGAAGTAATGTTCTTTTCCACCGCAATTTTTGGACTCACATCCAAAGGTTCTCCCACCTGTTTTACTTGCGTAGGACGATGAATGTGATATAAAAGGGAGGACATCCCATCAAAACCGATAGTACCGAACAATTGTTCATAGTATAGACCGCCATCGGGTTTTTCAAATTGGGTATGTCGCTTCTGCGGAATTTTTCCGAGTTTATGATAAATCGGCATTTCTTTTCATGTTATGAGTGATGAGCTATGAGTTCAGAGAAAAGTTTATAACTCTGAACCCAACACTCCAAAGTTAGTTAATGCAAAGTACCTCTAAGCTCTTGCTCACGTTCAATTGCTTCGAACAATGCCTTAAAGTTACCCTTTCCGAAGGATTGTGCCCCTTTTCTTTGAATGATTTCAAAGAACATGGTCGGTCTTGGCTCCACAGGACGCGTGAAAATTTGAAGTAGATAACCTTCATCATCGCGGTCTACCAAAATACCTAGTTCTTTTAAAGGAGCTATGTCTTCATCAATTTTACCCACGCGGTCGGTAACGGCTTCATAATAGGTATCCGGAACTCGTAAAAATTCAACACCACGACTTCTTAAATCCTTTACTGTCGAAATAATATCATCGGTTGCAACGGCAATATGCTGAACCCCTTCTCCTTCATAGAAATCCAAATACTCCTCTACTTGGGATTTCTTTTTACCTTCTGCAGGTTCGTTTATTGGAAATTTGATACGACCATTACCGTTACTCATTACCTTGCTCATCAAAGCAGTATAATCAGTGGAAATGTCATTATCGTCAAATGAAAGAATATTCACAAAGCCCATTACATTTTCATAAAATTCTACCCAATGATTCATTTTATTCCATCCTACATTTCCTACCATGTGGTCTACGAACTTTAAACCGACAGGCTTCGGATTGTAAAAAGGAGTTTCCCACTTGATAAATCCTGGCAAAAATGTACCATTGTAATCTTTACGCTCTACAAAAATGTGTACGGTTTCCCCATAGGTATAAATACCGGCACGAACTACTTTTCCATCTTTATCTTCTTCGGTTACGGGTTCCATGTAGGATTTCGCACCTCTTGCCATAGCGGTTTCGTAGGCGTAAGTGGCATCGTCCACCCATAGGGCAACTACTTTTACACCATCACCATGATTGTCAATATGTTTCCCTATTTCAGTTCCACTTTTTAGGGGAGAGGTAAGGATTAGTCTAATCTTATCCTGAATGACCACGTAACTCTCACGATCTTTTAGTCCCGTTTCCAGCCCAGCATAGGCATAGGATTGAAATCCAAATGCTGTCTTGTAAAAGTGTGCCGCCTGTTTGGAGTTGCCAACGTACAACTCGATATAATCTGTTCCGTTAATTGGCATAAAGTCTTTAGCCTCATCATGAATTTTTGGAATTGTAGAGGTTTCCATAGGATTCTATTTTTTTATTGTGATATAAATATTGTTGTTAGTGCAACAAAAATACATATTTTTGTATTACCAAAGTATATTTGCAAGTAAAATTCAAGTTAAAATGCTTAATCAAATAGATAAAATTTCAGGGATAGGATTACACTTGGATTTAGTACTGCGAAAAATCCAAGATGCGTATCTGAGAACCTTTGATAAACTAGGTGTGGATATGACCATTGAGCAATGGGTGGTTCTACATCGGATTTATGAATTAGGGGATGAGGCATCCCAAAGAGAAATTGTACGAACAAATTTTCGTAATCGAGCCACTACTTCACGAATTATAGGTCGATTGGAGGGAAAGGATTGGATTTCCAAGACCAGGTTTGATGGAGATAAGAAAAGGTTTAAGTTGGAACTTACTTCACAGGGTAAAGAAATTATAGACTTAGTATTGCCCTATGCGGTTAGTCTTAGAAAACAAGCCATCAATAATTTGGATGTGTTGGAATTTGAGACCTTTTTAAATGTATTGGACCGAATAGGGGAAAACTACTCATCGAAATAGATGATTTTTTCATTGTTCCTGTGTCATTTTATCTGAACATTATCTTAAAATATAGGTTTTAGGGTAATTTAGTATAGAAATAGGGTAATATTGTTGTTTTGGTAGGGTAAGGTTTAGGGGAATTTTGCGACTCATTTATCATAAAACAGTAGCATGAACAAGTTTAAACATTATCCTACAGTTTGGCAGGCCTATCCATTTTCAATGGACATGTTTGCCCACTTCGAAGAAGATGCCAGGAGGGCAGCTGAAAGAAGTGAAGTGAAAAAAGAAGTTAAAAACGAGCGAAAGTCAAAACTGAAATTGGCTTTTGGATGGTAATTAAAAATCAATACAAAGGAAAAGGCGCTCAATTGAGCGCCTTTTTTATTGGATTTTCCCATCATGAAACCCAGCTCTTTTCCACTTACCGTTTTCATAAACCCAAAGATTGGTAATTCGATATTGGTTTTGTTTCGTGCCCAAACTGTCTTTGGTCATCACTGTAACTCTTCCTGTAACTATTGCGGAATTTCCATGGTACTCAATTTTGGTCTCATCCAACGTATAATCCAAAACTTCAATTTCTCCAGATTCCAGACGCTTGTTCCTCTTCTCCAAATAATTAAACCAACTCTCTTTTCCAATAACCTTGGAACTACTGTTCGTATGTAAATAGTTTGGCGTAATCATGGAATCCAAAACAACCAAATCTCCTTTGGAAAAAGCTCTGTTGAAGGTCTCAATTGCGGTCTTCAGTGATTCATGGTCAACTTTTTTTTCAGTTTGACAGCTTAGCATGCATATGCCAAATAAAACGAAGATTGTTTGATGAATTTTCATAGGAAATGATTTTAATGCGCTTCAAGCCAATTCTCCCCAATACCCACTTCCACATCTAAGGGTACCGCCATGGAATAGGCGTTTTCCATTTCCGTTTTAATGAGGTTCTTCATTTCTTCCAGTTCAAGTTTGTAGCAATCAAAAACCAATTCGTCATGTACTTGGAGCAACATTTTGGTTTTATAGTTCCCTTCTGAAAGCTTTTTATGGATATTGATCATAGCTATTTTGATAATATCCGCTGCGCTACCTTGAATAGGTGCATTCACAGCGTTCCGTTCTGCGGCACCCCTAACCACTTGATTTCCGGCATTGATATCCTTCAAATACCGCCGTCTGCCCAAAACGGTTTGCACATACCCATTATCACGGGCAAAATCCACCTGCTCGCTCATATAATTGCGAAGTTTAGGATAGGTTTTATAATAGGTGTCGATGAGTTCTTTGGCTTCAGAACGACTTAAATCGGTCTGATTGCTCAAACCAAAGGCTGAAACACCATAAATGATTCCAAAGTTCACCGTTTTGGCATTGCTACGCTGTTCACGGGTAACTTCATCAATAGGCACATTAAAAACGCGTGATGCGGTTGAAGCATGGATATCCTCCCCATTTTTAAAGGCCGAAATCATAGTGTCTTCCTCACTTAGGGCAGCAATGATTCGCAATTCGATTTGAGAGTAATCCGCAGCTAACAAAACATAGTTTTCGTCCCTAGGCACGAAAGCTTTGCGGACTTGACGCCCTCTTTCGGTTCTAATGGGAATGTTCTGGAGATTGGGATTGTTGCTACTTAACCTACCAGTAGCTGCAACAGTTTGCATATAATCCGTATGCACGCGCCCACTGTGTTTTTGTACCTCATTTGGAAGTGCATCTACATAGGTGCTCTTCAATTTGGAGAGCCCGCGAAAGTCCAAAACATTTTGGATAATCCCGTGGTCTTTGGCCAAATAGGATAATACTTCTTCTGAGGTTGAAAATTGACCTGTTTTTGTCTTTTTGGGTTTGTCCACCAACTTCATTTTTCCAAATAGGATTTCTCCCAATTGTTTTGGAGAGGCGATATTGAATTGTTCCCCAGCCTGTTTATAGATTTTGCTTTCCAGATTTTTGATATCGGCGTCCAACTCGGTGGATAAGCGGTTGAGGTAACCTTCATCCAAATTGATACCCTCACTTTCCATATCTGCTAGTACTCGCAGTAGAGGCACTTCAATTTCTTCAAAAAGCGTATCTGTTTTCGCTTCGGAAAGTTCGGGTCGGAAATGTTGGGCCAGTTGAAAGGTGATATCGGCATCTTCCGTTGCATATTCGGTTTGCTTTTCCAAAGGAACCTGACGCATACTTAACTGGTTTTTCCCTTTTTTGCCAATGAGTTCGGTTATGGAAACAGGCGTGTAGTTGAGATACGTTTCGGAAAGCACGTCCATGTTGTGGCGCATATCTGGGTTGATGAGGTAGTGTGCCAGCATGGTATCGAAGAGTTTTCCTTTTACTTCAATACCATAGTTATGCATCACTTTAATATCATACTTCAGGTTTTGGCCTATTTTCTCGATGGTTTCAGATTCAAAAAATGGACGAAGCTTTTCAACAATATTCTGGGCCGCTTGTTGGTCCTCAGGAACAGGGACATAAAAACCCTTTCCAGCCTGCCAGCTGAACGCAATACCAACAAGTTCAGCTTCCAATGGGTTCAAGGAAGTAGTTTCGGTATCAAAACATACGGAAGGTTGTTCCATCAATTTTTCTAGAAAAAGTTTTAATCCAAGACCATTTTCTACGGTTTGGTAAAAATGAGTGACATCCTTTACCGTTTTTCTGCTACTGACATCTTTTATCGTTGCCGCCGCTTCTGTGGGATCGCCACCAAAAAGGGTGAATTGTCCACTGCCCGCTAGCTTTGCTTCTTGTTTTGCGGTTTCTGTATTGCTTACTTGCGCTCCCGATTCCGCTTCACCAGAAAATATTTTAAGGAATTGTTCTTTAAGCCTTCGGAACTCCAGTTCTTCGAATATCTCTTGGACTTTCTCATTATCTGGAGGGCACATTTCAAAGTCTTTTGCATCAAAGGTTACGTCGCAATCCGTCTTTATTTCTGCCAGTTTTCTGGACAAGCGCCCCAATTCAGCATTCTCCTCAACACGCTCTTTCATTTTTCCCTTCAACTGTTCCGTATGGGCAAGAAGCCCTTCCATAGAACCAAACTCGGCCAGGAATTTTTTTGCAGTTTTATCCCCAACTCCAGGAAGTCCTGGAATGTTGTCACTTGCATCTCCCATCATACCTAAATAGTCAATGACTTGCTCGGGGCGTACAACACCAAAACGTTTTTGTACTTCAGGAATACCCCAAATTTCAATCCCATTACCCATCCTGGCTGGGCGGTACATAAAGATGTTTTCAGATACCAATTGGCCAAAGTCTTTATCTGGGGTTACCATAAAGGTTTTAAACCCCTCTTTTTCGGCTTGCTTGGCCAAGGTGCCTATTAAATCATCAGCTTCATACCCTTCCAACTCCACAACTGGAATCTTCATGGCATTTAAAATGGATTGGATGTAGGGAACCGCAATTTTTATGGCTTCTGGGGTCTCGTCCCTATTGGCTTTGTATTCCTCAAAAAGCTCGGTCCGCTCAATACTCCCGCCCTTATCAAAGGCAACGGCCAAATGGTCTGGTTGTTCTCTTTTTATTACATCAAAAAGGGAATTCACAAACCCCATAATGGCACTAGTGTCCATCCCTTTTGAATTGATGCGTGGATTTTTGATTAAGGCATAATATCCTCTGAAAATCAACGCGTAGGCATCTAGAAGAAAGAGTCGTTTTTGGTCAGACATAATCTATTGGGTTGTCAGTTTTTACTTTTTTGTAGAAAGTCTTTAAAAGTAGGGAAAATGTTGAAATGGTACTAGTTGGTTTTAGCAATGAAAAATGGAATTTCCCAATGTATTTTTTTTGATTCAGGAAGTTTTTTTTCTATTTGAATTGAATGTTTTCCATTTTTTAACTCACTAACATCAACATAAGTGATGATACCAAACTGCTTCGTGATAGGATGATCAATCTTAATAAATTCGGTAGTAACACCTTTTCCATCTATACTGAGAGTATGTTTTTTTTGATAACAATCGAGATAATCTTGCTTTTTTTGTTGACGTTGTTTGGGAGATCCTATGCCAAACTTAGTGTATTCCTCTAAGTCACAGAACAAAGGAACTCTTCTTACCTCATGTTCCAGTATAGGAACAAACAATCGTATGCTTCCTGTAATAATGATGTCTGATTGGATTTCAGGGGTTAGCAAAAAATGACCCTGGTTCATATTGGCATAATATGAGTTTTGAATTCTTGAAGTATCCTCATTCCCTATACCTAAAATCAAATATTTGAAATCGGATTGGTCCATACGAACACCGCCAAAGCAGACTCCTGCAATTCCCATTACAATGACCAAACGGACCAAACTCTTTTTTTTCTTGAAATTGGAGGCAAAAGTCATGATTACTTGCATGATATTCTTATTGAGCGGACCAAACAGAATCTTATTTCCAAAACTTGAAGAAAGGAAAAAGAGGTGTTGTAAGCGTTCTTTTTTGTGGTTTCGTTTTAAGTTGGCGGGAATACTTATGGCCAAACCTACCACATAAACAAGCGCCAGTAGATAAGCGGGAATCATCAAAGCCCAAAAAGGCACGTAGTCCTTAAGCAAGTTGAAAAGCATTAAATAGAGTGTTGCTAAAAGCGTGAAATAGGAATAAATCATCATTAGGGAAAATGCTGCTGAAAAAATCACACTGCACAAATCATCCACTCTGGCAATAGTATCGGGGAGTTTTGGAAGAATTTGAAGTAACTTTTTGGTGTAAATGGGGGAGTAGGCGCTATCCTCAAGACTATAATCTGGAAATACTGAATTCAAGCCTACTAATCCAATCCAATAGGCCCTCAGGACAAAATGTATAATGAACATACATGCCAATACACCCACTGCCAAATAGCCGCAGACCACAATAACATAACCAACCATATATTGGGAAGGGTCTAGATAATCCAAGAATTTAAGAACTAACCAATCAATGCCCGAAAAGCTCTTTAAAATAGCAAAAATGGCAACCGCGGAAACCAATAATTCAGCTTCCCAGCTTTCTTCCTTTAAACGTTTTAGCCAACTTTTTTCTTGGGGATTCGTTTTATCGTGCTTGGACATAGTTTTGATTAACTTTTTTGATAAAAGCTTTTTGAAATGATGTTTTCATGACTCTGGGAGTCATATTTTCTATAGCTAAAACCGGGATGGACACAATACCCTCCCGTTTCACCTTGTTTATTGATGGCTAAAAAGCCAATTTGAAAGTCTTTCCGATTTTTGTTTTTGGACATAATACGCTTGACTCCCTCTTCGCATGCTTCTTGCGGGGACTTGCCTTGGCGCATGAGCTCTACGATTAAAAAACTTCCTACAGTGCGAATAACTTCCTCGCCAACCCCGGTTGCTGTTGCTCCCCCAACTTCGTTATCCACAAACAAACCAGCTCCAATAATTGGTGAATCACCTACGCGACCTGCCATTTTATAAGCCATTCCACTTGTGGTACATGCACCAGCAATATCTCCTTTTGCATCAATGGCCAACATACCAATGGTATCGTGGTTTTCAATATTTATCGGAGTTTCGTACTTGGAGGTTTTCTTCCAGTCTTCATATTGCTTTCGCGTACTTTCTGTAAGTAAATCTTCTTGTGGGAAACCTTGTTCAACAGCAAATTGAAGCGCTCCTTTACCAGCTAAAATGATATGTGGGGTATCTTCCATTACCTTCCGGGCTACGGATATGGGATGCACTATATTTTGAAGATATACCACAGACCCACAATTGCCGTCTTTGTCCATGATGCATGCATCAAGTGTTACATTTCCATTCCTATCTGGCCTACCGCCTTTTCCGACAGTTTCGTTGGTTACATCTGCTTCTTCAACCTTTACTCCTTCTTCCACTGCATCCAGAGAAGTGCCTCCTTGTTCCAAAACTTCCCAAGCTCTTGCTGAGGCATTCCCAAAGTCCCAAGTACAGACTACGATAGGCTTGATTCCCGTTTCAGGTTTTACAACTATACTTTTTTGTTTGTTTTCTGGATTGCAGGAGGAGATTGCGGAGGCCGTAATCATACCCGCAGCGGTTATGCTAGTTTTTTTAAGGAACTTGCGCCTTTGCATGCTCAGGTTTTTTACTTTTAAACTCGACTAAAGATAGCAATATGCTTGTAGAAGTATGTGCCAATTCACTGGAGTCTGCTCTAAATGCAGAAAAAGCTGGTGCCGACAGGATTGAACTTTGCACAGAGCTGGGGGTTGGCGGGATAACACCTTCTCATGGTCTTATCACAGAAGTAAAAAAAAGACTCAAAATACCCATACATGTTTTAATACGACCCAGGAGTGGCGATTTTAGCTATTCGAACTGGGATTTTGAGGTGATGAAAAATGACATCGCTTTCTGCAAAAGTCTTGGCGTGGATGGTATTGTGGCTGGGGTATTACATTCAGATTTTTCGGTAGATGTTGAAAGAATGGAGACTTTAGTAGATGCTGCGGAATCTATGAAATTTACGTTTCATCGAGCTTTCGATTGGATAAGTAATCCTTTGCATTCTATAAAACAAATTGAAGAACTGGGAATAGATTATGTTTTGACTTCTGGTAAAGAAAACTCCGCTGAAAAGGGATTGGAATTGCTCATGAACTTAAATGAAGTATCAAAAACAGTGACGGTTATGGCTGGAGGGGGAATTAAACATGACAATTGCATAAAGTTTAAGAAAGCAGGTTTGACCGCGCTACATCTTTCAGGAGTTGTATTGGAACAGTCGATGAATCTAGGAAACAAAATTTCAATGAATTCATCTGAACACCTAAAAGAAGATCGTATCGCGGTAACAAATAAGGAAATGGTTCGTCAAATCATTCACAGCGTTAAATAAAGACCAAAAAAAATACGCTTGCCTAACGAAAGAAATATCTTTACAAAAAAAATAGCATGCCTCGTTTTTTAATTGTCTTGTCCATTATCTATGTAGTTGCCGCCATTTATGGGTTTCAAGGATTTAAAACCCTTTTCAAGAATGTTTGGTTGTATTGGGCATATGGCCTCCTGTTTTTAGGCGCCTTGGTCAATTTTGTTTTTAGGGTTCTTACCTATACGCCTGGTGATGGAATTCGGGGACAGATAGCAAATGCCGGAGGCATTTTTGTGTCCTTTCTACTTTTGGGACTGGTGTTGGGAGTAGTTCTTTTACTTGAGGATATTATTCGTCTTTTCGTATACGGTTATAATAAAATAACTGTCCTTTCGGATAAGCAGAATGATTTTTTCCCAGCCCGGAGAAAATTCGTAAGTGCCATTGCGCTTGGAATTGCGTCATTGCCCTTTGGTGCTCTACTGTACGGAATGTATAAAGGAAAGTACAACTACCAAGTACTGAAATACGCCTTGGAGTTTGAAGATTTACCGGATGCTTTTGATGGGTATCAGATTACCCAAATTTCCGATGTTCATAGTGGCAGTTTTGATGACCGGGAAAAGGTAGCCTATGGTATTGATTTGATAAATGAGCAGCAGAGCGATGTCATACTATTTACAGGTGATATGGTGAATGATAAAGCCAAGGAAATGGAACCTTGGGCAGAACTGTTTGGAACATTAGAGGCAAAGGATGGGAAGTTTTCCATATTAGGAAACCATGACTACGGGGATTACACCGGATGGCCTTCACCTGAGGCTAAAGCTCAAAATCTGGAGGACTTAAAGAACCTGCAGAAAGAGATGGGCTTTGACTTGTTACTGAACGAAAATCGCTATTTGGAAAAAGAAGGTGGCAAAATTGCCCTTGTAGGAGTAGAAAATTGGGGAGCAGGTGGATTCAAAAAAGCGGGAGACCTTAAAAAGGCAGTTGAGGGAATACAAGCGGATGATTTTAAAATTTTGATGAGTCACGACCCATCACATTGGGAACAACAGGTGGTTCGGGATGAATATCACTATCATCTCACCTTGAGTGGGCATACGCATGGGATGCAATTTGGAATTGAAATCCCAGGTTGGATCAAGTGGAGTCCCGTTAAATGGCGTTATAAATATTGGGCGGGTATTTATGAAGAAATGGGACAGTTTATCAATGTAAACCGAGGCTTTGGTTTCATTGGATATCCGGGAAGATTCGGAATTTGGCCCGAGATTACAGTGATTACCCTAAAAAAGAAATCTTTAACGTGAATTTAACGCAGCGAAGACCCCCGTGTGGTTTGCGTCAGATTTAATTTTAACAAATTTTCTTACTTTTGATTGATAAACCCAATGTACGCCTATGTCCAAATTTGGTGAACTTATCGATTTAAATGTTCCGGTTTTGCTTGACTTTTATGCGGAATGGAATGAGCCTTCGACCTCCATGCATCCTGTGCTTCGAGATGTTGCCGCTGCTTTAGGGGATAAAGGGAAAGTAATTAAAATTGATGTTGATAAGAACAAAGAGCTCTCCCAAGCACTTCGTATCAAGGGTCTTCCAACCCTCATGATTTATAAAAGAGGTGAAATGGTATGGCGCCAGAGCGGAGAGCAAGATGCCAATACGTTGATAGGCATTCTCAACGAATACACTTAAAAAGAAAAGACCCGTTCGGAAAACGGAACAGGCCCTGTATTCTTTTATAGTCCAGTGAACTATCTATTTTTCAAAAACTCCAAAATATCTTTTGGGTCTAACCTTTGTGTATAATCCTCAGGTACAAAATCGTAAATGATTGTTTTGTTTTTGTCAATTACATAGGTCGCGGGCATAGGGAGTTCATAATTGGAGTTTCCATTATGCTGATCCACATGCAATCCGAAAGAATGGTATACTTCCCTTAAAGTATTGGGCATTTGAAACGCTAAATTCAATTCTTTGGCATATTGGTTGTCAATATCACTCAGTATTTTGAACTGCAATTCATTTTTTTCAGAAGTGGTCAAGGAATTGTCAGGAGTCTCAGGGGAAATGGCGACTATCCCAGCTCTTAGATTTTCAAAATCCGAGGAAAGCTGCTGTAGTGCGCGAAGTTCCATGTTGCAGTAAGGGCACCAACCCCCTCGGTAAAACGATACGATTAAATAATCTTCTTGAAAGATTTCATCCAAAGTAACCTCATTTTGATTTTCATCGGGGAGTCTAAAGTCAGGAAGCGTATCACCAGTTTGTAAAGCTTGGGTGGAGAGTTTGGCCTCTAAAAGCTCTTGGGTGCTTTGTTGCATTACTGCATATTTATCTTGGGGAATCACCTTAGCGGAGTTTTCCCGTCTTTGTGTAAGTTCTTCTGTAAGTGTCATCACTAAATTTTATTTTCATTTTAGTGATGTAGTCGCATAGAAAAGTGCAAGCTTTCTTGAGAAATTAGAAGATTGTAATAAGAAAAACTAAAAGTTTTACTCCTCTTCTGTTGGAATTGAATCCACAGCTTCCAGGCTATCCAAGGGAATCGAATCGATCATGTCCGGGTCAACTACGGGTTCTTCAAAGAAATCGTCTTCCTCACCTCCAACAAACTGCGAAAATTTATCAATAAACGAGTTGAAGGTTACCGTTTCTTTTTCGGCATAATCCCGATCATCGTTTTCAATAAGGATATCAATGTTTCGGCGATAGGCCTGCATATCAGAAAGAATATCATCTATCTTTTCATATTGTTCATCCAATGGTGCAGAGGCATAATAATCCAATCGCTCTTGATATACTTTTCTCAGTTTTTCATACAGCTCTCTAGCTTTTTCTGTCTCTCCCACTTTATAATAACCGTCTAAAAAGGGCTCTACAAAAGCATAAAAACCAAAAAATTCAAATGGGAGGTTGGTCATTGAAATATCTATAACATCCTTGGCTTTTTCAATCTTGTTTTCGGCTATCAAAGTCTCCATAAGACGTGCAAGGTTGCTTCTAAAAGATAGACCTTGAGAGCGGGTTTGCGGGTCGTGGTAAATCTCTGTACTGCCCGAATTACCCCAATCCCAATCTTTAACAATGTCGTACATCAAATCCGTGTCTATTCGACCCATTTCAAAGCTATTGCGATTTTCGGTCCGAATAGGAACAAGTTTATAGACCAAACCATCCAATTGGAGATAATCCTTCATCCAGATATACTCAGCCTTGTCAAAACTTCCTCCGGAGAAATAAATGGGTCTTTTCCAATCGTTATTGGCAATAAGGTCCAGCATTAAAATTCTGTTTTTTGGGAGGGCACTCTGGGGCAAGTCTATATCGATATAATCCACAATCAAAGCAGAATCTTTTTCCTTTACCAAACCACTTTCCAAAACGTTTTTCTTGTTGACTGGCACTCTGATTTTGTTCGTAGGGTAATAAACGATGTCCAGATTTCCTTCCGAATATTGACTCAAATCAGCACCTTGTTTTTCCAAAAGATATTTGAATTTGGTCTGTGGTTTATCACTCCCAATCCAATTCATAAAATCCTTAATATTCCATCTATTGTCTGAAATTCCTTGATAATAAACTGCGTCCCTTGCCCCAAAATGGTATTTATCATGGGTCAACTGTGATGGAATTGGGTCACTTTCATAGGCTTTTCGCTTCATCTGATCAATGTACCAGTCCGTAGCAAAAAGGCTGGTGTTCACAATTCTCACATCGGTACGGTATCCTTCAATCTCTTGGGCGTACCATAATGGAAATGTGTCGTTATCGCCAATGGTGAACAGAATGGCACCTGCATCTTCCTGACACGAGTCCAAATAGGCTTTTGCCGAAGAACGTGTCGTGTACCGTCCAGAGCGGTCATGGTCATCCCAATTTTGAAAGCCCATCAAAAGAGGCACAGCCAGCAGACATAATGTGGTAATGACGGGAGCTGCGATTTTGGCTGATAGCAATTTTCGGAATTCGTCAAATAATCCGTAGACGCCCAAACCTATCCAAATACAAAATATGAAGAACGACCCTACTAGGGAATAATCTCGTTCCCTAGGCTGAAAAATGTAAGGATTGGTATAAAATTGAATGGCCAGTCCTGTAAACATAAAGAATACAAATAACACCCAAAATTGTTTCGGATTTCTGGAAATCTGAAAGACAATGCCAATAATTCCAAGAAGAAGCGGTAAGAAAAAATAGGTGTTTCTTGCTTTATTGTCTTTCCATTCGCTGGGTAAGTTGTTTTGACTTCCTAAACGCAGGCTGTCGGCAAAACCAATACCGCTCAACCAATTCCCGTTGCCATCATAGCGTCCTTGAACATCGTTTTGACGGCCGACAAAATTCCACATGAAATATCGCATATACATGTATCCGAACTGAAACTCGAACAGATACTGAATATTCTGCCAAAGGGTGGGAGGTTCGACTTCGATGTATTCACTGAAATCCCGTAAAAAACGAATATATTGGTCGGTATCCAATTCACCTTGGGCATGTGCTGCCTTAAACTGGGCTACAGCTTCCCGAAGCTCATTATTGGAAATATATTCCGATTTAATCCTAAAGTCTAAAGTTCCAAAATAGCGCATGTAGTTTTCAGCGTGCTGGTCACTCCAAAGACGAGGCAAAAGACCTACATGTTTTGCATTTGGCCCCTGAAGGGCATTCTTGTAGTTGTTGACTATGACGTACTTGCCCAATTTTTCATCCTTCTCGTATTTGGGTTTATCGTCTATATCTTCTCCAGCGGGCGCAAAGGTATCGGAATAATAGGCCCCGTAAAACGGACTTTCCACACCTGGGTATTGTTCCCTGTTGTAGTAGGCCAAAAGTGAGCGGGCATCTGAAGGGTCATTTTCATTGACCACGGTATTGGCATTGGCACGAATGGGGAGCATCAACCATGAAGAGAATCCCAAAATCAAAAACATCAAACAGAGCACAATGGTATTCCCCGTGTAAAACTGATTTTTGCGTGTGTATCGCAATCCAAAATAAAAAGCTGCGACAAAAAGAAGCCCCATGATTATGGTTCCTGAATTAAAAGGTAATCCGATGGTATTGATAAAGAATACCTCGCTCCACCCAAATAGTTTGAGCACATAGGTGAGTGAAAATTTGTAGACCAAAATCAACAGAGTCATCACGACAAGGTTGGCCAAAAGAAAGTTTTTGACAGTCGTGGTCTTGTATTTTTTAAAGTAATAGAGCAGTCCTATGGATGGAATGGCTAAAAAGCCCATAAACTGGATTCCGAAGGTAAAACCTACCAAAAAGCAGATTAGCAAAAGCCAACGGTTACCTCGCTTTTCATCAAGGCTATCCGTCCATTTTAGCCCTAACCATAATAAGAGGGCCATAATGAAACTTGCCATAGCATAAACCTCGGTTTCCACCGCATTGAACCAAAAACTGTCAGAGAACGTAAACGTAAGTGCTCCTACCAAACCACTTCCCAATATGGCAATAGCTTTGCTATTGGTGATGGGTTTTTTCTTTATCACCATCTTGCGGGTTAGGTTAGTGATAATCCAAAACGTGAAGAGTACGGCAAAAGCACTGGATACAATGGAGACTGAATTTACCATAAGTGCCACTTTTGATGTATCGCCAAAAGCAAAAAGGGCAAAAAATGCACCGATCATCTGCAAAAGGGGAGCCCCAGGTGGGTGACCTACCTGTAATTTAGCTGAGGTTGTTATGTATTCCCCAGCATCCCAAAAACTACCCGTAGGTTCAACGGTAAGGGCATATACGATAAAGGCTATGACAAAGGAGACCCATCCTAAGATAGTGTCCCATTTTTTGAAGTCTTTTGCAAACATATAGTTGGTGTTTACCAAGTTGGGGCGAATTTAGTAAATCTACCACAGACCCCTACCTCTTTTTGGAAAAGGTTTAACAAGGGGCGTGATGAGATTTCTGAGCGAATCTTCTTAAAATATTTGCCCAACAAAAAGTTTGTTTTAAATTTGCACGCTCTAAAGTGGTATTGGCCTATGGTGTAATTGGCAACACTACTGGTTTTGGTCCAGTCATTCTAGGTTCGAGTCCTAGTAGGCCAACAGCAAAGCTCTGTAAACAAATCATTTTCAAATGGTTGTATAGCAGGGCTTTTTTTGTGGGGTGTGATTAAGCTTAAAATAGGTATGCTTAAATGATTTACTCCCATTGGGATACGAAAATAATTCAATGCGTAGCTGGGGATGAGAGTTTTTTTTGAGTCCACATGCTTCTTGAAAAAATTTAGAATTCAGGGGTAACATTTCCATAAGATCAGACATAAAGAAGTGAACGAATATTCAATTCTTTAACACTATAATCCACTGATTAAAATGTCACACCTTTCACCCTACACCATCAACAGGCAAACTGTAATTTCAAATCACGAATTTCCCCGTTCGGTTTTACTATTCCCAATAGCCCATTTTTCCGATTAAATCCCGCGGATTTTATCCCGTTTTCCTTTAATAACCCAGATCGAGGGTATGATATCTGGTAGGTCGCATTGATTTTAACCGGCATATGATATTAATGGTCTTGGCAAAACGATAAGCCGCTTTTTTATCATCTCATTTTATAATAAAACTCCTCAAAATACTTAGGTAATGTCAACATCAAAATATTCAAATATGCAGAAAAGTATTATACTTTTTCTTTTTTTCGGAGTCATTGGTGTCATAAGCTCCCAAGAACTGCCAAAGTTTGTCCCACCTTCGCCAGAGGCGGCGGCATTGGCCAAATTTGTGAACACTCCAGTGAATTACAGCAATGGACTCCCATCCATAACAATTCCGCTTTATACGATTCAGACTAGAACAGGTTTGAGCATTCCTATATCCCTAAGCTATCATGCTTCCGGTATTCGGGTGAATGAACATGCCACTCAAGTGGGATTAGGCTGGAAATTGAATACGGGCGGAATGATATCCTCCGAGGCTTATGGAGAAACAGATGGCTACAATGCCAGAAGCTACCCCAGCTTTATATCTGGTTCAGTAGATCAAACCCTAGCCGTATTCGATTTAATAGATATAAATGACGGATCGCAATTTTATTGCACCTCTTCCCAATCCATGAATATGTCTTATGACTTTGCTTTGCAGGCCACGGGAATCGGTGCTTTTTCAGCAGGAGTGAATAAGATATACGATACCCAACCTGATATATTCTATTATGAAACACCAAATGTATCTGGAAAGTTCGTGTTGGATTCCAATAACAATGCCCATACGATTCCATATGAGCCGATAAGCATCGAAAAAACAGCCTTTTACGACATTAAAGACGTAAACGGAAACCTGTTTGAATTCGACGAACTTTGCTCTACCGAGGTTTTTCCTAATACTTTTATATTATCACAGCAGTATGTGGAACAAATAAAACTATCCAAAATTACCACCCATTTCGGGGAGGAGGTCAATTATTTTTATTCTGCTGAGAACTACGAGTATAAAAACCCGGAAACTTTTATTGATTATCATAGAATACCTTCCGCTGGATGCGGGGATATTGTTTATACTGACAATCCAAATCCTAAAACGGTAGTCAATAATAAACGTCTTGACCGAATTGAATTTGACAACGGATACATTGAGTTTACCTACAGTACGGATGTCAACTATCAAATTCAGGGGTCAACAGACAGAAAAGACTTACCCGGAGCTAGTGCACTAAGGCGAGTTGTAGTATATAACAATGATAATCAAGTGATCAAGGATTTTGAATTGATCTACAGCTATTTTGAATCATCCGGTGTAAGCAGTGATCCTGATAAATATCGCTTAAAACTGGATAAAGTAGTTGAACAGGGGGAGCTGCCTTATGAATTTGTTTATAATGGAAATGGTTCCATACCCCACAGATTATCGACACAGCAGGACTATTGGGGGTATTATGGCGGAAACGGAGGTCTTATCCCTGAGATGCGTTTTCAAGATGTTACCTTATCCGGTAGCGATCGTTCAGTTAACGAGAACTTAATAAAGACCGGGGCTTTAGAAGAAATCAGCTACCCAACTGGGGGTAAGACCAGCTTTTACTTTAACGAAGTCAATTATACCCACCCCCAACCTGAACTTCAATCCCAAACAAATACTACAGCTACTTTCTCAACGCCTGGTGATCATACATTTCAAGTTCCAGCAGATTCAAACAACATCCTTCAGGTACACTTTAACAATGATTGCGGCAATACCACTTTTGATAAACCCATCACAGACCCTTACTGTATTTTAACACTTTTCGATAATAATAATACGGCATTGCTCTATGAAGTTGACTCTAACATCTATAGTGTCAATGCGACTCCTGGACAGACCTATACGTTTAGACTTGAGACTAACCCTTCTTATCCTTGCAACTGTAGTGTTGATATGCGAGGCAATGAGGAAACAGAGATTATGGTGGACAAAAAAACACAACTCCCCGGTCTACGCATGGACAGAATGGTAAAAGAGCCCGTTACCGGAGAGCCTATAACCACCACCTTCGATTACAGTATTCCAGGAACAAACCGCATAAGTAAAGATGTTCTGATTCCCACCTTTGGATATGTGCAGACCAACGTGACAGACCCTTACGGCAGTACCGGTATACGTACTACTTGTAATTATTTTGTAAGAAAGGGAACGCCAGTTATTTCCAATCGGTCAACCTACGAACATGTGACTGAAAAAATGTCCAATAACGGTCATGTAAAATACCATTTCAGGCCATCGATTTCTTCCAACAATAGTAATGGACCATTGAACTTAGGCCTTGCTTCTTCCGATGGTGGTGAATTACTTTCTAGAGAGGTCTATTCAGAAAACAATAAAATAGCTTACAAAGAACAAAATACGTATGAACTGGATTATAGTGTAAACCAATTTTCCAATGATTATCGAAGTGGTTTTCCACATGCAGTTACCATGGGCATGAGTTTTCACAGTAACGGCACGTTCGAAGAGACATGTGATCCATTTGGTCACCCAGCGGTATATCATTACTTCGATTATAATATTTACCATTTTAACAGGGCATGGGTAAAAAACACCAATAAAACTGACACTAGTTATTATTATGACAGTAACGAAGTTTTGTTGGATAGTCTTGTGGTTTCCAATGACTATACCTACTTGGATTATAGACATGCCCAGGTTAACCAAACTAAAGTTAGGGAGAGCAAGGGTGATACCGTTACAACCGACATCAAATACGCCCATGATCTAAATTATGCACCGCTGATTAACCAACATCGCTTAGCCGTGCCACTAGAGACCAAAACAACGGTCACAGCTGGGACAAATTCGGAAGTTATATCGGAGAAGACGTTATATCACGATTGGGGCAGTAACCTTGTTATGCCTCAATATGTCCAAACACTCAAAGGTGATTTATCTCCAACCAACCAACTGGATGACCGTATTGTTTACCACGATTACGATGATCATGGAAACGCCTTGGAGGTTAGTAAGGCGGACGGTATACGAATCATGTACGTCTGGGGCTATGACAACACCCGGCCCATTGCCAAAATAGAGCATGCCAGTTATGCTACCCTGACCCAAGCGCAGCAAGATGCAATCAATGCCGCCAAAACCGCATCAGATAACGATTCAAATGGTACAACTGAAAACACACTCAGGGTTGAACTACAGGATTTAAGGGATGCCTTTCCTCAGGCTATGGTCACCACCTTCACCTATGACCTCTTGATAGGGGTCACCAGTGTCACGGACCCCAGAGACTACACGACCTATTACGAATATGATGCATTCAACCGCTTGTCGGTTGTGAAAGACGAAGACGGGTTTATTGTGAGCAAGAATGAATATCACTACAAGTCCCAGAATTAAATCAATATAACCATTAACAATAGCACAAGCAGATTATGAATGTTTCTAGAATATTACTCACACTAACGTTATTGTGTTACTTTGGCACCAGTAGCGCCCAATTATATCGAGATAAGGACAACGATGGTTACGGTATAGGATCACCTTATTTTTTTCCTCCCGGTGATGGTTATAATTATGTAACACAAAATGGAGATTGCAACGACAACAATAGTGCAATTAATCCCGGAAGATCGGAATCTTTTGATGGGATAGATAACAATTGTGCCGGCGGGATTGATGAAGGGATAGCCATACCCATGCCTTCGGCCCCCACCATAACAAAATATTGTGGTATGACAAGACTTACCCGTGGAAATTCACCCTATAGTTTTGTTACCTGGCACTGGCAAAGTTCTCCTTCGGGGACCAATACATCAACGGGACCAGCCAACAACAGTACCAGTACATACAAAGATTTTACTTCTGGAAGTGTCTACTATTTACGGGCACGGCACACCCCCTCTGGTCGGTGGAGTACTGCTCGAACGATTAATTACACCATAAACACCATTCCTTCGGTTCCTTCCACACCCAGCGTGAACAATCAGTGTGGCGGTTCCGTACTTACCCGGGGCAACCCGCCATCGGGTATTACTTGGTATTGGCAAAGCAGTTCTTCAGGTACAAGTACATCCAACAGTGCAAGTAGCATTACCCGTACATCTGGTAGTGTGTACTATTTGAGAGCACGAAACAACAGTTCAGGATGTTGGAGTGGTGCCAGAACTGTAAGTTATAGCGTAAATCCTCTTCCATCCATTCCTTCCACGCCCAGTGTAAGCAATCAATGTGGTAGTACTGTACTTACTCGGGGAACTCCGCCATCAGGCATTACCTGGTATTGGCAAAGTAGTTCTTCAGGTACCAGTACCTCCAATAGTTCCAGTAGCATTACCCGTACATCAGGTAGCGTGTATTATTTAAGGGCGCGCTATAACAGCACAGGGTGTTGGAGCAGTGCTAGAAGTGTAAGCTACAGTATAAATGTGGTTCCATCCGTCCCTACTACGCCTACCGTGAGTAACCAGTGCGACAGTACCGTGCTTACGCGAGGTACCCCTCCTTCGGGCACAACATGGTATTGGCAGAGCAGTGCAGGGGGCACCAGTACCTCAAATGCTTCGGCTAGCGTAACCAGAACCAGTGGTAGTGTATATTATCTTAGGGCACGTAATAACAGCAGCGGTTGTTGGAGTAGTAGTAGAAGTGTAAATTACGGCATTACATTCTCTACCCTATGGTATGCAGATAATGATAATGATACCTATGGCAAGGCCACAGAGACACAGTCCGCATGTAGTCAGCCCTCGGGCTATGTAAGTAATGGTGATGACCTGGACGATACCACGGCCAACATCACCAACATTCCTCCCCAACTCTATTATGGCGATTCGGACAACGACGGTTTTGGAGACCCGGCGGTAAGTGGTCTATACAGTGTTCAGCCATCAGGTTTTGTAGCCAATGCTGATGACGCTTGCCCAAATGAGGCAGGTGTATTCAATGGCTGTGCCACACCATCTTGTGCCTATGTTCCCAACGCGTTGAGCCAAACGGAAAATTATGTGTTGACCATAAACCCGACTCGTGCCATGACGAGCACATCTGGTATTACCCAATGTGACGATGCCATAGAGACGGTGAGCTATTTTGATGGATTGGGCCGACTTAAACAGAATGTAGCTATTGGGGCCTCGCCATCGGGCAAGGATATGGTCACCCATGTGGGCTATGATTCTATTGGTCGACAAGACAAGGAACATCTTTCCGTCCCGGTTACCGATGCAGGAGGAGGTACATACCGGACACAAGTAGGGTCACTTACAAATACCTACTACCATACGGAATACCCCAACGATTTTGTCGGGCAGACCGCCACGAATGTCAACCCGTACTCGGAAAAGTCATTTGAGGCATCCCCGTTGAACCGGGTGCTCAAACAGGCGGCCCCCGGCAAGGCGTGGCGTAAGGACGGAGACCACGAAATAAGATTTAAGTACAGCACCAATACCAGCTCGGACTCTGTGGTGGAATTTTCCGTGACCTTTAGTGGTGGGGATACCGAGGCTCCACAGCTGGCACAAGACGGAAACTATAATGCAGGAGAGTTACAAAAAAATGTGACCTATGACGAGAATCACGGCGGCACCACTTCCAAACTGCATACTACCGAGGAGTTTACCGATAAAATGGGAAGGGTGGTGCTCAAGCGTACCTATGCTATGGTGAGTGGTGCACAAACCGCCCATGACACTTACTATGTGTACGATGACTTTGGTAATCTAACATACGTAATACCGCCTAAGGTGACCACAGCTAGCGTAAGCACGACGGAACTCAACGAACTCTGCTACCAGTATAAGTATGACCATCGCAACCGCCTGGTGGAAAAGAAATTGCCAGGTAAGGATTGGGAGTATATTGTCTACAACAAACTGGACCAG
>JBCDAX010000024.1:0-47589 GCA_039184805.1 Bacteroidota bacterium | reverse complement strand
TACCCTTAGGTCCAGGGCTGGATTGGCTGATTTGGGAGCCGTAGATTTGGATATTATCTTGAACGAGCGAAGAAAAGAGCTTGCTTTTGAGGGCCAGAGAAGAATGGACCTATTGCGCAATGGTCTGAACTTGAGAAGACCAGGGCAGCCTCAAGAAGCTGCTTCTGCACCGGGACAGAATTTGACTATTTTCCCGATTCCTCAACGTGTTAGGGACCTATCCCCTTTTGTGGAGCAAAATCCCGGTTATTGATATATTTACTTTAGTATATAAAAAGTAATGAGAAGGCCCTAACTTTTGTTAGGGCCTCTTTTATTATTGGTGGTTTTTGTGGCGGAGGCTCATTCAATTTTGTATAAACCAATCTTGTGGATGAAAATTCGAATTTAATCAACAAAATATTTAAGATTAAATATCTTCCCACAGGGTTTTGAATGTTAAAGAATCCAAAGAGGAAAAGTGAACTTACCTAGAGAATAGGCTGTATAAATCTTATTTTGACTTTCTAGACTTAACAATACTTCATAAACAGATTGGAACAAACTCCATCATGTTAACTTGAATAGGGGGATTTCATCTTAAATGAAACTTCCCTACTTAAATTAACACATGAAAAATAAAAATGCACTTTTTTTAACCCAATCAAATTTTTTAGTCATATGAAAAGAAAAATTTTATTGGGCTTACTATTGTCAATATGTTTTTTACCCAATGTACAATCGCAGAATGAAAACCCTGAGGATGATGCTGACCTTTTCAATTTTTGGGTGGGTAAATGGGAAGCGACCTGGGATGAAGGAAACGGAAAACTTGGTAAGGGTTTTAATTCTATTTCCAGGGATCTAAACGGTAGAATTTTACGTGAGAATTTTGAAATTGTTGAAGGCCAATCAAAAGGATTTAAGGGAACCAGTATTTCCGTTCATCAGCCTCAATTTAAACGTTGGAAACAAGCCTGGGCGGATAGCCAAGGTGGATATTTCGATTTTATTGCTGAGTACGACAAAAGCAATGAGCATAAAATATTCAAAACAAAAATACATGAGAAAGATGGTAAAAAATATATCTATCGAATGGTATTCAAAGAGATACAGACCAATACTTTTATTTGGGATTGGGAGTTCTCTTCCGATGGCGGTACGACATGGAAACTTCAATGGAGAATAAATTACAAGAGAGTTGGTTCTTCATGAAAAGTCTTTATTTGATACTTCGACTCACTGTGCTTTTTCTTTTAATTGTTAGTTGTCGTGAGAAAGACGAAAACAAAAACACCAAAGATTTAACAATAATTGAACCAAATCAATTTGGAAAGGCAAATGTTGATGCAAATCCTAAGTTGTTGGAATATGGACAATTAGTTGGTGAATGGGATATTATATTTTCTTCTAGGGTGAATGATTCTACATGGGCTGATTCTAAAGCGTATTGGCGTTTTGAATACATTTTGGATGGTTTTGCAATTCAAGACTATTGGATAAACTATGCGGACAAAGGCAAAAATCCCAATGCCAGGGATTTACACGGTACCAATCTTAGAATATATAATCCAAGTTTAAAAGAATGGCAGTGTGTTTGGATAGAAAACGGCACTTGTTCCATAGCTGAAGTATGGAGATCTTATGGTAATGACAAAGGAGAAATACTACTACTGGATAACAAAAATACCTGGGTAATTACCTTTTACAATATTACGAACAGGACTTTTGATTGGAAGTGGGACTTTTATCAACCAGATGGTAGCCTACGAACCAATTATACAATTAGGGCAAATAGAAGAAGATAAAATATGTGCTTTCGATAACAAAGAGAAGATTATTAGAACAAGCTTGATAAAATCTAATGTCAATCACAACATCCTGTTTAACAAAAAGCGATTTAGGTTTAGAAAAACAAACAAATCAAAAGCGACTTCACGTCATTGTAATCATAATTGTATTGATTTTTTTTGAGGAGTACATAATGATTTTAGCCCATCAATTGAATAACATATTGTGGAAAATGAAGAGAAAAAAAGTGATAATAAAAAAAATTGTTTTTTTGGTTTTGACTGGGTTTTTAGCTTTTTCTTGTAAGCAAAAGCAAGATAAAAGTACCTCCAGCCCAAATCCCTTTGAAAATGAACAAGGTTTAAAGGCTCAAATTTTCCAATCTGGTAATGTTTCAAAACTTAATAGTGCTGAGTTTGGTATTTCCTTTACCCCAGATATGCAAAGTCTTTTTTTTACAAGTAATAGAGAAAATGATAAGTCATTTTATATCTACAGCTCAAAATTTGTGAATGGCCAGTGGGAAGAAGCCAAAATAGCCTCATTTTCAGGTAACTATTTTGATGCAGATGCCTTTGTTACTTTAGACGGGGAAAAACTGTTTTTTTATTCGATGCGTCCAATTGACGAAAACTCAACTGTATTAAAATCTCCCAATATTTGGTTTATAGATTACATGGTGAACGGATGGGGCGAAGCCAAATATCTAAATTCAAAAATTAATCAAAATACCAGTGGAGAAGGCTATATGAGTATTTCGAAAAATAATACAATCTATTTCTCTTCGGTAGGTAGAGAAAAAGGAAGAAAACATGATGTCTATAGGTCTCCTCTCTTATTTGATAATAATAGTGGTGATAGTATTGAATTTGTAAACATTGATATAGAAACAAACTACTCAAATCCTTACATTTCCTCGGATGAGTCTTTTATCATTATAGATTCAAAACAGAAAGGAGGATTTGGAGAAAATGATTTATACATATCCTTCCGTGAAGGTGAGCAATGGAGTCTTCCAAAAAATTTAGGTCCAAAAGTTAATACCGACAAGGATGAAGGTACTCCATACATAAGTCCTGATGGAAAGTGGTTTTTTTTCTCAAGGGATGGAGATATCTACTATATAGCTTTGAGCTCTTTAAGTCTCAATAAGTTAAAATAATTTTGATATTCTCGATAGAACTTTGCAATCTGATAGTATTGGTTTATCAAAAGCTTTAGACAATTTTGTTGGATTCACAAAAAGTAAGGAAACTGAAAAAAGACGTTCTATTACCATGAATTTGGTAAATCGTAAGTGATTATTGCGCAAACTATTCTGAGAGTGGGAAGTGAAAATTGTAATTTTCCCATGTCATTTACATCCATAATTCTTTCTTCCTATGCCCTATTAATTAAACCTCATCTTAGTTTTTGGATGGCGTCCATTTCTTTTTGCATCTTGCAATGTTAGTTTTTTGTTGTCTGAAACCCTGCTCTTGACTATCCAAAAATGGAAAAGTGCCTTATTTATTTTGTTTTGGTCAAACGATCAAAATTATTCCATTCTATATTTCCTTTTTCGGTTTTTAAAGAATGAAATTTGATAGAGGCCACAAAAGAGGGTAAGTAAAAAGTATCATTTCCAATATAGTAGGCAGGTCCCGATCTTGTCCTATCAGGTTGCCCATTCATATCAGTAGCGACAGAAAAATTATCATTCTCGTCTAAAGAAAGCCAAAACTTCCAATTAAAATCAATGGCATGGTGAAACCCTACAAACCTTTCTAGCTTTTTACCCATCTCCTTTCTTGGTGCTTCAAATGTAAAATCTTTACCATTAAAAATATCTCCAATATTTTTCCCAATATTCCACCCTGCCCTGGAATAATTGTTGGATAAAACCACAACATAGGTGTTGCTTTCAAAATAAATTTTAGAAAAGGCTGCGTAACCTGGACTATTGCCCTGAAAATAATAAGTAGCATCTTTCTTTTCGGGCAATTCGGGTTTTATATTTAGTCTTCCAGTAAAATATGATCGAAAAAATTTGAATACATCCCTTGGGGTAGAAGTAAGACCTCCACTTGCCAACTTTATGTCTGGATTCCAATGCAAAGACCTTTTCACGCCTTTTCCATCAGGACTAGGTTGATATCCATAAGCCTTATGTTTTACAACTTCTTGCTGTTTTTCCATAAAAGTAGATGTCATATTTGCTGGCTTGAAAATATATTTTGACAAATAATCCATATAAGACAATCCACTGGTTTTCTCAATTATATAAGCCAACATAACGTATCCCGAATTACTATAAGACCTTTTTTCACCAGGTTCAAAATCCAATGGTTTATCCTTGAATAGTTCAATTATATCATACATGGTATAGAACTCTTTTGCCAATACGTCATAATTAGGATAATCATTAATATGGGTAATTCCGGACCTATGATTTAATAGGTGGTTTATCGTAATCTTATCGGCATTTTTGATACCACTGTAATATTTACTCAAGTAGTCTGTTTTCTTTATTTTTCCTTGGGATTCAAGAATATCAATGGCTATTTGGGTAAAAGATTTGGTTAGCGAAGCAATTCTGAACTTGGTGCTTAACGAGTTATTTATGTCGTGCTCGTAATTTGCTTTTCCATAACACTTTTCAACTTTTATATCATCGCCCTTAGCAATTAAAATACAACCACTAAAACAATGATTATTCACAAATGGCTCAATGTATTTGTCAATTTTTAGTTCTATTTCTTGTGAGTAACATGAAACTGAAATCAAGAACAGTAAAACACTTTTTTTCATGGTGCTAATCTTTTTTGGTTTTTAAATAAATATTGGAATGGACTGTAGATATGGAAATGGTTTGTCCTCCATCGTTTAATGACCCAACCATCCATTTCTTTATAGCTAAATAGGAGCCATTTTCAGTATTTTCATAGTGGTTTATCACCTTCGGGATTAACTGTATATCAAAATTTGAATATATGTTCCCTTCTATTGACAAGAGCTTAAAAGAAATAGATGATTCAGCCGGAACATTTACCTCAATTTTGCCGTTGAGGCTCGTTATTGATGAAGGATTTTTTTTGTCTAGGGACGCAAAATCAATAAATGTATTTCCATTTGGACAAGAAGCAACTACCGAACCATGTATTCTCTTGATGTCAATTTTCCCATAATTGCTTATTACATCCAGTTTACCTTGTACGTTTTCTATGCCCAAATCTCCGTTATTGGTCAGTAAGGACATATCAGATGACCGTGGAACTTTTACAGTAAGTTTTTTTAAACCTTTGGAAGAATAACTATTAATGTCCAATCTATTCCCAGAATTAGTAATTTCTAGGTCAAAGGCATTATTGACCAAGCGAACAAAGCCATCCTTGTCTTCGGTTTTTTTTGTTTCTGCAAAAGAGGAATCCAATTCAACATAGATTGTGAATTGATTTTTATCATGGCCAACTATGTTCATACTTCCGGATTGCAGACTTATATTAATAAGTGCATTACTATATGTAGCGTCAATAGGTAACACAATGGGCTCCTGTGCTTGAACATAAAATGAAATTAGAGCAATAGTGAATATCAAAAAGTTCGTTGTCTTCATCTGTGCATTAAATTGATTCCAATGTCTTTGTTACTAGTTCGTTAGGATTTTCAAGATGTATTTGAGTCCGAATAGTCTTTAGTTCTTCTTTGTCCAGTAAATAAATGAGGGCATTGATAATTTCCAGCTGAATAAGAGGTGATTCTTGACGATTGATTGATTTAATCAATTCGGTTTTTATTAATGTTTTGTTTTCATGTTTTAGCAAATAAGGAATTAAAGCCAATCGTACATTCTCGCTAGAATCATTATTAAGAGAAGCTAGTAATGTCTTAACAAGTTCATCATTAATCCCCTTCAGCTTTCCAATATATTCAACACCTTGAAGGCGTTCATTCGCTAAGGGTTGATTTAATAGCAGTATCGCAGTGCGTTCATTGACAGTTTCAAGATTTTCCCTTAATTCATTCAAAACCGAAGAATTATCATTAATTGGGAAAAAAGTTCCTATAAAATATCCCCCAATAATTAGCAGAATACTTGCAGCTATTTGACCAAATTTTTTCCAAGTGTATTGCTGAGAATAGCTTCTATCAAGGTGCTTTTTTAAACGACTAACTTTACTTTCCGGTATTGTAGATTTTTTAAAACTCGCCAACAAAAGAAATTCTTGACGATGGTCCATAAATTCTTTATCTATTCTTCCAGAAGAAAAATAGTCCATCAGTGAAAGTTCTTCTTGATGATTGGTATTCCCTTCGTAGTATTTACCCAACAAAGCCTTTATTTCTTTTTTCATCATTGAATGTATTTAAACTGTCCCTTAAACCTTGCCTAACCCGTGAAACGATTTTCCTTAAATTGCTATGTTTTCGTTTAGTTACCATGCCTATTTCTTCGTAGGTATATCCTTCAATTGTTTTCATCACAAATACAAGTCGGTGTTCTGGCTTTACTTTTTCCAATAAACTGAACAGAAGCTCTATTTCCTCCTTTTGTGTATAGTTTTCTCCACAAGACTCTTTCATTTCAGAAAACCTTGGGAGTATGTTCTCTTCAAAAAACTTTTGACGTCGTAATACGTCAAAGCACAAATTCTTAATTATGGTTATTGCATAACCTTCTAAATTTGAAGTGTTTTCTAATTTTTGTCTTCTTTCCCACAAGACCAGCATAGTCTCTTGGGTCATATCTGATGCTAAATCCCGATTAAAGACGATGGAGAAAGCCATCCGAAATAACTTGTCTTCCAACCTCAAAAGCCTTATCTGAAACTCGTCTTTTATCATAGTACCTATATAAAGAATACTTATGAAAGTGTAATTTGTGACAGATAAGAACAACTTTAGACAATAGGAGTGTAAATATGATCATGATATAATTTTCAGAATAGATCTCAAGGACTACCACGAATAGTATGTTAGTGCTATCGAAGAATAAAAAAGTAGGCCTCTCACCTATAGATAAAGAATAAATAATGTGGAAAATTTAAGTCCTGAAAAAGTACGGATAAAGGAAAAAAATTGAGTAGGATTATTAAAATATCAACTTTAATTTTTCACCTCTTTTGTATATTTTGAATTGCCATATACAATTTTATTAGTATTTGTAAATACTATGTATTCGTATAAATAATTTATCTCTAAGCAAACTAGCCTCTCAATAAATAACGATGAGTAAAGTATTTTTATTTAACAATTTGCGACGTTTACAACCTTTAATGCGTTTTGAGAAGTAAAATGTGACCCAAAAGTAAATCTGAAAATTCCAGTCTTACTAAATTTTAAGACTTAGCATTTATTTGAAAATAGACCTAAATTCACACCATACACGATATGAAGATTGGATCAGACATCATAAATCGTAAATCCCACATTGTATATCTTTATCCTTTCGATGTTGAAAATGTCTAAATTTTCTTTGATAGCTTTATGATGAACAGAGTTGGCATAAATGATTTTAATTTCTCTTTTATTTCGGTTTTTTGAGGCCTTAATGTTCAATACTAATTGCTTTAGTGTTTGTTCGTCAAAAGGGTTGTAAAGAAAAATTATATCCTCATCGTCTGTGAAAACATAGTCTAGAGCATTTATATTCAAAATTTCTATTTCCGAATCCGTATTCCTCTTTCGGTTAAAAGTGTCCATGTTATTTTTTGAAATTTGGTATAAACTCTGAGACAGCTCTAGCCCTATTACTTTCTTAAAACCGTATTCTGCAGCTACCAAAAGAACACGTCCTTTTCCCGATCCGATGTCAATGAAGCATTTTTCTTTAGGAATATCAAGACGTTTAAATAATTTCTTCAACGGACGAACCTTAGTTCCTTCATACCAATAATAATGTTCTTTTTGTTCTTTACTTAAATCCAAATTTTCCAGTACTACATGAGCATCTGTGTCAATATTGTATTTGAAATCGTAATAGATATCCCAAACTTTAGCATAAAAAGAGCGATACAAACTTGGGATACTCCTTCCTCGAATTTTTTCAATAAACGCTTTCATAGTTAATATTGTCACGAAACGAACGTGTTTCTACTTTAAAAGTGATTATACTTATGTTATTCTGGATGAAAAAAAGGAAAGAACCAAAATTAAAAATGGTCGAGTAAACCATTTTTAAAGAATGGCTAGGTAGTTTACAGCTACTATCTTCTACACCATATCTTATGGAAAAATGTATTTGAGCTAATTTGCTACCTGTATATTGACTCCCTACTACCCTCCTTTTCTTCTTTCAGAAAAAGTAAGGATTTTTATAAACTTTATGAGTTTACTTCGGTAATCTGTTCTTTATAGTCGCTATTTGCCCCATATGGTTGGCCGAATGTTCCATCACGTGGTACCACACATAATGATAGTTGATTCCCTCTTCTATACTTGAAGAGAACCAATCATCATCTTTTGTTTTGAGTTCTTTTAGCGATTTTTTACGGACTTCGTCCCATAAATCCAAATAATGGCTTATGGGCTTGCCTTTAAGAATGTTTTTAACCTCTTCGTTAAGTTCTCCTGCAATACCAAATCTCTTAAGCTCATCTTCGGTCCATTCTCTACCCTCCAACGTAGCTATCTGATAATACGATTCCGTTGATACCAAGTGCATAATCAATGATCCTATACTATTGGCATTAGCATCATATAAGAAATCAATTTGTGATTGGTCTAAGTACTTAACTTGTTCGGTAATTCTATCTTTTAAGTCTTCTAACATATAGACCATTAACCCAATCTGTGGCGAATAGCCTTCAACCGGTTTCAGCTCCCCTTGCGCGTTCAACAGGATTACTGAAAATAATAGAAGTAGGGTTGTCGCTTTTGTTTTTAGGAATTTCATAATTCCTTTTTTTAGTTTAGTTTTTTAGTCATTACCAAATTTTCATATGTGTTTTGCTCCATTGGAAAATCTACTTTACCAATTACTTCGTAGCCCTGTCTTTTGTAAAAAGAAATAGCCCCTTCATTTTTAATGTAAACCTCCAAATTCAGTTGGTCAAAACCCTTCTGGATAACAAGTTTTTCAGTGTTACTTAATAGCCCATAACCTATTCCCCTTCCTTTAAACCTTTCAAGAACATACAATTTCCCAAGCTCAGGAAGTTGTATTTTCCTAATGGGACACAGACTATTGAACAAGATTTCAGATACTCCGATTGGGTTACCTTTCAAGTAGGCAATTTGCAATTGTTCAGGATTAGTTTCCAACGTCTTTTCGATACTCTTTTTGGAAAATTTTTCATCAATAAAGTTGGCAAACTCGTGTGTAACCCCTTCAACTCCATAAACCTGTATGTAAACAGTTTTCAATAATATGGATATTCTTAACGAATCCTCAAGTTTAGCCTTGTCAAATAGTATTTGATTCATTTGGTTCCAAAAGTCTTTTTTCGCTTACCTGTTTTTTATCCTTTTATCTAATTCTACTAAGCCATTCGGCTGAAACACCCATAAATTCAGCAATATATTTTGATGGTATTTCCCTAACGATATCCGAACAGGAGGTAGATAAATATTGATACATAGCTTTGGTGGTGAGGGTTATTAATTTCGTATGGAACTCATTAATGGCCAAAAGAGCATAGATTGTTTCCTCAATGTATGCTTGCCGTAAGGAATTGTCCTTTTCAACACCTTCTGAGATAATGCTTTTAGGCAACATTAGCACTTCTGACTTCATTATTGCTTTGAGTTGGCAATTGGAAATTGAATCGCTATAAAAACTGTGTATCACCGTCATTATTGGGTGAAACGTATTTAAATGGAAATTAATCGTCCTTAGTTTATCGGTTTCCTCGTTATAATTCTGGCAGACAAAACCTCCGTTAAGAATCAAAAATGCCTTGTTACATTTATCGCCTATGTTTACAATGCATTCTGAAGGATTTACCCGCGTTCTCTTGCCATACTTATTAAAATAGACAATCAGCTTGTTTTTAGAGTTATATCTTGATTGGTCTAACATACAATAACTTACTTCAAAGTATCCTGGGTCCGAGAATATTGATTAGCTGTTTGGAAAATCCAAGATGTATCAATTCCTAGCGTAAAATAGTAAGGACCATAGTACGAAAAAAATGATTTAAAAATCTTTAACTAAGTCAACATTTTTTACTCCTATGGATTTTAATTTCGTAAACAGCACCGGCAAGTAAAACATAAGCATTCATCGTTTAAAAATTAGAAAATGAGTCAATCAACAAAATTAATTGTCCCTAAAGCAAGGGATTTTGGTTGGGAGTTAAAGCCTATAACATCGACTTACTTCAAGGTGCTACGGAATAAATCCAATCAAATTTGTGTGGTATTGGAGCACTCACTTCTGCGAGGTGTTACTACGGAAATGATTTATTGGTGGTTTCATCATTTTCCTAAAATGCATGTGGAGTTGCAGGATACGCCTGGGTATGAAGGAAAAAAGGTTCCAGCGTATTTGTTATGGCATCCTTCGGATCATATTGGTGCACAACTGAAAGGGAAGCTGGGACCAGATGGCACTTCCAAGGCTGGAGCAAAAATACATATTCAAGAGGTGATGCAATTTACTAAGTATGAATTAAAGTATCCCGTTGACCAAGAACTGACCATCTTTTATCATAAACAAGATGGCTGGGGTATGGGAAAGAAAGTTCCACTTATTGGCCCTATGATGTCACTGAGAATTAGTTTTAAAGATGTATACGAAGATGGCAAAGTCATTGGGGTGCACTACCATTATGAAGTTGTTGCCGGATCTCATAAACAAAATATTTTTGCCAAGAAAATAACCGAGAAAATTGTGGGAAACTTTGGGTCCGAATTTTGGGAAGCATGGCTTACTCATAATACCATAGAGGTGGGTGTATTTGAAAACTTTTTACCCGCCCTTTTTCAACAGCGTCATGATTTGGATAACCTCACTTACTCTAAAAATATGAATACAGCTCCAAAAGGTCCCAACACACAAAATGGATTTAGTAAATTACTTTTTGAAGAACGCGTGATGGGATATAGCCAAAGTAAAAATGCTTTTGACTACCAGGGAGTGACTGAAAAAAGTATTTTGTGAAACAATGTCTCTTGGTCTAAGAATGTGAAAATCGTTAATCCATTACTTCAACTTTATTACCATACTTTTTTTGAAAGACTATATGGAAGAAATTTTCAGGAAGTTTGGTTCAAGCTATAATGTTCGTTATCTAATTGTCTCAAAGTTTTAGCCGCGTACTCAGCGGTAATATCTCGTTGCGGATTTGCAAACATTTCATAGCCCACCATAAACTTTTTCACCGTTGCGGAACGCAATAAAGGTGGGTAAAACGACATATGAAAATGCCATTCTGGGTGCTCTTTTCCATCTGTAGGCGCCTGATGAATTCCTGCGGAATAGGGAAATGACGTTTCAAAAAGGTTATCATACTTTACGGTTATTATTTTAATAATCTCAGCAAAAGAGCTGACTTCATCTTCCGTCAAAGTAGTTATGTTTTGGTGTGGTTTTCGTGGAATTATCATCGCTTCAAAGGGCCATATCGCCCAGAAAGGAACCAAAACCACAAAATCCGAGTTCTTTGCGATAATCCGTTCACCTATTTCTAGTTCCTGCTGCAAATAATCCGATAATAGGGTTCTACCTTGGTGCCCATAATGCAGTAGTTGTTGGTTCATCTTTTTTTGAGGCTCTTCGGGAATAGTTGATTGTGCCCAAATTTGTCCATGGGGATGAGGATTACTACATCCCATAATCTCACCTTTGTTTTCAAAAATCTGAACGTGGTTTATTTCTGCAAGTGAACCCAATTCCAAATACTCCTTCTGCCATAATTGTACCACCTCGGTAATTGCTTCGATTTCCATTAATGGTAGCGTGAGGCTATGATTTGGAGAAAAACAGACCACCTTACAAATACCTCGTTCTTTTTTCGCTTTTAATAGGCCTTCTATATACCCCTCTTCTCCCCCATCCATTAAAAGAGCTGCGTAGTCATTTACAAAGGAGTAGGTAGATTTATAATTGTCATTTTTTGCTCCACTAGCCCTTGTATTTGATGGGCATAAATAACAGTTTTCATCATAATCGGGTAAGGTGTTTATCGCATTCTTTTCCTGCTTTCCTTGCCATGGCCTTTTGGTTCTATGTGGAGAAACCAAAATCCATTCCCCAGTTAAGGCGTTATATCGTTTATGCGGTTGCTGGTTTAGAAAACTATCCATTGTTTTTATCTTCTTTTTACTCCATCACCAATTGATACTTTGAATGGAGACAATGCTATGTTGAACTTCTTTTTGTAGGCTGCGGATGCTTCTTGGATGAATTTGTCTCCTTTATCAGTATGAACTAAGTTTAGGGTGCAACCTCCAAAACCACCTCCCATCATACGAGACCCGAGAACTCCATTAAAACCTTTTGCGAAGTCCACTAAGAAATCCAGTTCAGGGCAACTCACTTCATATTCGTTTCGCAAACCGTCATGAGATTGAAATAACAATGCACCAAACTTTTGCAAATCTCCATTTTCCAAACATTCACTAGCCAAAAGTGTTCTACTATTTTCTTTTGCCACATAACCGATTCTCTTAAAGACAACTTCTGAGAGTTCACCTTGAAATTCCTCTATGACACGCAAAGGAACATGCGTCAAGGCCTCATAGTTTGGGTATCGCTTTCGTATAGTTTGAAATCCTGATTCTGCTTCTTGTCGTCTTAAGTTGTACTCGCTGGTAGCCAGGTTATGTGAAACATTAGAATTGAGCAATACTATTTCATAGGGAGCTAGAGTTGCGGGAACGTATTTGAAATTCTGGGTATGACAGTCCAATTGTATGAGTTTGTTTTCTTTTCCCATGACCACAGCGAACTGGTCCATGATTCCGCATTTGGTTCCCACAAAGTAGTGTTCAGCATCTCTGGACATCGTAATTATTTCGGAATTATCCAGTCCTATGTTAAAAAGTAAGCTGATTCCCTTAGCAATGCCGCACTCCAACGCAGCTGAAGAACTAACCCCTGAACCAATAGGCAGCGAGCTGTCTACTACACAATCAAAACCTCCAATGCGGTCTGGATATTTTTGACTTATAAAATGTATTACGCCTAAAAAGTAGTTATGCCACTCCGATTCGCTGATGGCAATTTTTCTTAAATCAATACTAAATCCATCTCCATAATTTTTGGAATATATATGGCAAACCTGAGTGCTATTCTTCCTGAAGAATAGGGTTACCTTCAAATCGATGGCGGCTGGGAGTACCAATCCGCCGTTATAATCCAAGTGTTCCCCTATTAAGTTTATTCTGCCAGGAGATTCTATGATTACCTCGTTTTTCTCAATTGTATCTTTCCAATTCATCCTAGTTTTGATTTTGCCGTCAATCGTGGTACCGAAGGAATCTTAAAAATTGCTAGATGTTATACCTTCTATACAACTTGGGATATTCTATAGTTATGGAGGTTATATTTTTTGAGCAGCTAACATTCCACCAGGGGGTATTGAAAGTGTTAGCATTCCCTTTTTAAAGTCAAGTTTTTCTGTAGAAACGATGGTTCCTTTACAATCAAAGAATACACAATTGTACTCCCCAAAGTCTTCCTGACATAAAACGGGTATCTCTTTAGAAAACTTTGCATTGAGTATATCAATTTCATTGTATCCCTTTAAAAGGGTATGGAACGAATCTTCAAATACCCCAACTATAACAACTTGCTCAAGGCTAGCCTCGAGAATTGGATAATTTGAAAGCGGGGCCGAAGGGATGAAATTTGTGGATAGTAAAACCTCAGACCTGTATTTCCAGTATTGTGTATAAAACTTAACCATTTCTATATGCGCTTCGGGGGCATCTTCCAACATTATTGAAATCTGCGGCACTCCAAAAAGGGCATTCATATAGTGAATGGCTGCAGTTTCAACATGTTCTTCAAAATGCCATTTTATCATGTCCGAATGCACAGCGGTTGTGCCACTCATCATTTTAATATCCGCAATTCGAACCCGATTCATTACATAGTCCCCGGGGCAATCAAAAGCTCGTAGCATGTTTCCATATTTTCGCATGGCGGGCCCTGTATATTTCTGCCTAAATTCGATGAATATGTTCGGATTTATTTTTTTAAGCTCATGACTTACCTCAGAAAGAAGTTGATCTACGGCATCATTAATCGAAGCAAAGTCTCTATCTGGATTCTTCTCGAACGAAGTATCCGGATAGGCCTTAAAATCATCAATAAAATCCAGCTTAAGTCCATCGAGTCCCCAATCTCTAACCGCATCTACGTAGATTCCCACTAAATATTCCCGAACCTCTGGAAAACGAGGGTCAAAAACAGGCGCCCATCTGTGATTTTCCGTTAAAAACTTCCCTCTGAATTTTTTATAGGCCTCTGATTTCCGGCCACAAAATGGAACTGAATACCAAAGAGCAACGGCGACACCTAAATCTTGGATTTTTTTGACCACACGCTTCATATCATCAAATCTGTCTGGTCTCCAATCTCCAGTATAATCGTACCCCCGGTTGTTGTCCTTAGTTTGCCAGCCATCGTCAATGATTATGGCATCAAAACCCAAATCCTTGGCCAAACCACATTCTCGTATCAACACATCCTCCTCTAAGTTTTGATGAAATTGATACCAGGTGGAGTACAACGGTTTTTTAGCTATTTCTGGCACAAAAGCTGGTTTCAAGTGTCCATGGTCTTCCCACCAAAGTGTAGTTTCCCGTAGTGCCTGTGAAAAATGGATATTCCTGTAATCGATACGGACTTCTGTGCTAAAATCCCTGATGGGGTACTTGCACTCCGTAAAGAAAACAAAACGACAATAAAAGTGATTATCCTCTTCGCGGTATTTGGCAGCCATCTCTATTCTGTTGATGGCATTGGAGCAAGAAAAGCAAACAATGTTTTCATCTGTATTCCCAAAAAGTTGAAGAACCGGAGCATCAATTGAAACTCGTGACTCATGAGACTGGAGTTCCCAGTCTGCTTCAATCCGTTTTGAAAAATCCGCAGTAGGCCTCCAGTATCCTTTCACACCAACCGCAGGAACTTTCCACTCTATTTCAACGGGTTGTGGGATAAAGTCATCATCTCCTTTTATATCCAAACGGTATAGGAAAATTTCCTCATCACTTTCCAATGGAATAAGCTTACAATCAAAGTGACCTCCACTTTTTTTGATTTTCACATCTTCCAATTCTTGATTTACTATATTGTTCATTTGAGTTTTCTCAATGTCTTAGAAATACTTTCGCTTTATCATTATTTTGGGCTGCAACAATAAGGGATTCTTTATTCCCAATATCCAATTCAATCAGACAATTTGATTGTCCCGGTACATAGAAGCCACTTTTTGAGGGAGTAACTATGTTAAAAAAACCACCAGTATTGCCTGCTAAAAATATGCCGTTTACCGCATCATACCCTCCATAGTTTGTCTCTGACTGAAAATCATTCCCAACGGCTAAAACATCCAATAAACCATCTTCATTAAAATCATTCACAAGGAAGTCATTTATAGGGCCATATTGGCATGGGTTTGGAAGCGATTGAATTCTGAAATTGAAATCGCCTAAATTTTCCACATAGACGCTTTCAGAAATACTTACCGAAAGTGTTTCTTCGGATAGCGATTCAATGTTCAATAACTCCACAAAGTCGGTCGAGGCAAAATCATTATAGGATAAAAACTGGTTTTTAAGAAGAACCAATTGTTTCATTACATCATCCCTAGAATGAAGGGGTTTTAGTTTCAAACCTTCTTTTGTTTCAGAAAATACCCCTACCAATGGGTCTACGCTGCCATTGGCGTCAAAATCCTTTGTATAGATGTACACTGGATTACGTTCACTTGGGTTAGCGAAATTGTTTAAACCTTGATTTCCAATAAGGAAATCCGCGTCTCCGTCATTATCAAAATCCGCCATTTCAATGCAGTTCCACCATCCATTGGTTTCTATCTTTTCCCCTGATATACCCGTAAAATTGACTTCCCATTGCTTAAGGTTACCTAAGTGGTTTTTGAAAACAGTGATAGGCATCCAATCTCCAATAACGATTAAGTCGTCCCAACCGTCTGCATCCAAATCTTGCCATATTGCATCCCTTACCATACCCAAGGATTCTAACTCTAGAACGCCTTTTTCTTCAAACTTTCCTTGTGTATTTGCCAGAATTCTGCTTTTCGGAGCTTTTGGATAATTTCTCGGCACGATACCCGAACCCACAAAAAGGTCTATATCCCCATCCTTATCAAAGTCGTTTGCGCGAACGCAGCTGGTACTTGATGTAAATTTTGGAAGAAGACTAGGTTCTTGTGTAAATTCCGTATTGCCAAGATTTACGTAAATCCTATCCTGGTAATATTTGGATTGCGGTTCTTTTTCATTTCCTCCACTACCTACATACAAATCCTTATCCCCATCATTGTCCATATCAAAAAACAGCGCGGCAGTATCTTCGTAGTCTGATTCGAAAGTGTTCGTGACTACATAGTTTCCATCTTCATTCAACTGAAACAAAGTTCCAGGCTCTCCATGACTACCTCCAACAAAGAGTACTTCTCCTTGTAAATCGTTAAATTTTGTTTTCGCCATACAAGGTCCACGTTTTGATTGCTGGGATAACAAAAGGCTTTGAAACACGAAGTCGTTGGATTGATTTTCCTTATGAATAAAAGGAAGTCTTGAATCTGCGGTACGAAAAATTGTTTTTTCAGAGTTACTTTCTTTTGCGGGTTTTCCAACATCTTTAATTGAAAAGGTAAGGGTTTGATTGACATCTAGTTCGTAAGCCTGTGACACTTCTCCCGTTGGCCAGATAATCTGAAGTGAATCCGCCACAGGTTCATTTAACCCAAAAAAAGCCCCGGGCTCCACCGAAGAGAGGTATCCCCTAATCACGGATTGATAGTGTATTTGCACTTTTCCTTTAGACCATAATTTGATTTTAGCTCCAATGGCATCCTTATTTTGTTTTGCCCCTAAGAGTTTTACCTTCAAATACTGATAATTTGGTTTTTCCGAACGCAGGTTTTGGAGAACAAATGCTTTTTGGTCCAAATTATTCACAATTAGGTCTAAATCACCGTCCAAATCTAAATCTGCAAAAGCGGCTCCATTGGAAAGTGAAACATTATCACTTATCCAATTTGAAGTAACGTCTTGGATGTTAAAAACAGAATCATTTCTAAAAAAGAAATTTTGAAGTTTCACTTCCGGTTGCTTGGCAACCAATTCCTTAAGCCTTTTGTTTTTGGTTTCTGCCGTACCGTATACGTTGTTTTGTTGTGTATAGTTTATGAAATCAAGGTCGGTAATGTCTTTACCGTAGCCATTGGTCACAAATAGGTCCTTGTTTCCATCATAATCATAATCCGCCCATAACGGAGTCCAGCTCCAATCTGTTTTGGCCATCCCTTTCATAAAGGATACCTCACTGAACTTTAAAAGCTCCTCTCCAATTGAACCATTGTTAATGTGTAACGTATTCCTCATGTATTGGGGAATGTATCCATTGTTAAGGGCAAGTTGATACTTGTCGTAGTTCATTTGGCCAATCATCTTCTTCTGCCTTTCATATCCATCTGGAAGCATATCGAGTACAGTAATATCGGGATATAAATCATTATTGATATCGACTACATCTACCCCCATAGCGTTATAAGTTTGGTGAGACATATAATTGGCAGCCCTATCTTCAAAGCTCTGAACCTTCTCATCTGTCTTATTTATGTAAATGGCATCATTGGTAATAAAGTCATTCCCAACATAAATGTCCGGCAACCCGTCGTTGTTGAAATCATTTATACCCACTCCTAATCCAAATCCTTTTTTATCAATTCCCACTTCTTTAGAAATGTCTCGATACACCATCCGCCCCAAACTGTCTATTTCTTTTTCTAAAAGAATATCTGTGAGATGATTTGGAAAATACTTTTTTGGTAAGGGTGCGTTTTTATCAAATTTTACATTTCCGTTTCTTAGGATAAATGCGTCCAAATCCCCATCAATGTCAAAATCAAAAAATACAGTTTGTTGGGCATATTCCGATTCGTCCAATCCATATTGATGTGCTTGTTGTTTGAAGGTTGGGGTCCCATCCACATTTAATCCTTGATTTACAAAAAGCAAATTATTGCAATCTCCAGCGCAATTAGAGCCGCCTACATTAAGATAAATATCATCCCATCCATCCTCATTAATATCAATAATTGAAACTCCTGTCACCCATGCAGAAGTTGTAAAATCAGATTCTTCGGTAATATCAATAAACTTAAATGAACCTTGATTCAGATAGATTCTTGAACTCACCTGATTTCCCGTGAAAACAAGGTCTGGAAAATTGTCTCTGTTAAAATCGCCTACTCCAACTCCACCGCCATTATAACAATACTGAAAATCAATAATGTTGATTTCATCTGTGGGATTGATGGTATTTACAAAATGAATATTTGTATCCTCCGCATCCATTTCAACAAAAAGGACTTCTTTTGCCTTAGAAGTGCATGAACTAAGTATGACAACCAAAAGGAAAGACAAAATTGCTTGTTTCATGGAAAGGTTGAAGTCTTACATAAAGAGCCAAGCAATATAAAACAGTTACTTGGCTCTTTCCTTGAAAATTGAACTTAAACTAACTCAAACTGTACTTTCTAGTATCCTGGATTTTGGTCTAGATTAGGATTTGCGTTTAACTGCGGTACTGGAATCCAAAGCAACTCGTCTCTTCCTGGAGTAAAGAAAGCAGATTCTCCTGCCAATGATTTTGGATGTCTTCCTCCTGCAATTGTGGAACCCTGCCCCATTACGTCATCGGCCAATTCCCATCGAACTAAATCCAAGTAACGATGTCCTTCGCCTGTTAGTTCCATTATCCTCTCGTTCACAATAGCGTCAAAAACTTCTTGTTGAGATAAGCTAGCTGCTAAATCTGCTATTTGGGCTCGTTGTCTTACTTGGTTTATTAGTGCAATCGCTCCAGCTTGATTCCCATCTGCATTTTGCGCTTCCGCCAACATCAAAAGAACATCCGCATATCGGATTATTCTCCAATTCACTCCTGTGGTTTGTCCAAATCCTGGAAGTTCCTGACGGGTGCCTGCAAATAAAAATGCATATTTCTTGGTGAATAAAGCTTCCACTCCCGCAACACCTGCAGCTTCAATATCTGGGGCAAAATCTTCCAAGAAAGGTTCTCCTGCATAACCGGTAGCACCTGGATAATCAAAAACTATTGTTTCATTCCTTCTAACCGTATCTCCGTTGTCTTCAAAAACCTGTAGTATGTGAGGATTGATGTAATGCCCTCTATCCAAACTTACTGTTGGAGGGGAATAATCGATGTAGAAATTACTTTGTGAACCGGTTAAAGGAATATCTGAACCCCAAACAAAATTATCTTGAGGTGCAAACTGTAGCTCAAAAACGGATTCGATATTATTTTCATTGACCGTAGTGAAGTTTTCTTCATATTGGGCTGCTGGTAATAAATCATAGACCCCACTATCCACAACTGCCTGTAAATCTGCTGCTGCCTGACCGTAGTTTCGTAAATAAAGATGTGTTTTTCCTCTTAAAGCCAAAGCTGAACCACTTGTCGGTCTACCCAAATCATTATCTGACCATGTTGGCGGTAGCATACTCGCCGCCATGGTTAAATCCTCAATTACAGAATTAAAGACTTCCGTTTGCGTAGATTGACTTGGAAAGAAAGACTCTTGATTATCAGGGTCAGGGGTTTCCAGGATCAAAGGCACATTGCCCCAGAATGCCGCCAAATACCAGTTAGAGAATGCCCGCATAAAATACGCTTGTCCCAGAATTTCATTTCTTGCATTTCCAGCAGGAAGATTTTCATCATTGGCCTCTTCCAAAATGGTATTCGCTCTAAATATAGCTTGATAGAGCTGAGGAAACATATCACTTGACCATCTACTTACTCCCGGTACGCCTTGTAAGGTCGACATGGTGGTGTTGTTCGCAAAAGGAACAACATTAAAAGCATCAGAACGTAACATTGGTCCAGTATGTACCACACGCCCCCAGAAGAATACTGCAGTAATGGGATGTATCATTCCATTGACCGCTACCCTAAAGTCCGCTTCATTTTGGAAAAAATCTAGTTGCGAAACCGTATTGGGATTTGAAATCTCGAGCTGACTTTCGTCGCATCCATTGAACGTAATCAGCAAAGTTGATAGCAACACAGTCACTATCAAAAATTTACTTGTTTTAGTTTTCATTTTTTTAATTTTCAAGTTCATAACAATTTTAAAAAGCTACCTGCAATCCTAAGACAAAAGTTCTTGGTCTTGGTTGAGCGCCAAAATCAATACCTCTACCCAAAATTGGAGGAGTATTGTTGGGGTTTCCGAAAAATCCGCCGCCTGTTCCATTCAGTGTTGAACCAACTTCGGGATCGTAACCACTGTAATCTGTAATTGTAAATACGTTTTGCATGTTGTAGAATACCCTTGCGTTACTTACCCACGGCAAATCAATCGCATCTGTTAAATTGTATCCTATTTCCAGCGTTCGTAATCTCAGATAAGAACCATCCTCTACATAAAAATCAGAAGGCAACTGATTACCCGCTGCATTTGGTAAAGAGGCTCTTGGAATATTTGTGTTTTCATTTTGACCGAGTACAAAAGAGTCTTGTACAAAACCAAACTTGTTACCATCTAAGAAGAACGTTCCTGTGAAGAGATTGGCGTTAAAAATTTCTACACCTTGAACTCCATTGAAGTTAAGTCCAAAATCCCAGTTCTTATAGGTACCGTTAAAGTTGATACCATAGGTAAAGTCAGGAATTGGAGAACCAAGGTTAACCCTATCATCATTGTTGATAATCCCATTACCGTCAATATCTACTCTTCTAAAATCTCCAGGTTGCAATATGGCTCTTCTTTCAGGATCGTTGGCAACTCCAGGGTCATTATCTATTTCGGCCTGACTTCTATAAATCCCATCATTTCGGAATCCAAAAAAGAAACCAATAGGTTGTCCCACTTCAAATCGATTCGGCGTATTACCTTCTTCATCTATTGATGGCCCTACCAACGGATTTGGAAGTTCTGTTAGTTCATTATCAAAAGTGGCGAACGTAAAGCCTACATTGAATTTGAAATTTCCTCCCGTATCATGGTTATAGTTGGCTTGAAGTTCAAAACCAGAGTTTCTAATAGAAGCTGCATTTTGAGTAACCGGTTCGGCAGAACCCGTTGTAGAAGGTACTTCAACCGGGGCCAAAACATCATTATTATCCCTCACGTAATAATCTGCGCCGAAAGTCAAACGGTTATCCAGTAAGGCACCATCGATACCCACACTTGTGGACTGCGCCGTTTCAAAGGATATATTTGGGTCTACCAGAGAAGTTATGGCAAAACCACCTGCCGTTGTATTATTAAAGCTAACATTTGATGATGGATTCAACACAGATTGGAATAAAAAGTCTCCAATGTTTTGTGAAGCAAGTTCGCCATAACCTGCTCTAATTTTAAGCGTGTTAAACAAGGAATCCTCAGGCCACCAACTTTCATTACTAATCACCCAACCTGCCGAAAATGCTGGGAGCACAATGTTATTAAAGTCACCTTCTGCAGAAAACCTCGAAGAGGCATCCCTACGAACAATGGCCGTGAACAGGTACTTATCATCAAACTTATAGTTTACCCTTCCAAAAACAGAGAAAATTCTTGATAGGAATCTTCCACCTCCGGAGTTAATAATTTGGTCAGCGAATGAGGCCACATTGGTAATGCTGTTTGATGGAAGTCCTTCCGCTAGAATAACCAAGGAGTTATTATCAATTTCTTGACGAGCACCCCCTAGTAGCACATCGATATCGTGTTTGCCGAAGGTCTTCTTATAGTTAATGGTCGGTTCTATGTTCGTTGAAATAATTTCACCTCTGTTTTCGGTCAAATCATTGAGCTCATTGAGGTTATCTTGTTGGTCTGTCGGACTTAAATCAAACGTAGGAGCAAATACATTGATGTACGTGTTTCTATAATCCACACCAATGTTTAATCCCAAAGTAAGTCCTTCAATGATTTCATATCTCGCGTTCACATTGGCAAGAATGTTTCTTTCCGTTAGTTGGTCGTCCACCAACTGAGCCAGCGCGTAGTTGTTAGTACCACCTGAACCTCCAAACAAGTTGGAATCAATGGCCTCAAACCCACCTAATCTTTCAGGGGCTTCGGCTCTAACCACAGGAGCGGTAAAAGTACCATTACCAAAAAATGGGTTTTGGTCAAGATTGCGTTGGTTGTAGGCAAACGAAGGTGAAATGGATAATTTCCCCAGATTGAATCGACTATTGAAGCGTACATTCAAACGTTGAAAATCCGTACTAGTTACTATGCCCTCTTCGTCATAATAATTGGCAGAAAAGTAATACGAGGAATTCTCTCCACCTCCAGAAATATTAAACCCATAGTCTTGGATAACTCCAGAATTAAGTGTCAAATCTTGAAAATCCGTATTGACACCGTTATCCGAGATATTCGCGGGCTGACCTTCATTAGTAGCCCTTTGATTAAGAAAAGTCACAAATTCTGGTCCATCAAGGAAATCTAGTGTTCTACCCACTGTATTAACGCCTCCTCGTATATCAACAGATATTTTTGGACCGGTGTTGACACTGCCTCTGTTTGTAGAAACAATGATAACCCCGTTTGCAGCTCTGGTTCCATAGATCGCTGCCGAAGTTGCATCCTTTAAAACTTGAATGTCAATGATGTCTTTCGCGTTGATTCTAGAGATATCATCAACAATTGTCCCATCTACAACATAAAGCGGAAAGGTATTTGTCAAGGAGCTTATTCCACGTACAATAACGTTGGTCGGAGCACCAGGTTGTCCTCCCCCACTTTCTACTTGAACACCTGCCAATCTACCTTGTAAGGCATTAGTTGGGTCTGCGTTTACAATTTGTTTGATTTCCTGTTGCTTAATCTGTGAAATGGCACCCGTAACATCAACTTTTGCTTGGGAACCAAAACCTACAATTACAACTTCATCCAGCGCTTGGGCGTCTTCCAATAAGGTAACATTGAGCGTAGTGTTACCCGCCAAAGGTATTTCTTGGGTAGTGTACCCAATATAGCTGAATACTAAAGTGGCATCAGCGCCAACGGAAATCGTATAATTTCCATCAAAATCGGTGGTAACACCGTTTGTGGTTCCCTTTTCAATAATGTTCACACCAGGTAAGGGTCCGACATTATCCGATACTTTACCTGAAATCGTAACCTGCTGTGCGAACACGGAAGTTGAAAAAGCAAAAACCAATAAGACCAATAGTCTTTTGAGGTGGTTTTCTTTCATGAGAATTGAGTTTAGATTAGTTTATCTGTACTATGATAGTCTATGCTACTAAACAAAAGTATTAAAATATTTATGATAACAAAATTTTAATGTCTTAAAACTAATGATATACTATTTTAAATACGTAAAAAACGATAATATGGGAATAATGTAGGAAGACAGTTATAAGGAACTTCTATCTATAAGCTTAGTCGGCACAACAAATTTGGAGAAACTTGGGTCCTTAATATTTCTAGCAGTCCTAATGGCCATAGCATTAAAATCAGTAGAAATAGTTGTGATGCCTCCCAAAATTATCTCCTTCACCAAATGGTCGTTAAACGAAAGTACTCCTATATCCTCTCCCAATTGGAATCCCAAACTGATACTGTCTTTTAGCAAGGGCCATAAATCGGAATCTCCAATAAAGAGATAGAGCACATCCTTCTCCACCGTTTTTGATGCGTAACTCGAAAAGATTCTACCATCAATATGGTGCTTCTTTGTGAATTGTTTGAAGGCATGTAAAATTCCTTCGGGATAATCCATATCATTTCGAAAAAAGAGTATCATTTTTTGATACTTCATTATCCTGGGTAAAAGTTCTGTGAGATTTCTTTCCGTACTGTCGACAAACTCCTGGGTAATATAGGAATACTTTGCGCCTAAATTCAAAAACCTATCTACAATAATCAACCTTTCTGGATTTAAGGATTTCAGAATTTTTCTGGATCTATCACTTTCAATGGGAGCAACAACATACATCCCATACTTTCCTTTAATGTTTAAAAATATAGTCTCAAAAACCTCTTCGTTATTGTGGTGAAAGAAGATATCAATTTGCACCTTATCCCCTAACTCAGCTCTAAGTGTATTATAAAACTCTTGCTGGAATCTTTGGAAAGAATACATCAACAAAGCTATTTTAAGAAAAACCTTGGTGTTGTTGTTGGCAATGAAGTACCCTTTGGTTTTTTTCGACTCTACCAGTCCACGTTCCTTTAACTCATCATACGCCTTGACTATGGTTTTTCGGGCAAAACCGGTATCCTCCACCATCGCATTAATGGAAGGTAATTGATCTCCTAAGGTGAGTGATCCTGAATCAATGGCCTCAACAACACCTAATACCAACTGCTCATGTTTGGAAAGAGAATTAATCTCTTCTAGTTTCTTAATAAAAGAAATCAATTTCATAATTGAGAGAAGTGTGCAGTTGGAATATTACAAAAAAAAACTAATATCACTCCAATCTGTTTTATTTCTTTTAAAGTAGTTAAAAGTTTTCATGAATTTTTTTGAACTTCATCTTGATTCGTTGGTATTGCTGGAATTTTGTTCGAAATGTTCACTCATGCCAAACATAGACCCTACATTTTCATTCTGTCAGCCCATTAATACTTTGTATACATAGTTTTCTGAATTCCACCTCTGCACCTTCTGCTTGGATGGCAATCTGTCCGCTACTTACCGTCGCATCATAACCGTAGTTTACTAGTTCCCCATTTAGCCAAACCTTAATCTTATCACCATAACACTCAATAACCATGTTATTCCAATCTCCAAGCGATTTTTCGGAATCATCTGTAAGATTAACGATTCTACGTTTTGTTCGTTCCGTAATGCCCCACTCATTCTTCGGTCCTCTTCGTGCCACCATATTGTCTACCGTGATATCTTCTACAATTACCCAAAAATCCCCAGCATTGTTGTGTTCCATTTGAATTTCTAAAGATTTAGGAAACATTTGATACAAGGCCCTAGGTGTAGAAGCATGCACTAAAACTCCACAATTACCGGGTTCTCCTGGAAAACGATATTCAACTTCAAGTCGATAATTCTCAAAGGTTGAGTTGGTAATAAGGTGACCTCTAGGAACTCCTAAACTAACTAAAATGCCATCTCGGGCGACGAATGGTTTTGGAGAATTGGGCAAACTGTCCAACTTGGGAACGTCCATATGCCAACCTTCCAAATTCTTACCATTGAATAATTTTGTTTTTTCATTTTGACATGCTAAAAGGAAAAAAAATAGAATCCCGAATATTCTTAAATGTTTCATCTATTTGACTTTACTTAATTGCACGACATCTGTGCTCATTGGTTCCTAAATCTTTTTCAACTCAACTCTTTACTGTAACAAGATATATTATCCTCCCTAAATTTCTTACATACCAATCTCAAATTAGCTATTTATTGAGGAAAGTGTTATGAAGTTTTATTCTCAAAACCCGGAAGCGAATGTGCTTTAAGTCCAACTCAAAAATTGATATACTCTATGGTTAAAATTGAATTCAAAAAAGGGTCAATGCTTTTGAAAATACCTGCTACAAACAAAAAATCCACCTGAATCGAGTGGATTTTTAAACTCATATAAAGTGAGCTTTTAATTTTTATGTCTTTGCAAAAAAAATCTACAAAAGCGTATAGATAGAACAACCAATAATCAAAAATAGGTTGACTATAGTACTCAAGATTAAAAGTCGAAAGATAAGTGCAGGCTTTTGAACCGTAAGAATAGCGGCGTTATGGGCGCTGCAGACAGTTACAGCCAAAAGTACCAAAGCCATGGGAAGCAATCCATTGCCAATACTTAGAATATAAAGAATAGATATTCCTCCAAGGCATGTAGAAAGCACGATTCCCAAAGAGGAATATCCAGTTATGTTTTTAACAAAGTCTTTTTCGATATGTGATAAAGTTGCCATACTGTTTTGGATTTTAATTCTCACCAAAACTATTGGGATTCAAGCGGTTAATTTATGATATATGTCATGTTTTGGATTTCCTCACGGAAAAATAAAATCAAGTAATTATCTCAATTAGAGAAATTTACGTTCCTTCCTTTCTTCTGAAGGACGAGGGTGTAGTGCCTTCAAACTTTTTGAAAGCTCCATTAAACGAAGAGAGACTACTAAAACCTACGTCGAATGCGATTGACGATATCGTATACTTATTATTTTGGATGTCTTTCAGTAAAACTTTAGATTCTTGTATCCGAAAGAAATTGATATAATCATTGAAGTTTCGTTTGCTGTATTCATTTACGGCCAACGAAATCTGCTGCGTGCTTTTTCCCAGCATCTCACTTAATCTGGTCAATGAAAGGTCCGATTCAAGATAAAGCTTATCACTTTTGATGAGTTCGTCCAACTCCATAAATAACTGTAGGTTACTGTTTTCTTTGAATGCAGCACCATCTATTTCAATTGCCCTCAGTCGGTACGCCTTGTAGCTCAAAAAGTAAATCACCACGGAGTATACCAAAGGCCCGACGACGTAGGGAACTGCATCGTCCAAAATATTCAAGACGTAAGTAAACCAAATTAGGATATACCCCAGCAATAAGAGATAAAGCCAAAGAAAGATGCTTTTTTGGGACTTGGTCTGTTGCTCCCTTGGATATTTTTTTAGCGCTAATTGGTATTCACGCCAGGCCAGACCAATATAGAATGCCAAATGGAGATAAATAAAAATAAGTCCACTGGAAAAGACGATAATCACCCACTCACTATTTTCGTACCATGTGCGTGTTACAAATAGGCTGGCACAAAATATGAGTGCGAAAGGAGTCAATTCCCATAGGTATTCTTTGCTCAAACCGAAGTTGGGTTTTGTCATTGCGAGTGCGTACCAACGAAGAAGTGGGCCAATAAGCAACAAAAAGGTTAGTCCAATGAAAATAAAAATGGGTTCCAAACCTTCTCCAAAATTGAGCAAAACGGATTTTCCAATTCGGAATGCCATAAATATTAAAATCAGCCCTAAAAGGAAATTGGATTGACTTTTTTTTCTTTTAAAAAAGAGCAGATACATGGCAAAGAGCATTCCGTGCAGAAGACCTGCACTACTAAGAAGAATTAATGCAACATCCGATACTTTCAAATCAAAGTTTTGACGAAAATATAACTATTTAAATCGCAAAGGTGCACATACCAATTTGGTTGATGCACCTTTTACATTAACTAATTGATTTAAAGCTTAACTTCTTTGGGACACTTTTTTGGTGAAAGATGTCAAACCTACCAGTCCAAAAAATCGCCCAATGTCACCCTGCATTGCTGCAATAATGCTGTGTTTGGCAATCAGTACCCGTTCCACTTCCATCTCTTGTTTTCCATACATTCGTTCCACCAACGCTTTAGCTTCTGAAGACCCATAGCTTTCATAAGCAATCAACACTTCAACTGCATTTTCCTCAGGAGTCAGCTCCCTGTATTTTGGTATATAACCCATTTCCTGAATCATAGTCTCAGCCATTTTCCAAGTTGACCAAGGATTTTGACCAGTGACCAAATTCTTCTCATGACTGATTTGCTCCAAATACATGGCCCCTTCGTTGAACTGTGCCCCTTGAGCCACTAATTTATCTTGAAGCAAGAAAGGGAAGATGGTTTTTGCTTCAGGAATCAATAATAACTCTTCATCATTTGTAAATCCGCTCACGATTTTGTTCTCCAGCAAGTGTTTACCATTATCCAGGGTTACGTTGACCAGAGCAGCTGGACCGTGACATACTGCTCCAATCACTCTATCAGACTGGTATAGCTCACGAACTATATTTTGTATGGATGCGTTTTCCGGGAAATCAAACATAGCTCCTTTACCGCCTACAAAAAATACCGCTTGATACTCTAATGGACGGATTTCATTTACGGGAATGGTGTTCTTGGCTTTTTCTTGTGCTACGCTATCATTTAAAAAAGCAAAATCAAATTCACCCATATCTTCATCATCAATTATTACTTTTGGCTCACCGCCTTGAGGACTGGCAATATCCACTTCAAAGCCATTGGCTTGAAATACATAATAAGCACGTGACAATTCTGTAAGTTCATAACCGGTGCTTTTACCACTTTCCCCCATTGTTGTTGCGCTAGTTACAACCGCAAGTACTTTTCCCCTATTGGTGGGAACATTCTGGGTTAAATAGCTAAGTTCGCCAGCTTGAATTTTAGTAGAATCGTAGTTTTCATCTTTTTTGGGAATCAAACTCATAAACCATACACCAAAGGCGAACAGTAAAACGATAATGGAGACTAAACCTAGTAAACTCCATTTTAGGATGGGATATTTCTTAAACATATCATTGAATTTTAAATTATGCCACGAAATACAACCATATACTTGGTACAAGCTGTCGAAATGATAATTCCGTCAGAGTACTTTATGATTTAGAAAGTGTGAAAACGCAAGCTTTGGGAGAGATTTAAATTTAGAGAAGAGCTAATAGTTTTCGTCACCATTGAATGAACAATCAATTAATTAAATGCAACTTTGTCGCATTTGAATGTTTAGCGCTTATATTTGCAAGAACATGTCTGGGACTGTACTCAGTTAATAAAATGATCCTATACGAAATCTCATGATACAGAAAGTAATCTTCAAAAAACTGTTTTATTATTTCATTCTCCTATTTGGTATGATATCCTTGTTATCAGCTTGTGGAGATAAACAAAAGGAAATTGACTTGCAACAAGCATTTTCTACCCATGGAGAGGCTGTAAAAGTGCGAAAGAATGCCCAGGAAGCATTGATTAAGCTTCAGGCGAATACCGATTCCCTGTTTGTGGCTAACAATTCAGAAGAACTGAAATCGATAGCAGAGGCACTTGCTTTATGGGATGAGCAATTAGTTGAGGTTCCAGGTTTTGAACACGACCATTCACATCATGATCATTCGGGACACGACCATGACCATGACCACGACCATAATCATGATCACAACCATTCTGGTCAGGAACTGACTCCCAAGCAACATATTGAGGTACAGCAACATCTTCTATCAGAAATTAAGGCAATTGTAGAGAAAATAAGTAGCATAAAGTAATAAACCATATCTGGGCAAATCACTATGTTACCGTTGTTGAAGTTGCCCCGTGTTATTTCTCATTTAAACTGGCCTCACCGTAGTTGGAGTGAGAGCAACCAAAGTGTTGTTCAAAACCCAAAATATAAAGGGCCGGCACATACTGATAGCTATTTCCAGGTTCGTTGGGAGTGGTACCCAAACTGTTTTAAGAAGTAAGGAGACTTACTACTTCATTGGAACTAACTGGGTCCTGTTGACCACAACGGAATCAATTTTTTCGCGAGAATAATACACGGGGAAGTATTCGTCATTCGCCCATGGTTCAAAAAGGTTATCATAAAAAGGACTATCTGGATTGCCAGATTGCCCAGGTCCATTGGTTCCCAAGGCGGCATCCCAATCCCCAGTATTCACAATCATACGGAAAGAAGCACCACTACTCTGCCGTAAGTTACTTCCTGTGGAACCCGGGGTGTATGCATTACCCCCACGTGGCAATGGCCCAAGGTCTAGCTTTGCCTTAATAGAGTCATTGACTACATTACTAAGGGCATGCCGCATGTAAGTGTGTTTATATTCTTCTTGACCGTATTGCCATAATTTCATATTTGGACCAAGTCTTTTTTCTAAATCTTCAATCCCTTTATTAAAAGCATTCCTTAAAAATTCGTTTCGGCCAAGGATTGGATCCTGTCCGAATTTCGTGTCTGGTGCTTTTAGCCATTCGATAATTCTTGCCAATTGTATTCCTGGAATTATCTCTTTTGCTTCCTCGGGGATGAACTTCTTATCGGCTAGAAGTTTTATTTGATTTTCCCAAGCTACATAGATGGCCGCAGCAATTGAGTTTGCTTTAAGTCGATAATCCCAGCCGTCTAATTTTTTCTTTGCTTCACTGGCATTTCCTTCAAAAACAAATTGTTCCAACATTGGAACCAAAATCCGTGCAGGAATGGAAAGATAATCGGTTTGCAAAGCTTGCATATCTTCCATGGTCAATTTCTCGCCTGACTCCAATACCTCATTCACACGGTCTCCACGATAAGGGTCGGACCACGAAAAACCAATAGCATCCCAATGATTGTAGTCTTCTGGTGTTACATTTTGGTTTGCTGTTGCCAAATATCCTTTAGCTGGATTGTAATCGTTTGGTTTTTCAATTATTGGTAGGTAACCTTCCCACTCATAACTTCCATCGCCGGGAACGGGAACAAGACCACTAAAATTTCTTCGGAGAGGTGCAATGCCAACAGCCTGCCAACCAATATTTCCATCTTTATCTGCCCAAATCATGTTTTCCCCTGGGATATGACTGTAGTTACATGCTTCCCGAAATTCTTCCCATGTTTTTGCTTGGTCCATTCGCAAAGAAGCTAAGTAAGGAGACCCTCCAGGTTCCAGCCATGCGCAGCGCACAGCATAGCCTACATGGTTTACGGTATCGATATGGGTGACCGGCCCATGCTGGGTGTAAAACAATTCTATAATTTGGTCTTCTTTCCCTTTTACTTGTATAGTTTCGGTTATATGTTTCATATCCACCCAATCACCTTCATACTTGTATTGATGGGGGTTCTCAGGATTAATTTCATACACATATAAATCCTCTCCATCTGTTCTGAAAACGGTAAGTCCCCATGCCCCATACTCATTATGACCGATTGAAATTCCGGGTATTTCAGGTTCTCCCCCACCGATAACATTCCATCCTGGTGCAACCAAATGCGTCATATAACGTAATGAAGGTACGGCAATGGTTCTATGAGGGTCGTTTGCCATATAGGTATTCCCATCTGCCATAAGACTACCATTGATTACCCAATTATTACTTCCTATCCCATACATATCATTTTTGTCCTCGTAGACCGATGTTACAGTTTCAGCTGTTTCAGTATTTTGAAAAGAGGGAATAACATCTTCTTTTGTGAATTCTACGGGTTTGCGATAAGCATTGTACAGGGCTAAAATATCATCTGATAATAAATCCGCTTTTATTTTGGAGTCTATAGCAATATTGGGTTCCTTTGGATGAAACCAGTATAGTTCTTTTACCTTTTCAGGACCCAACTGGGCTACTGCGCGAGCAATTTGCAACTCTAGACCTATATTTCCCAACAAACCTTGATGTCTTGAAATTACAACTTCAGGAGTCCATTTTTGAGGCTGTATTCCTAAAATTTTAAACTCTATTGGCAATTCGTCGGGATTCTGAAGTATGGATTCTATATAAGCATTCACACCATCGGTATAAGCCGTAATGATTTCAACACCATCCTTATGATAGTAATTCATTTCAGTGGTCATATCACCTCGGAATTTGAACAACCGTGTGCCTATATCCCGTTTTAATTCTTTTTCCCCCAATATTTCCGCCACCGTTCCTGTAGCTTGTCTTCGCCATATCTCAAATTGAAAAAGCCTGTCTGCTGCTGCAGAATACCCTTGTGCAAAAAATAGGTCGTATTGGTTTTTCGCATAAATATGGTTTATGCCCCATTGGTCTCTAATGACTTCAACTGGCTCCTTGAGCCCATTTATGGTGGTCTCTTTCCCGGAAATGGTCTCTGTGTCGTTACATGAAAAAAAGATAGCAAGCAGAAATAGGCCAAATAGTTGTCTCATTCTTTAGATGTTTGGATACTTAAGTGTTTCTAAAACTACCAATTAATTCTGCTTGTTTGATAAAAAGTTTTGGAACTATAGCTTACGGCATTTGCGAACTCCTAGAAACTAAGGCATGGGAAATCTTGAGGGTAATACCTAAAAAATGAAAGAAACAAAAAAGCCAGTTCTCATAAAACTGGCTTTATATCTTATTTTCCTTAAGAACAAACTGGACTTAAGGTTTTCTTTTAAATTGTTATTGCTTATAAGCGATATCCCTATCAATAGAGTTAGCAAAATCAAAAATCTGGAACAAGTCTTTTTGATTCTTGAGACTCAAAGATTCCTTTTTAATCAAAGCGGCCACTTGGATTTTTTCACTTTCATCGAAAAAGTCAATAAGTTTAGATTTCTTGGTAGGTACCACACTTGCAATATTTGTAGTAAGGTCTAAAACATAAAGTTCGGTACGTTGTACGAATTTACTGGGAACATCAAGCATAAGCGAGTTAGCCGCTTTTTTTCCTTCTTTATAAGTGACCATAGGTCTTTCCATAAGCTGATACTTACTCCCTTTACTTTTAATCAGTAAATATTCATTGTTTCGGTTTCCCTTCTTATCCATAAAAGCTACATGTCGCATCTCATCTTGATTATTAAAGACGAATCTTAGCTTTTCATCATTGATTAGTGCTTTTGCTTTTTCTTCAGAGGAAGTAGTCTTTTTGATTTCCATCTCCTTGTTAAACGCATTATACCTGGCATAATACGTACCTAACTGTTCCTCTCCATAAAACAATTGGCCTTTTTGAAATGCTTCAACCAAGTAAGGACTTCCAAGAACATTTGAAAGTTGGGCGGTAGCACCCTGCGCATTTGCAGATTTCAAATCTGCAAAGGTGAAGAAATTGGTAACATTTCTAGTTTCAGTGTATCCAACAACGCTTGCTTCGCAAGCTGCATGCACTGTCCCTTGTGCATAAATAGCAGTTCCACCAAACATGGCAAGGAATGCAAAGATTATTAGTTTTTTCATTGTAAGTAGTTTTGAATTAGCGACTTCCATAAAATTAAGTTTTTGTTTTCGCAATTACGATGCTAAGTTCAATAATCTACAAAAAATGCTAAATTTTTATTGGTTCACTAAATTTTTGTGGATAAAACCTAGATTTATGCAATACTATCATCATATCTGATAAAACTTTGTAAATAATTGGGTTCCAGTCCTATAAGAAAGCAGGTATCACACGTTCTGCAATCAACTGTAAGGTGGCATTATCGTTATCATGTGCCGTAAATACAACCATAAGGTCCAAATCTTCAATCCAAATAATGTATTGGCCTCCTCCACCCTGTGCCGACCTACAGAAATATGTGGTGTCGCCAACTTTTAAATCCGCACTCCACCAAAAATAACCATAGCCTTGTTTAGAAACGTCCTTTCCCCCACCATAGACATCGTCATCACCTGTTAAGAGTATTCTACTCGTAGCTTTATCCAGAAATGCCTTTGAAATTAATTGCTCGTCTTGCCATTTGCCTTTGTTCATCGCCAAGGTGCCCAATTTCAGCATATCACGGGAGGTTATACTAGTGCGCCAGCCCGCTTCTGGCAATCCGTTGGGCGCTGTTCGCCATTCGTAATTCGAGATACCCATTTTGTCCAATAGTTCCGTTTTAATAAAATCCTCAGCAGAACCTGGGACTACAGCTTCTATAACTTGCATAATCAAACCCGGACCTGTGCCATATAAAAAATGCTGGGTAGCCGGAGTAATGGGAGCACTCTTTTCAAGAATGGCCTGAACGTGCTGCTGACCCTTTATCTGGCTAGGGTTCTCATCAAATGCTTTCCATTGTTCTTCGGGAATACGAATTCCCGTGCACATCGTTAAGGCCTTGTGTAGGGTTATCAATTCAGCACCTTCAACGAATTTTGAGGAATCCAACTCATTGAGAAAACTAACAAGTGGTTTTTCCAAATCAGCCATGCTCAAGTACCCCATTTGAATAGCCCGTCCAAGCGCAAATGAGGTATAGGTCTTTGTAGCCGATGCTTGTGGATGGGGTCGGTTAATGCGCCCACGTGAATAATAGGACTCGAAAATAAGCTTGTCCTTTTGGTAAATTAAAAAGCTATCATAAAATCCATGTTCTTTGGCTTCAATTTCTTTGGCTATTTCCTGAAGCATTTTTTCATTACCGCCGTAAACTCCTACCTCCCCTGCAGTGATACCATCTTCCATATCTTCCGGATTACTGCTGATAAAGGCTCTATTCATTTGAGGAGTCTTAAAAAAAGAAAGCTCATCAGTATTATTCGATTCATGACTCATTATTGTTGACAACCAGTCTATACTTTGCATCGCCGTCCGGGGGAAAGCCGTTTGGTGATTGCCATCAACAACTTTTTCTTGTAAAGAAAGACCTCTATCCCTCCTGCTTCTCAAAACGCCAATAAATTCTTCAATCGGTTTGACCATTTCTTCTTCTTGTGTACCATAGGTAAGCAATACATTGGCATTTAGGCTATTGTTTTTCCCTAATACCGTTGAATCAAGTTTTGAGTTAAGTTCAGATAAGTAAGGAACCTCGTTTTTAAAAGATGGACTTCCTAAAATGTAGTTATCGAATGTATTAGGTTGATTTAACAAAATGTATGCTCCAAACTCCCCTCCCAATGAGTAACCAAAATAGGTGCGACTGTTTGAATCCACTCTATAATTGTTTTCAACGTATTTTATGACATTGTCACGGATAAAATCTAAATGCCTATTGGCTTGACCCAATTGATACTTCTCCTGGATTTCAGGTTTTTTTGATGGTTGTATGCTGTAATCCCGGAAACGGCTAACATGTTCTCCGACCTTCTTCACAAGGTCCTCGGCACTGTCTTTTTGCCATGAAATTCCAACAAGAATAATATCCTCTAACATATATTCTGTGGAAGCGGATAGTATTTCAAGATGCCATAGCGCATCGGTAAAGTAAAGGACAGGATATGCTTTATTGGGTTTTTCTGAGTAGGATTCCGGTACTTTTATATAAAGTTCATACTCCCTTTTTAATTTCTTGTCGTTTATAGGAATTACCTGAAAATGAGGTAACTCCAAGGGTTTAGTAGCCGTATTTGATGTTTGTTCCTTCGAATTATTCCGTTGAGTATAGGCATCGGTTGCAAATAGGGTCATAACTAATAGAAGAAATGCTTGGGTTGTTCTCATACATATTTTCATTTTCTTATACATCTTAATTTTTCTAAGCGCTTACTGGTATCTATAGGTAAACTAGCTTTACTATTGGATAAATGTATCATACAATTCGTGTCGGATATTTTAAAGAGGACAAAGGCTGGATTTAAATGACGAAACCATTTCATCATTGATATCCAGCTTTGATAAGAAATTATAGCAACCTGGACCTATACTTAGTATTTTTATGTCCTTCAATTGATAGTTGCATGTTTAAAAGGTCCTTGAAGAATACCATACTACTCAATATTGGTGCGTTCCTTCTTGTAGCAATACTGGAAATATTGAGTATTTGGACCATCAAGGATAGATTTGATACTGATTTTCTTTTCTACCTACGCGGTATAAATTATGCAGTAATCATAATGGCGGTAATTTGGGTGAATCACTTTTTGCTTATCCCATTTTTCCTTGATAAGCGGTACTATTTCCTCTATGCCCTATTACTTATTGGTAGCATATTGTTAGGATCCTATGTTAAAGGATATTCCGGTGGATGGGAGATGGTTTCCAAATTCTTTTTCTTTCTTATTTATACGACCGGAACTGGAATGGCTGCATTTCTCTTGCGAAGGAACATTATTATTCAAAGAGAAAGAGATGAAAAGGAAAAACTACAAAAAGAAATAGAACTCAACTATCTCAAAGAGCAAGTGAACCCTCACTTTTTGTTCAATTCCTTGAACAGTATTTATTCGCTTTCGCGACGGCAATCACCAGAAACCTCTATGGTGGTTATGCAGCTTTCGGAATTAATGCGTTATCAGCTAGAGAGTGCTAAGAAGGATACGGTTTTGCTAAAAGAAGAATTTGAATTTTTAGAAAACTATTTATTGCTTGAAGAGAAAAGACTAAGTGACCGGTGTTCCATTGAGTTTGTAATTGATGGAGATATAACAGACCATACCATTGCACCTATGTTACTCATTCCTTTTGTTGAAAATGCAGTAAAACACGGAGCACATCTAACAAATGAAAAAAGCAATATTGATATTTCTGCATCTTTGAAAAATAGAAAACTTCATTTTTCAGTGGTAAATTCAAAGCCAACTGTAGTTCATGAATCCAAAAGAAAAGGAATGGGGTTGGCTAATGTAAAAAGGCGATTAAAACTATTATACACTAATTCACATATATTGAAAATTGATGATTTAGAAAAGGTGTACCAAGTAAACCTGACTATTGACCTCAAAGTTTAAAGTAAATGATTAAGGTAGGTATCATAGATGACGAAATACTAGCACGTAAGATAATTGAGGAGTATTGTGCCAAGATTGACCGTTTTGAAATAGTGCTTAGTACTGGGAATCCTCTTGAGTTTATCAATTTCGTCCAGCAGAATAAGCTGGACCTCATTTTTTTGGATATCGAAATGCCCGAACTCAACGGGATGGAAATTCTTAGTTCTCTGATAAAACCTCCAAAAGTAATCCTGACAACTGCCTACTCTGAATATGCATTGGAAAGCTATAATTATGGTGTTGTGGATTATTTGCTTAAACCCATCAAAATTGAACGTTTTTTAAAGGCCATAAATAAAGTCTCGGCTTCTCAATTTGTACCATCAAAAAAGCATGATACCAGTGAAGAATTACAAATAAAACATGACGGACTTCCTGTGAATATTTCATTTAACTCGATTCTTTATATTCAAAGTTTTGGCAACTATTTAAAAATATTTACGGATACAAGAATGTATCTCGTAACTGAGACACTTATCAATATTTTGTCTTTTTTATCCGAAAACTTTCAACGTACCCATAAATCTTACATTGCCAATTTATCTCGGGTTTCCAAAGCTTCTAGGACGCATTTGGTCATTGGAGAGAATACAATTCCAATAAGTACAACGTACAAGGTAACGGTTGCACAAAAACTAGATGCCTTGGCAAAAAGGTAAAAAACAAAATCTCACTTAAGTACAAGGAATATCATTCGATTTAAAAAGTGAGTTACGTAATAATGGAATAGATTTTAGCTTTTCCTTTTCTTTTCTCCTATGAACTCATCATTTTGCCAATAGCCTTTCTGAACAAGCGCTCCTTCTTTATTAAAAACCTTCCCTCGCCCATTACGCTGGTTCGCCTTCCATTTACCACCCCATTTACTACCATCGGTCTCTATCATCGTACCTCTTCCATGTCGGGCATTGTTCTGAAAACCACCTTCGTAACGACTCCCATCAGGCCAAATATAGGTTCCACTTCCCGAAATAATGTCTCCAAACAGGGAACCTGAATACCTGGCGCCATCAAACCAGACAATAATCCCTTTAACCATACTCCCATCTTTCACTTCAACATCGAAGTAGACCTCCATTTCTACAAACTTGTGCCAACCATCCGGCAAGTATTTTGCTTGTTGCTCATAGATGGTGTTTAGTTTTTGGGCGGAAACATGAGAGAACGCGCAAAGTAAAATGATGGAAATTAAAGTTGATTGCTTCATGACCGTTGTTTGAGTTTTGGTCGACAATCAGCTTATTAGCTTACTAATGAGTCTGTTGGATAGGTTTTATCTAACCCTTGAGATTATTTTCAACCCATTTTAGGTCGAAATATTTTCATCTCTTCTGGATTGGTTTCCAAATAGGGCCCGTCTATCAAATCAATACAATAGGGAATAGCGGGAAACACCGCCTCAAGACATTCTTGAATGGCTTTGGGCTTTCCTGGAAGATTAACAAGCAACGTATTTCCACGAATTCCTGCCGTTTGTCTGGAAAGTATGGCAGTAGGCACATATTGCAGACTTACCTGCCGCATTTGCTCCCCAAACCCGGGAAGCATTTTCTCACAGACGGCTTCGGTTGCCTCAGGTGTTACATCACGAACAGCTGGTCCGGTTCCCCCGGTTGTTACCACCAAACAGCAAGAATCTTCATCTGCCATTTTAATCATTTCCTTTTCCAAAAGTGCTTGTTCATCAGGTATTACAGCATATTCAGCTTCCCAAGGACTGGTTAACCACAGATTCAATAGCCGTTTCACTTCTTTTCCCGGAATATCCTCGTATTCACCGCGGCTTGCCCTATCTGACACATTGATAATTCCAATTTTTATTTTTCCCACTTATACTATTATTTCTAATTAAGTAATCACATTACCTTAAAGACCCTAAAATAATGGGAATTTTTAAAATTTGATTAGCAAATTCTTTTTCGATAATGGGTATATGTGCCAACTCCACTAGATAAACACAAATGGACTAAACCTGGTTTTATATAGGTTTAACCTACTTTTGCCTCCCAAAAATCACAATTTGTTTTCCAAAAATAGCAGTAACGCCAGCAGCTAAACCACCTATTATTCCGGTGACAAGAATAAGAGCATAGGGATTTCCACCGATTGTCAATAACTGTGATATCTTTTTTGCTAGGGTAAAGTCATTTGAATTGCTCAATACAAAACAGTACACCGCCCAGAACAATAGAATGCCAAAAAATGGAACAAAAAAAACTGATGCTTTCTTTAATGGAATAAAAAGAGAGGTAACCAATGCTGCTGTCATAACCGACCACCATGGAAGAAATAAAGAAAATAAGGCTGCCAAAACTATGGTAGCAACAAAATTGATAATGTTTTTATTCATGGTTTGCAGGTGTTAGTGTTTGTGTTCCAATGATACTGTTAGTTGCCTGATTGGATTGTAAAAAATCTAGATTATGATAATTTCCGGCTGCCCAATCATCAATGAAATTGTCGTAAAACCGACTACCCGGATTACCTGATTGCCCCCCCGGATATATACCTAGAGCACTTGGTGGAGAGGTCATTTCCACAATCATTCTCCATGAAGGTCCATGATTTTTAGAGGTGGCATTAACTATGTTTCGGTCCCCACCGATTGGAATGTTAAATCGTGAAAAAGCGGGTAAAGCCTGCAATAAATGACCCGTATAGGTTCCTTTATAGTTTCCCCATTTGTAATCCCCATCTTCCTTTTCAACCTCCTTTAATTGCTTCACAGTCTCTTTAAACGCGATAAGGAATAGGTCTTTGGCCGTTTCCCTATCATCTTCAGTTGCTACAACATCCATAAACTCATGGTCCCCGTAATTCTTTAGAAGATAAATGGTTTGATAGGTATATGGGGTAGCCAGTTCCATATCCTCAATATCAAATTCATCCCATAACAACCCATACAGTTCGCTATACCAAAGTTTCCAGATACTTGGACCTACCTTATCAATATCATTGTTAAAATCCCAGGCTTTAATTTCATTGTAGACTTTCATTTCTTCTTCGGAGAGCGATGCGGTATTCATTACATCTAACATGTATGGAACAAGTTCCTGAGCCTTGAGATTTAGAGTATTATTATGTAAATCCTTAAAATCTTGGACACTAAACTTATCCTTAGAATTGAAAAAAGTATTGATTACGCGGTTTCGATAGGTTTCATAACCATCATTAAAGACATAAAAAGGATAATCCTCATCTACTGGATGTTGATTGGCCGAACTCACAAAACCTCTTTCCGGGTTTTTAGTATGCGCGTTGAATTTTTGTGGGATGTAGGACTGCCAATCGTTTTCTGGATTACTTCCGTCCATTAGGAATTTACCCTGCCCTTCCCATTTATTGGCGAATTTTCCTTGTATCCAAAGGGCTATATCCCCAGCAGTGGAGGCGAAAACAAAGTTCTGGGCTGGAGCATTCCAAAACTGTAGGGCGTCAACATAATCAGTATAGTTCTTTGCTTTATTCAGCTCAATAAAAGTCTTTTGATTGTTACCCCCATCATGACCTATCCATCGCATAGCATAACCCGTAAGTTCATTGTCAGATTTAAAGTTCTTGTCATAAACTACTGGACCATGATGCGTATATAATACGGAATCTTTATAGCTCTCTTTACCCTTTATCAAAATGTTTTCTACCCTGACCATTACATCTTTCCATTCTCCATCGTACTTGTATTTTGAGCGGTCTTCATTAAATTCTATCTTATACCAATCAATAACATCTCGGGTTGCATTGGTTTCTCCCCAAGCTATATGTTGATTAAATCCAGAGATTATACTTAGCGCTCCAGGTATTGTGGCGCCAAAAGCATTATGGTCTGGTGTACTTAATTGCATTACAAACCAAATGGATGGTAAATTCAGACCTAAATGCGGGTCATTGGCCAAAATAGGATTCCCTGTTTCAGATTTCGCACCAGAAACCGCCCAATTATTGCTGCCATTATCGGGGTGCGGTTTTTCAATGGTCTCGGTAATAGTATCCAAAACCGCCATACTTCCGGGTAACTCGGTTTGGGGAACATCAATAAAACCCCAATCTGTTTCTTTTGGGATAACTGGGTCAGTAATATCGAAAAAATCGGGAAAAAGTAAATCGAAAATCTCCTTACCCAAGATTCTCAACATATTTGTATACTCAAGGTCATCATCGTAGCCAGCTAACATTTTGGTCATATACATTAGTAGCAAAGCTGTTTTCTTAGGCGACCATGCTTCCGGCTCGTAATCCAACAGCTTATACTCAACCGGATAATCTTTTGGGTCCAGTTGATTTATGTAGGCATTGACTCCATCCGCATAATCCTGAACAAATGCGAAAGTCTCTGTGTCGTTCTTTTCCATAAATGCTATGGCTTGTTCTGCACCATAGCCCATGCCCCTCCTTCGCTCGGTTCTATCATACTCCAAGGCGACCTCACCAAATAATTCGGATAAGCGACCTGCTGCGGCATGTGTTTGGAATTCCAACTGCCACAAGCGATGCTTGGCGGTTAGATACCCTTGGGCTTTATAGAGGTCATGTTCATTTTGTGCAAACACATGTGGAATCATCAACTCATCGTAATGGACCGTCACCTTATCTGTCAAACCAGGAATGCTTACTTCACCAGTAATAGATTCATCCGTTTCATTTTGCCAAATTCCCGAAGTCGGATTCAAAAACTTTCCCAATGGTGGTATGGAACCTAACTTCGTATTTAAGGCATAAAAAATTCCAACCGTAAGTAGAAAAGAAATGAGGAGTTTAACGTATTTCATTAGGTGTTTGTATAAAGGGAATCAAACGATTATTGAACTTTGCTTTTAATTTTCATCAACTGGGCTTTCAACTCATCGTACCGATTTAAAACATCTTTTCCAATCACTTGGTCCGCACTGTTTACCATATAGTTGATATATGATATTTGTGCCACCAACATTTGCTGTGGATAAGCCCCTTCATCATTTTTTAGTTGAGTAATAGCCGTATTAATAGTTTCAAGGCGTTCTTGGTTGACCTTTTCCCCTTTTTCTTCCAAAGCTTCGGCCTCTTTCTCCAAACGTTCTTGTAATTGTCGCGCTTCAGATAGAAGGTTTACTGTTTTTTGTTGCATTTGATGTTGTTCCAACAACAGCTCTGTTGAAATGCCATCTGCTTCCACTCTAGGGTCCATAACCACCTCAAAATCTTGGGTCATAGTTTGTTCCCCCACTGTGAGTTTGGCGGTATAACGACCCGGTGGAACCATTGGCCCATTCTTAAAGCGTCTTTTTGCATCTTTATCCCATGCCCCTTTTTCTCGTAAATCCCATCCAAAACGATTCAACCCTTTTTTGGATTCTAGCTTCGTATTTACATAACGAAAAGTTGTGCTAAGGTCCATATTCTCTTCCTCGCTTACTGAAGACTTTAATAACGTACTATCACTAAGCACTGTCACCATAGGCTTTTTCTGTGCATCCAAGATTTCCAACTTTAACCCTTTGGTCTTTTCAGGCAGATAGTAATCAATGTGGACGGTAGTCCTGGGATAGTTTGGAAAGCTATTGGAAGCGCGTACCATAGGATATCGATAACGAATGGTATTGTCTGGTTTAAATAAGTGAGGTGTTTTTGACCGTGCGGTAATCGCTTCATCTTGTAAAGAGCTGATATTGTCCAAAATCCAGAATCCTCGACCCATTGTACTTAAGACCAAATCTCCTCTAAAAACCTTAATGTCGGTAATGGGTGTTACGGGAAGGTTCTGTTGAAAGGATTCCCAACTCGTACCATCATTCAAAGAGACAAACATTCCGTACTCGGTACCCACGTATAATAAACCAGGTCTTACCGGGTCCTCCCTAAGTACCCGCGTAGTATAATCCTGAGGAATTCCATTGGATGCTGTACTTAATAATGTCCAACTTGCACCATAATCCGTGGTCTTATACAAATAGGGCTTTGCATCTCCTAAAAGATGCCTATCAACAGCAATATAAGCAGTACCCATAGCGTGCTGCGAAGGTGCAATGGATTCCACTCTACCTCCTTTAGGTAATTTCTTTGGTGTAACATTTTTCCATGTTTTGCCTCCATCTTGAGTGACCGAAACGACTCCGTCGTTCGAACCGGTCCAAATCAATCCTTCTTTTAAGGTTGATTCTCTTATGGAATAGAGCGTACTGTAATATTCTTCCCCTGTAATATCTCGGGTAATTGGACTTCCTGAAATGACCTGCTTATCCTCTTCAAAAGCGGTTAGGTCAGGTGAAATGGTTTCCCATTCATATCCATCAGAATCTGTTTTATGTAAAAATTGTGAGCCATGGTATACCAAATCTGAATTGTGCGGGGATACATGTACAGGAGCTACACGCTGAAAACGATATTTCAAATCCTTAGGATTGTGCCCATAAATATTGCTTGCTCCTACATAATAACTTTTCTCTACTCCCGTAAGTTTATTGAATACACCAAATCGTCCTTTACAATTGGCGTACACAATATTATGGTTTCCAGGTTTTGGCACGGCTGGTCCTGTTTCACAACCGCCAGTATTGATTACCCAAGCAGAACCTGGATTTTGAACACCACTTGGTGGAAAACTAGGTACTGCAATTGTAGTGTAATTGTCTTGTTGACCTGCATATAACCAATATGGATATTGGTCATCCACTTCAACTTGATACAACTCTGCAGTAGGTTGATTAAATTGCGTAGACCATGTTTCACCTCCATTGAAACTCACGTTGGCACCTCCATCATTGGCTTGAATCAATAATTGTGGATTATTGGGGTTCAACCAAATATCATGATTGTCGCCATGGGGAACTGTCATTCTTTTCCAAGTCTTACCACCGTCAGTCGACTTAATCAATGGATTGGCATTGGAATACACAATATCCGGATTGGTAGGGTCCAGTTCAACATTGGTATAATAAAATGGACGATTCACCAAACGGATGTCATCAGAAACGTGTTCAAAAGACTTACCCTGATTTACCGATTTATACAATCCCTGTTCACCTTCCGGAGCTTCAATTACAGCATATATAATACTTGAGTTGACCGCCGTAACAGCTAAATCAATTTTACCAATAGTACCTTTTGGAAGACCCTCTTTGAGTTTGGTCCAATCCTTACCCCCATTAACGGATTTATAAATACCCCCTTCATCCGTATTCCCTCCTGAAATTATGGTCCAAGGTTTACGTTCAGCTTTCCAAGCTGCGGCATAAACTACATTGGGATTTCCAGGTAACAATTCAATATCTGCAAAACCTACCTTATCAGAAATAAAAAGCATCTTTTCCCAATTTTTCCCGCCATCAGTAGTTTTATAAATCCCTCTTTCAGAATTATTCTTAAAAGCATTTCCAATGGCCGCTACCCAAACTACATTGCTATTGTTGGGATCTATTTCAACAGCTCCTATTTGCCCCACATTTCTCAAACCTATATGTTCCCATGTTTTTCCACCATCAATAGATTTATACATACCCTTGCCACTGATTACATTGCTACGTAAACCGTCTGAACCGGTACCTACATACACGATGTTAGGGTCGTTTTCAGCAACCTGAATAGCACCTATCGATGGGGTATCAAAAAAGCCATCGGAAACGTTGTTCCACGTAGTTCCATAGTCCAAAGATTTCCATACCCCACCACCAGATGCCCCCAGATAAAAGGTTCCTGGTTCAGTAGCAACACCTGTAACCGTAGTAACTCGACCACCACGAGCAGGCCCAACCGTGCGATACTGCAGAGCATCAAAACTTTGCGAATAGGCTGATGTTCCTAAAGCCAGAAATAATAAAAAAAGTAGCTTTAGATGTAAATGAAATTTTTTCTGAGTCATTTGATTTGATTGTGTTATTGTGATAGTAGTTTGATTTGATTAAAAAGATAAGCTTAATAGCCCGCAGCTTGACCATCTTTTCTGGATTCAGAGGCACCAGAATACACTTTGGTTTCTGTATCAATACCAATCGCCTGATATCCGCCAAACATTCCAACGCCAAAACCAAGCCGATGTCCTTTTTTTCGTAATTCCCGCAACGTTTCGGTATCAAAGCCACTTTCTAAAAACAGAGTACCGCCGTTGGTCATTTTAGAGCCTGTGGGTTGTGAGCTTCCTACATGCCGCATTCTCGGTGCATCTCCAGCTTCTTGTAAATTCATGCCAAAATCGACCACATTGACAACTATTTGTGCATGACCTTGTGGTTGAACCGCTCCACCCATCAAACCAAAACTGACCCAAGGTCTTCCATCTTTCGTAATAAAAGCTGGGATTATGGTATGAAAAGGCCGCTTACCGGGTTCAAGGGCATTGGCATGAGTTCCATCTTGTACGTTAAACATTTGCCCTCTATTCTGTAGTACAAATCCCAATCCATCTGGAACCATCCCCGAGGCAAATTCGGAATAAATACTTTGTATAAAAGAGACCATATTCCCTTCCTTGTCTGCAACGGTCAGATATGTTGTATTCCCGGTTTCAATTTCCATATCGCCTGCAGGGTAGGTATTTGCAGCTTTATCAGGATTGATAAGCTTTCTTCTTTTAGCAGTATAGTCATCAGACAACAACTCTTTTACAGGAATTGTGTTAAAATCGGGGTCAGCATAAAACTTAGCCCTATCCTCGTATGCCAATTTTTTTGATTCTGTAAGGACGTGTAGATATTCGGCACTGCCAAAACCCATTGCAGCAATATCATATCCTTCAAGGATATTAAGCATTTGTAATGCCGCCGTACCTTGACCGTTGGGTGGGAGTTCCCAAACATCGTATCCCCTATAATTCACTGATAGCGGCTCCACCCAATTTGATGTATGATTTGACAGATCTTTAGTGGATAAAAATCCTCCATGTTTTTTCATGTAGTTATCAATAGTCTTCGCAATAGAACCCTTATAAAATGCATCTCGACCTCCCTTAGAGATAAGTGCATAGGTATTTGCTAAATCTGGATTCTTGAATACTTCGCCCTTAATAGGAGGTTTACCAGAAGGCATATAAGTTTCAGCAAAACCTGGTTGGTCTTTTAAACCTTCATAGTTAGAAACCATTTCATAGGCAATTACCTCGGATACTGGAAAACCCTTGTTTCCATAATCTATTGCAGGTTGCAAAATATCTTTTATGGATAATTTCCCAAATTTATCATGCAACATAAACCAACCGTCTACGCAACCAGGGACTGAGACCGGTAATGGCCCGTAAAAAGGAACGTACTTCATTCCTTTATCCATAAAATAATCAATGGATAAGGATTGAGGAGCCCTTCCACTACCATTTAAACCGTACAGTTTTTGGTCTTTAGCTGACCAAACAATAGCGAAGAGGTCACCACCAATTCCACAACTTGCAGGTTCTACAAGTCCTAAGACTGCATTTGCGGCAATGGCTGCATCTATAGCGCTTCCGCCTTTCTTTAAAATATCCAAAGCAACTTGGGTAGCCAAGGGTTGGCTTGTTGCGGCCATCCCATTCTGTGCTAGAATCTCAGAACGTGTTGTAAAAGTTTCTCCCGTTAATCTGTCTTGGGCATGGGCAATAAATGCCAATCCCAATAAAGCGATGACTGAAGTCAAAAATTTCATTTTCAATAAGGTCTTAAGTAAAATCAATGAAGTATTAAGAATTAGCTTCTTGCTTTCCATTAAATTGTGCTCCTAAATATAGGGATAGTGACTTAAAACTCCCTTGCCATTTGGAAAAAAGTGAAACTGTTAAGGATTTAGACAAAAACCTTGATTCATTTGTCTTTACATTATATTTAGCAGGAATTTAAATTAATAGCTACTAAAGTGTTTTTGAATAAAAAAATAGTTCTACACATCCTTTTTGCGACATACGTTCTTCTCATTGGGATGACTTCCTGCAGAACAGAAAATACTTCCAAAAATCAAACTTGGCGGACTAAACAGTGGGTTACTGAAAATCAAATCCACAATCAACTTTTGGATATTGAAAAAGAACAAGGTTGGACATTGCTATTTGATGGTGAATCCTTAGATGGGTGGCATCTTTTCAACAAACCGGATTCCACCCAATTTTCGGCTTGGCAAGTCAAGGATGGTGCTATTTTTTGTGATGCTGCCGATGAGAGAAAGGTGTTTGGGGATTTGACCACCGATAAAGAATATGAAAATTACGAACTGGTTTTTGATTGGCAGATGGCCATTCGCGGAAACGGGGGTGTTTTTATAAATGTCCAGGAATCTCCAAAGTACAGGGCTACCCATCAGACCGGTCCTGAATATCAGTTGCTGGAACCAGCCCATTCAGACACAAATACACCCATGAAGCGACCTGGCTGTCTCTGGGGGATATCGCCACAACTGAATCCTGTTGAAGCCAAGGTTGTAGGACAGTGGAATACGTCTAGAATCGTTCAAAAAAATGGGGTAATTGAATTTTATTTGAATGGGAAGTTAACGGCTAAAGAAGATTTCACATCAACAGAATGGAGAAACAAGATTACTTCTTCTAGGTTTAAAGATGCTGAAGATTTTGGAAAGGCTACTCGAGGTAAAATAGCGCTACAAAACTGGTATTTTAATTCTTGGTTTAGAAATATCAAGATTCGAGAACTCTGAAACCACAGGTTTCCAAACGAATTATTCCACAAGGATATTGGTCATGGCATACATTTCATCAATAAGTGAAGGGGTTACACCATCAGTTCCTGAACCAGCATATACCGATGTAATCACCGACTCTCCGATTACATACCTTCCTTTAAAAGTCCCATCTTCCGCCTTGTGGATTCCCTCTACTGGATAATTGCTAATGAAAGTTTCAAGGTTTTCATCGGAATACGAAGTTTTAAGTCCCCAAATGGCATGAAGAATCAAGGGGTCACCGTTGGGAGCATCACCTATATACAACATATTGTGACCTTTCTTTCTCAAAATAGTCAAAAAGGGTATTCCTTTTTCCTTAATCAACTTTACTTTTTCATCGCTTGTTTCCGGAAATTCGTAGACGTCTCCAACTTCAATTTGGTCTTTGGAATCCCTTGGCAACCAAATTCTATAAGTACCCAATAAATCACGAATCATAGAGGAACAATCCCTGTTTTCCAGATTTCCGCCCCATCCATAAGGTCTTCCCACTAAATGAGAGACCAAAGGTTTGAGCGTTTTCTCGTTAAAAGAAAAATCTTGAAGAGCGACCTCATTTGTATCAACTTCGGCTTTTAGAATTTGAGCGTTTTGGGTTTCATCAGTATTCGCATAATACACCTGAACCCTATCTGGATTATCTCTAATATTCTCGTACGGCAATATCATTCCGATTTTGGCATTGATGGCATAATTGGAGTCATTAGCTTGAAGATTGACATCATCCGATAAAGGAAGACAAAAGTCTTTTGAAGACCATTGGGTAATAAATTCTTTGTCCACAAGTGCGACATCATGCATAGAGACCCAACCTTTATAAAGCGAACTTACAACATAGCACCATTGTTTATCCTTAGAAATATGCGCTATAAAAACTGGAGTATTGGCCCATAAAGCCGTTTCCTGAAAATAATCGAAGGGATACCCTTCGCCGGCATTTGAATAGGTATCAAAACCAGGTCGATTCGTAGGGATT
>JBCDAX010000023.1:0-53254 GCA_039184805.1 Bacteroidota bacterium | reverse complement strand
TTTTGCCCCGATTTAAATTTTTAAAACCAATATAATTATGTCAGACATTGCATCAAGAGTTAAGGCTATCATCGTTGATAAACTAGGTGTAGATGAGAATGAAGTGGTAGCTGAAGCTAGCTTCACCAACGATTTAGGTGCAGATTCCTTGGATACTGTTGAGCTTATCATGGAGTTTGAAAAAGAATTTGACATCCAAATACCAGATGACCAAGCTGAAAATATTGCGACCGTAGGTCAAGCCATTAGCTATATAGAAGAAGCGAAGTAATTTATGATATTTTATCAAATGATGTAAATTATCCATGCGATACCAATCGCATGGATAATTTTTTTTTAATTTAGGTTTTTAAGGGTAAAACATAGTTCAATGCAGTTAAAGCGTGTAGTAGTTACCGGAATGGGGGCATTGACTCCCATAGGTAATAATTTGGAAGCTTATTGGGAAGGACTAAAGAATGGCGTAAGCGGTTCGGCGCCCATAACATATTTCGATACAGAAAAATTTAAGACCAAGTTTGCTTGCGAGCTAAAAGGATATAATCCCCAAGATTATTTCGATAGGAAAGAAGCAAGAAAATTGGATCGCTTTGCACAATACGCCTTAGTTTCATCAGATGAGGCCATTCAGGATTCTGGAATTGACCTTGAGAAAGTGGACAAGTTTAGAGTAGGCGTTGTCTGGGGTGCTGGAATAGGTGGACTTGAGACGTTTCAAAACGAGGTGATAGGATATGCCAATGGAGATGGAACGCCAAGGTTCAATCCTTTCTTCATTCCAAAGATGATTGCGGATATTGCTCCAGGAAATATTTCCATTAAACACGGATTTATGGGGCCTAACTATACCACAGTTTCGGCTTGTGCCTCATCTGCAAATGCCTTAATCGATGCGTTAAACTACATTCGCTTAGGTCACTGTGACGTGATTGTAACTGGTGGAAGTGAGGCTGCAGTTACGATTGCGGGTATGGGAGGTTTCAATGCTATGCACGCCTTATCCACAAGAAATGATAGTCCGGAGACGGCCTCTAGACCTTTTGATGCCACTAGGGATGGTTTTGTTTTAGGTGAAGGCGCTGGAGCTCTTATTCTTGAAGAATATGAACATGCCATGGCCCGAGGTGCTAAAATTTATGCCGAAGTATTAGGCGGTGGTCTTTCCAGTGATGCCCATCACATGACAGCTCCACACCCGGAAGGAATAGGGGTTGTTCGGGTTATGGAAAATTGTTTGGAAAATGCTGGCCTAAAACCTGAGGATGTCGATGCCATCAATACGCATGGAACTTCTACTCCCCTTGGAGATGTTGCAGAATTGAAAGCGATTTCCAAGGTTTTTGGAAGCCATGCATCCAATATCAATATCAATTCGACAAAATCCATGACAGGTCACTTACTTGGGGCAGCAGGAGCTATTGAAGCTATCGCCTCAATACTGGCCATTGAGCATGGAATGGTTCCACCTACCATCAACCATAGTGTAGTAGATGAGGAAATTGATTCATCTCTCAATCTTACGTTGAACAAGGCCCAAGAGAGAGATGTAAAAATAACCATGAGCAACACCTTCGGATTTGGAGGTCATAATGCCTGTGTACTCTTCAAAAAAATATAGGAAGTATCTAAGCATGAGATTAACGTCAAAAATATTCAACTCCCCATCGAAATCGGATGGGGATTTTTTTTTGGCGATGAAAAAAATACTAGGATTCAAACCAAAAAACTTAGAAATTTTCAAGAGAGCTTTCCTTCATAGATCTATGAATATTAAGGACGAGGAAGGAAATCCTAAAAATTATGAAAGATTGGAATTTCTAGGTGATGCCATGCTGGGAACAATCATTTCAAAACATTTATATAATGAAGTTCCCGAAGGCGATGAGGGCTATTTGACCAAAATGCGTTCTAAAGTGGTAAGCCGAAAACACTTGAACGAGTTAGGTAAGGACCTAGGTTTGTTGGAGCATGTAGAAAGCAGAATTCCAAAGTCCCACTTCGGGGAAAACATTCATGGCAATGTTTTTGAAGCTTTGGTCGGCGCCATTTATCTGGATAGAGGATACTCCTTCTGTGAGCGTTTTATATACGATAGGGTTATTAATCCTTATGTGGATATCGAACAACTTGAAGGAAAGGTAATCAGCTATAAAAGTCTGGTAATAGAATGGTGCCAAAAGCAAAAAAAGTCTTTTAATTATGAGGTTTATGAAGATACTGGAAATGATGAATACAAACATTTTGCGGTAAAACTGACCATCGGAAATAAGATTTTGGCAAAAGCCAGGGCCACCTCCAAGAAGAAAGCAGAAGAAAAAGCTTCTAAAAGGGCATATTTTGCATTGCAGAGTCGTATGGACTCAGCATAACATTAAATAAAAGTAAACTCAAACGTTTTCGCTGCTATTTTATTCAGCTATAATAGTATAGGGCTAGGCTGTATTAGCTATTAAGAGTATATTTACATTTCGCGTTAATGACATGTCAGCCACCTTGAAAATAATAGAGGCGTATTATGATGATGACTTTCAGCTAATTGCCATACATAGTGGCTTGGAAGATTTTTCATTGGCCTATGCATTGAATAATTTTTGCGGACTTCGGTTGCAGAGGACAGAAAATGACTTAAGTTATCAAGAAAACCTTTCATTTTCCATGTTTGATTGGGAAGACCAAATCAATCAAAATTATTGGGTGCTTTTTTCGAATACTTGTGACCAAGAGATTGGAATTTCCGAAGGCCTTTTTTTCAATGATGTTTTTCAGCGGACCAATTATTTGATTTCCGAACAAAAGGAAGTAGACTATTTTTTACGAATGGATACGGAAGACATGACAATAAGGGATACCATCTTAAAAACAATCAATACCATACCGAATATTGTAACCGCGTATTCAATTGACCCTAACGCGCTAAAATCAAAAAACAATTTAATCTTTTAGGAATGCCGACAAGAAAGAAGACCAAAGTTGTAGCAACATTAGGACCTGCCACTAGCAAGAAAGAGACCTTGAAACAGATGATATTGGCGGGTGTTGACGTATTTAGAATCAATTTCTCCCATGCCTCTCATGATGATGTAGCGGAAAGAATAAAAATGATACGTGAGCTCAATGATGAGCTGGATATGAATACTTCCATCCTGGCGGATTTACAGGGTCCCAAGTTGAGAGTAGGAGTAATGGGAGGGGAAGCTGTTGTAGCTCCTGGAGACACCGTGAAGTTTGCTACTGGAGAGCCGTTTGAAGGAAGTGCCCAACGCGTATATATGAATTATGCCAGTTTTCCAAAAGATGTAAAACCAGGAGAGCGAATTCTTCTAGATGATGGAAAACTTATTTTTGAGGTTAAATCGACCAATGGTGAAGATGAAGTAACCGCAAAGGTAATCCAGGGAGGGCCTTTGAAGTCTAAAAAAGGAGTGAACCTTCCCAACACGGATATCTCCCTGCCCGCACTTACAGAAAAGGATATTGTGGATGCAGTTTTTGCTATATCCCAAGATGTAGATTGGATAGCATTGTCATTTGTACGGCACAGTCAGGACCTTATCGATTTACAAAATCTGATCAACCAACACTCTGAACATAAAATTCCGATAGTAGCCAAGATTGAAAAGCCCGAGGCTGTTGAAAATATCGACAAGATTGTTGCTTACTGCGACGGACTTATGGTTGCTAGAGGGGATTTGGGGGTAGAGGTACCAGCACATGAGGTACCTTTGATTCAAAAACAATTGGTTTTACGCGCCAAAAAAGCTAGAATTCCGGTAATCATTGCCACACAGATGATGGAAACCATGATTACCAGTCTGACACCAACCCGCGCAGAGGTTAATGATGTGGCCAATTCCGTCATGGATGGTGCGGATGCGGTTATGCTTTCTGGAGAAACTTCTGTTGGGAACTATCCGGTACAGGTAATTGAGAAAATGGCTAGTATCTTAATAAGTGTTGAAGGTTCTACATTGATTAATGTTCCCCAAACACCACCCCATATTAGAACAAAAAGGTATATCACCAAGTCAGTCTGTTATCATGCTGCTTTAATGGCGAACGAGATACAGGCCAAAGCTATATCTACGCTTACGAACAGTGGGTATACAGCGTTTCAGATTTCCGCTTGGAGACCAAGTGCACATATCTTAGTGTTTACTTCCAATAAAAGAATACTTACCCAACTTAATTTGTTATGGGGGGTAAAAGCTTTTTATTACGACAAGTATGTTACTACGGATGAAACCATTGAGGACGTAAACAATATTGCCTGTAAAAAAGGTTTCTTGGATGTAGGGGATATGCTGATAAGCTTAGCGGCAATGCCTATAAAAAGCAAGGGCATGGTGAACACATTGCGTGTAACCGAAATTGAATCTTGCCCAATCTAAATAAAAACGTAAAAGGAAAAGAAAGAGGATTCTAAGCCACTTCCTTTTCGAACGCTATAAAGTTAACAACCTTTCCTTTTCTATCGAATATAGGCTGTCCTTTAATCCAACACTTATAGGTGGAACCATTTTTTCGATAGTTCGTAATGGTAGCCTCAAAAGGAATTTGCTTTTTGATCGCTTCTGAAATGTTCCTTGAAGTCTCTTTACAGGTTTTTTCCCCTTGAAACATTTTTGGTTTGTTTCCTACTACCTCTTCTGGAGAGTATCCATTCATTGAAAAAATATTTTGGGTAGCGTAAACGATGTTAAGTTGAGGGTCAGTAACCACGACCACATGGTCTTTGTCCAAAATTTCATTACGTAAGGGTAAGCCTTCTTTCCAGCCATGACGTTTTGCCAAGGAGGTTAAACCGTTAATGTCGTTTAGGTTTTTACATACCTTATTAAAGTGTTGGGCATAAATATCCAAAGAGCTTAAAGGGTAACTGCTGATTTCTAATTTGCTATAGAAATTGCACAGTGCTTCATCATAAAATTTGGTATTTTCCATGTTCAATACTATAAAAAGTTTAGATCGCCCTAAAATCTAAATAATATATTAACACTTTTGTTTAAACATTTTAGCAAAATAAGGCAATTGACACATGTAAGCATCAACAAGAAATAGAGACAAATCATAATAAATTCAAGGTTTTCACAAAGGTTAAACAAAATAATATTAGGTATGAAATTCGAGTATAAGGATTCAAAATTGGGGTCCATAATTGGTTTTACAGATGATATTCAAAAGAACCTAGGACACTTTTCCATTACTCAAAATACGATCAAGTTCTTGTGGAATAGAAACGAAAGTTCAGTTCATCTTACCGTTGACAATATTCCCATAGAACTTGGTCCGAACCAATTGATGACAGTTACCTATTTACACAATGTTTGTTTTAAAAAAGCCCAAGTACCTATAACTGGAATTTTGTTTAACAGGGAATTCTATTGTATTTCGGACCATGATAGTGAAGTCTCCTGTAACGGCATCCTGTTTTTTGGCACTCAAGATATTCCTATCATTACGGTAACCGAAGAGCAACTTCGAAGATTTAATTTGTGGTACGAAGTGTTTACGGAGGAATTTGGAACTCCTGATAACATCCAAGGGGACATGCTTCAAATGCTTTTGAAGCGACTCATTATTATGAGTACACGTTTGGCAAAAGAACAGCTCATAGTAAAGAGCTTAAACAATGAACAGGTGGATACTATCAGGAAGTTTAATTTTTTAGTCGATTTACATTTTAAAACAAAAAGAAAGGTAAGTGACTATGCCGAACTTCTGTTCAAATCACCCAAAACCCTGTCCAATCTCTTTTCTATCTATAATCAAAAACCTCCACAACAGATTATTCTGGACCGTATCGCCCTAGAAGCTAAACGGATGATGCATTTTACAGATAGGCAAAATCAAGAAATTGCATACGAGTTGGGATTCAATGACCCAGCCCATTTTAGTAGATTCTTCAAAAAAATGACCCATATGACCCCCTCGGAGTACCGAGAAAACAAGGGAGTGGCCGCCTAAGGGAAATATTGACAAGCGGTCGGGAAATTGTTGCTAACACCTACCCTTTCTTTCGCTGCATCTTTGCTGTGTAATTAAAAGAAAGGTAAAGATGAAAGTAGCAGAAAAATCAATTTTTAATCTAATAGAGGTTTTTGGCAATAATAGAAAACCTGAATTCGATACCATTACTCCTAAAACACACTGCGAGCAAAGACACCATCATGATTTTTATTGTGATGCTGAGAAACCCTTTGTATCCAACATTTAATATTTAACAATAACACATTTTATAAAAATTAAGACTATGAGCACTTTTAATGTACCCACTAGAGCAGAAGTAAGCAGTAAAAATCAAGCTATATTCGACAACTTGGAAAAAGCCGTAGGTTTTGTTCCCAACCTATATGCTACCTATGCACATTCAGAAAATGCATTGGAAAACTACCTAAACTTTGCCAATGCAAAGACATCATTAAATGCTAAGCAGAAAGAGGTAGTAAACCTGGCTGTAAGCCAAGTAAACAACTGTATCTACTGTCTATCCGCGCACACGGCAATTGGTAAAATGAACGGATTTACAGATAATCAAATCCTTGAATTGAGAGCAGGTGGTGCTTCTTTTGACAACAAGTTGGATGCTTTGGCAAGATTGGCCAAAAACATTACAGAGAATAGAGGAGCAACTGATGCAGATGTAGTGGATAACTTCTTTAACGCAGGATGGACCAAAGAAAATCTGATTGACACCATCGTCTTGGTAGGTGATAAAACGATTTCCAATTATATCCACAGTACAACTCAAGTACCTGTAGATTTTCCAGTAGCTCAGCCTTTGGAAGCAACGGTTTAAGTATAGAAAGCAAAACCCAATTTTAATAATAGAAAAATGAAAAACGCAATTTTAGTAGTAGCATTCGCTTTTGGAGCCCTTTTTACAACTCAGGCGCAAGATGCAATGAAAGACAAAGAAGTGAAGACCATCGCTTTGGAACAAACTTCTGGTGAATTTACCCAAAAACAAATCACAGTTTCTGAAGGAACCTATGTTTTTGATATTTCAAATAATGGAGTAGGTCACGATGTTGGTTTTGTATTGGTAAAGAAAGGATTGGACATTAGCAAGCCTGAAAACCACATTCAAACAGCGTATGTGACGCAACCTGTAAAAACAGGAGCTTCCCAAACTTCAAAAGCGACTACATTGGAAAAGGGAGAGTATGTATACTTCTGTCCCTTAAACCCAACTTCTACCGACAATACGTTGATAGTAAAATAATTGATTGAAGTTTTATTAGTTAAAAAAGGCGTGCTCAATATGGGCGCGCCTTTTTTATGATTTCATATTTAGGTGGGAGAAAAAAGAAGGAGCCATTGTCTTTGCCAGATAGATGGGCCAAGCGTTTTTGTGCAAATAAGCTTCCGTAATGGCACTATCATAAAGCATATAAATACCTCCTGAAACTTTCTCTACCTCTGCCTTGGAAACATTATGGGCATTTTCTAGGATAACCTCACCTAAATAGAGCAAGAGTTCCTTTTTTTGTTTTTGAATGGTTGAAAAAATACGTTTTTGCTTGGCAGAGAGCTCACCCAAAATCTTTAAGGCCCAACAGCCAAAAAAGGAATCCTCACGATACATGTCGACCAGGTAATCAAAAATAGCCAACAGTTGATTCTTTCCGATTTTTCTTTGATTGACATATCCTTTTAGCTCTTCCATAAACTGGCCGTGTCTCTGTGTTAAATATGCAATGCAAATATCTTCTTTGGACTTAAAGTGACTGTATAATGTTGCTTTGGCTATACCGCATTTGCTGATAATTTCATTTACCCCTGTAGCATGATAACCATTGGCATAAAATAGTTCTCCTGCAGTTGAAATGATTTTTTCATGTATCGCCGATTTCCGCATATTGTAAAGATAAAAAAGAAGGGATGCCGTTCACACAAAAAATAGGGAGGTAATAACTATAGGAAGGATGACATAAACGAGTTTTCTAAACTTTATAATTTTTTTTAATGTTTTAGACTCAGGAAAGACGAGATTCAGAAGTATTTTTGCAGTTCAAAAAAGAAGCTGTGATACTGGATTTGATAATGGCCATGTTATGGAGTTTATCACCTTTTGGTGAAGCAAAAATTGGCATACCCTATGGAATCATGAGAGGGCTCAACGAATATGTCGTATTCATAGTCTGTTTTGTGGCCAATGTTGCGGTGTTCCCACTGATGATGTTCTTTCTCGATAGAATTAACCAATATTTCTTAAAGTGGCGGTTCTATAAAAAGTCAGCGGTTTTTATCGCAAAAAGAGCGAAAACCGGTTCAGGAGGAAAAATAGAAAAGTTTGGTTTTCTTGGGCTTGTACTTTTTGTTATGATTCCGTTACCGGGTACAGGAGTTTATGCAGGTACAATAGCATCCCATCTCTTTAGAATAGAAAGGAAACAGGCCTTTTTTGCCAATGCTACCGGAATATTTTTCTCCTCTTTGATTGTTTGGTTGATAACGGTTTTCTCAACACAAGGGGTGTAAGTTAAAAATCAAATCGTAGTTGTACCAAAATCTCGTCCTTATCTTTCTTTTGTTCCGATTCCTTTTTGTCGGCATTAAGATTACCCAAGGAAATACCCAAAAGCCGAACGGAGTTTTTCAGCGGGGCCTGGTACAATAGCTCTTTAGCGGTCTCGAGGATTAAACTTTTACTAGACACGAAGTAAGTCAAGGTCTTGCTACGGGTATTTAGGGTAAAATCACTGTATTTAATTTTTAGGGTGACGGTTTTGCCTGCAATTTTGGATTTTTGGAGTCTTCGTTCCAATTCTGTAGCAATGTTTTCCAGTTTGTCCAACATAAAAATTTCACTACTCAGATTTTCAGAAAAAGTACGTTCGGCCCCAACCGATTTGGGAATTCGATGTGGTTTAACCTCACTGGTATGTATACCTCGAACAACATGATAATAATAACGTCCACTTTTTCCGAAGTTTTGGTCCAAGTACTCCAATGATTTTTGCTTTAAATCCCTCCCAGTGAAAATTCCAAGCTTGTACATTTTTTCGGCTGTTACCTTTCCAACACCATAGAATTTACGGATATCCAAATCTTCCAAAAAAGGGATAACCTCTTCAGGATTTATAGTTTTTTGCCCATTGGGCTTGTTAATGTCGCTAGCCACTTTTGCAATGAACTTATTAATTGAAATTCCTGCGGAAGCCGTCAAACCTGTTGTATCCAGAATTTTTTGACGGATTTCTTTGGCTATCAAGGTGGCGGAAGGGTTTCCCTTTTTATTTTCCGTAACATCTAGATAAGCTTCATCCAATGATAGGGGCTCAACTAAGTCTGTATATTCAAAAAAGATATTTCGTATTTGAAGCGAAATCTCCTTATAGCGGTCAAACCTAGGCCTAACAAAGATGAGTTCTGGACAATTCTTTTTGGCAATGTAACCTGCCATAGCGCTACGCACTCCAAATTTACGGGCTTCATAACTAGCTGCTGAAACCACTCCTCGCTTAGAGCCTCCACCTACAGCTACGGGCTTTCCTTTTAATTCTGGGTTATCGTGCTGTTCCACGGAGGCATAAAATGCATCCATATCAACATGTATTATTTTGCGTAAAGGAAAATCAAAGGCCACACTCAAATTTATGGCTATATTTAATAGAATGGAACATTTGGAAATTGAACGTAAGTTTTTGGTAGAATCGGAAGAATATAAGGAAAAAGCCATATCAAAAACCAGAATTGTTCAAGGATTTTTGAATACCCATCCTGATAGAACAGTTAGGGTAAGAATTAAGGGAAATTCTGGGTTTTTGACTATCAAAGGGAGATCCAATGATTCGGGAACTTCGCGTTTTGAATGGGAGAAGAAAATTGATAAAGAAGAGGCTTTTACCTTAATGGAGCTATGCGAACCTGGAATTATAGATAAATACCGCTACGAAGTTCCTTTTGATGGAAAACTGTTTGAAATTGATGAATTTCTAGAGGATAATTTGGGATTGGTAGTTGCCGAGGTTGAGTTAAAAGAGGAAGATGAAACCTTTAATAAGCCAATATGGCTTGGAAAAGAGGTGACAGGAGATATTGCATATTATAATTCACAATTGACTAAAAAACCATACAACCAATGGAAAAACTAAGGACTTTATTCTTCATTATTTGTTTTTTAGGACTGTCTTGTAAAGAGACTCCCAAACAGATAGATGCTGTTGAAGAGAAACCGAAAGATGAAAGTGTTTCAAATTTGAAAATGGAACTGACTAACAAAGGATATCAAATCTTTGATTTTGTAGATGAAGAGACCAAGGATACCATATTGATGCAACAGTATTTTATGGCATTTCTAAAAAGCGGGCCAAATAGGGACCAAACCAAATCGGAACTTGACAGTCTACAGCAACTTCATTTAACTCATTTGAAGCGGATGTATGATGAAGGCTATGCAGATATCTCTGGTCCATTTGGAGATGATGGTGATATACGGGGAATAACAATATACAATGTCCCAACGCTCAAAATGGCAGATAGTCTTGCAAATCTAGACCCCATGGTGAAAGCACAGCGATTGGAAATAGAAGTACATCCTTGGTGGGCAGCAAAGGGCTTTCCGCTGCGATAGTCTTAGTTAAATATGCTCGGGAGCAGTTTGCTCCATTTTGGTCTTGCTTACCTTAGCCAGTGAAATTTTTTTGTTCAATCCCGTTAAGACGGGATAGATTAAGCCTATAGCAAAAAGCACCCCTCCAATAATTAGGATATTGATGTTGGTAACAAAAAAGGTTCCCGTATTCAACACGCCTAAAATAAGAACAGTTGAAAGGGGAAAGGAAAGGGCCAATATGTTAAGCGCAAAGTCGCTATCGAAAGTCTGTTTTTTGTTATCATCAATTTCTAAATGCTCCACTGCAGAAATATGGGCATAGGGCCAAAAACTACATGAACTTAATCCAAAAGCAAGTAGCAAAAGAATGTTTTCTATGGATTGCATTCCGGTTAGGATAATGAAGATTCCCCCTAGCAAGAAAACCAAGCCCGCTCTCAGACACAACATCGAAAACACCTGAAAAAATTGTTTTCTTTTAAGTTTAATCCCCAAACCAATGAATAACAAAACCAATGGAGTCATTATCAGGCTCAACTTGGTAAGAATGTCACCAAACAAAGCTGGAAGCGTATCCATAGTAAAGCCTAAACCTAATAGAATTAAAGCTACAGCAATAAAAATGTTGACGGGCTCCGAAACGAGAACTTTTAGCAGGGATAGCACTTTGCCATTACTTTTTTTGACGATACTTCGATATCGATAATGCCAATTCATGGCCACAATGTAAAGAATGACCAAGACAAAGATTTTATTCCCCAAATCAGCCATAGCTACTTTGGCAAGGGCATTTTCACCTAAGAATTCCAGTACAAAAGGAAAGCATGACAAGCCTGGTGCCAACGAAGGTATAAGCAATCTGGCCGTTCTAAATTCCGAAGAGCCTTTTTCGATGCCAACAAGTGGCAACACGTAGGGAGTCGCCAAAAATAAAACCACGTTCAGGGCCAAAGCAATAATTGGAAGAAACACCAAATTCCAATCAACCTTTACTCCAAGCAAGGCTATAAAGATAGTAGCAGGCAATGCTAAATTTAAAATGATTGCCTTGATACCACTTTTTTCATCCTTGGTTTTGATTTTGCTTTTTAAGAAGACACCAATAAGGATGAAGCATACAAACGTAATCGTTTTGTATAATCCAGAATCCATGTATTTCTTAAACTAAGACTTTAGAAATAGCCGAGGTGAACATCTTCATTTCATCCATGGTACCCATACTTACACGACACCAATCCTTATCCATAAAATGAAATGCCCGAACACCCACTTTTAAATCGGTCATTTTCTGGAGGAAATCTTTCCCTGCCATTTCAATGGGGAAAATCATAAAACTCGTATGGGATTTTACATAGTCAAACCCCATGCTATCAAGACTTGTATATACGTATTCCCTGCACTCTGCATTCAATTGTCTAGAGGTGTCTATAAAAGGCATGTCGTCCATAGCAGCCATTGCTGCGAATACAGAAGGATAGGATATTCCCATTCCACCTCTAGTGATTTGCTGTAGTTGCCCTAAAGTGGATTCTTGCCCAACAATATAGCCCACACGAAGACCTGCCATACCATGAATTTTAGAAAAAGTTCTAGCGATGATAACATTTTTGCCCTCGTTGATTAGGGACACCATACTTTTCTTAAGACCATTACCCATAAAAGCCAAGTAGGCCTCATCTACGAATACAGGAACTTTTTCAGAAACTCTAGAACAGAAATCAACCAGTTCTTCATGCTCGGTGATAGTTCCTGTAGGGTTATTAGGGTTACAGATATAAACCAATTTGGTATCAGCGTCTACCGCAGCTTCCATTGCTTTTAAATCGTGTGACCAATCTTTTTTAAGAGGTACAGGTTTCCATTTTGCGCCTACAGACTCAGCCACTCGAATCAAAGACATATATGCTGGATCGGCAGAAACTACATTTCCCCCATTCATAAACAACACCATTGCAGTTTTTTCCAAAAGGTCGGAGGAACCAGGCCCCATCATAATATTTTTTGGGGTAACTCCTTCAAAATCGGCAATCTTATCAACCAATTGAAATAGCTCTTTCCAAGCATATCGGTTACCACCAGATGCGGCATTTTTGAATGCTTCAAGCGCCTTGGGCGATGGCCCATAAGGATTTTCATTGGCATTAAGCTTGGCATCAAAAGCGGGAAACTCCCGAACTTCTTTGGGGAGATATTCTTTGAAAAATGGACTGTAAATTGCATCTCCATTTACATCCAAAGCCAATGGTGCTTTTAAATTTTCAGAGTAACCCAAATAAGGGGTTGCAAGGATTCCTCCAGCGGTAATTGCGCCTCTTTTAAGCCAATCTCTCCTAGAAATAGTTTTGGTGGTCATAGGTGGTGTTTTTTGTGTTAGCAATCACCTCTAAATTAACAGGTTAACTACTTCTTTCCTATGAAAAATCCACAAAAATTATGGGTTCAAAATATCAACTTGAGAAAAAACACCCCTAAAAATACGCTACAATTGAACATTAGCTTGTCGTTAAACAAACTAAAGTGAAGATTTAAACTGATCCAAAAAGCGAATATCGTTTTCACTTAACAGCCTGATGTCAGGTATTTGATGCAATAAAAGAGCTATACGGTCAATACCCATTCCAAAAGCAAAACCGGAATACACCTCGGGGTCAATACCACAATTTTGAAGTACATTGGGGTCTACCATACCACAACCCATAATCTCCAACCATCCGGTTCCTTTGGTCATTTTGTAATCTGTTTCAGTTTCCAATCCCCAATACACATCAACTTCAGCACTAGGTTCTGTAAACGGGAAATATGAAGGTCTCAACCGAATTTTTGATTTACCAAACATTTCAGAAGTGAAATACTGTAAAGTTTGCTTTAAGTCAGCAAAAGAAACATCTTTATCCACATACAATCCTTCTACCTGATGGAAAAAGCAGTGGGACCTAGCCGAAATGGCCTCGTTTCGATATACTCTTCCTGGAGAAATAGTCCGAATAGGGGGCTGATTATTCTCCATATACCTAACCTGAACGGATGAGGTATGTGTACGAAGCAGAATATCGGGATCTGTCTGAATGAAGAAAGTATCCTGCATATCCCGAGCCGGATGATACTCTGGGAGGTTTAATGCGGTAAAATTATGCCAATCATCTTCTATTTCTGGTCCTTCAGAAACGTTGAAACCGATTCTGGAAAAAATATCGATGATTCTATTTTTTACAATGGAAATAGGGTGCCTAGCCCCAATTTCAATCGGCTCACCAGGACGTGTTAAATCTCCATATTTTCCTTGTGATTCGCTTTGGGCTTCAATAGCTTGACGTAGTTCGTTGACCTTTTCGTTTGCTGTGGCCTTCAATTGATTGATTACCTGGCCAAACTCCTTTTTTTGGTCATTGGGAACATTTTTAAATTCAGCAAAGAATGAATTCAACAGCCCCTTTTTTCCCAAATATTTAATTCGGAACGTCTCTATTTCGTCTTTTGAAGTTGATGAAAATGCCTCAACCTCAGCCAAGTGTTCTTTCAGAGTATCAATCATTGGTGATTGGTTTTTCAGCCGACAAAGGTAGCAAATTGTCCCAGAAAATATATAGGATGCCTGATTGCCATTAAACATAATTGAAAAAGGCAAGTTTTATCCTCTACATGTATTGATAATGATTGTGAGAGGCCTAAACAGAACCAAATCTGAGCTTATTTGGGATATTCATCTTTTACATTTTCTTCCACCCATTTCATGCAACTATCAAAGTCTGGGAATATGTGTTCAGTGGGAATAAGGTCTGGAACAATATCAATACGCTCCATCATGTATCTTGGTTGGTCCAATATGTCGATAAAGAGGACATCCATCCCTTTGGTTTTAAGATCTTGAAGAACGTCCTCCATAGCATATAAACCCGTTTGATCCATATACTGCATCCTTCCCATTCGGATTATGACTGCTGAAGCTGTATCGGGAATCTGCTCCGCCAATTGTTGAAAGTCGCTGGTAGACCCAAAAAACAAAGGACCGTTCAAGTGTTTTATAAAAACTTCTTCAGCCAAATTTTTTGGGAAGCTCTTCTCATCAGCCCATGCTTTTTCTTTAACAAGAGGGAAAACTTCTGATTTTTTTGCCGTAAGATCCCCCATTTTCTTCATAAACATTAAGGAGGCAAATACGAGTCCAATACCTACAGCATAGACCAAGTTCCAAATAGAAGAAAGTACCATCACGGTCAACATGATGATGACTTCTGAGCTTAATTTTATTGGCCCAAGACGGATATCCTTTGGGAGATATGGAATGGCTTTAAGTCCCTTATAGTCCATTACTCCAATACCCACGGTGACCAGTATCCCCGCCAAAACCGCGGCCGGAATCTGGGAAGCGACGGGCCCCAATGCTAAAAGAATAACCAATAAAAGTATCCCTGCTATCATCCCTGAAAGTCTGGTCTTTCCTCCAGAATTGATGTTAACCACAGTCCGAATGGTTGCACCAGCACCGGGAATGCCACCAAAAACGGATGCGACACTATTTCCTATTCCTTGACCCACTAATTCTTTATTGGGTTTGTGCTTCGTTTGGGTCATATTATCGGCCACTACTGAGGTGAGGAGCGAATCTATAGCCCCTAGCAAGGCAAGCGTAAGAGCGGTAAAAATGTGAGGTGAAATGCCGCCCAAAGAAAACTTGCTGAAAATTTCAAGGTTGGGTAATGGCAGCCCACTTGGGATTTTTTCAATAGGGCGATATTCGAGACCAAAACCATAGGCTACCCCTGATACCAAAATCAAGGCGACCAGGGTACTTGGCACTGCCTTTGTAATTCGTTTAAAGCCAAAAATGATAAGAATTGTAACCAATGCAAGTGAGAGTTCAAGCCAGTTAATGTGTCTTAATGCGTTAGGTAAAACCTTGAAGGTTCCCAATACGCCGGAAGCATCTTTTGCTGCGAGAGTCTTTGCCTCTTTTTCCATATCGGCCTGGGTAATTCTGCTTGCTCTTTTGATAGTTTCTTCAAAATCTTCAAGAACCAAGATACCTTCACCAGCTTCTTCTTTTAGAATGTTTTCTAGGATTTCTTCCTCAGCTGCTGCCATATATCGATTGACAAACCCCTTATCTTCTTTTGGATAGTAGCCAACGGCAGGAAGAATTTGCGTGACCAAAATAATCACCCCAATCGCGGTCATAAAACCTGAAACTACAGGATAGGGAATGTATTTAATGTATTTACCCAGTCCAATAAGACCCAAACCAATTTGCATGAGCCCTGCCAAAAGAAAGATGGTAAGGATAGCGGGCAATGCTTTTTCCACATCGCCATCATTTACTGCAACAATACCGGCAATAACCACCATGCTAACAGCAGTCATTGGAGCTGTAGGGCCAGAAATTTGTGTATTGGTCCCTCCAAAAAGCGCTGCAAAAAAACTAATGAAAATTGCCCCGTATAAACCAGCACTAGGGCCTAGTCCCGAACTTACGCCAAAGGCTAGTGCTAAAGGGAGTGCTACTATTCCAGCAGTTATCCCACCAAATAAGTCACCCCTGAAATGTTTAAACATGCGCAGTTCTTGGGTTATCGATAACGCCAAGATAGTAAAATCAAGGCATTAAAAAGGGCCAGCGAATACATTTTCGTTGGCCCCTATAGAATTAAAATCTTTAAAGAAATCAGTTAAAAATAATGCACTTTTCCATCAGCTATATCGTACATCCCACCCACAATAAGAATCTCTTTATTTTCTTCCATTTCTCGCAATACCGGGCTTTTTTTACGGATGTTTTCTATGGTCAAGTGAACATTTTTTTCTGCAACTGAATTTACAAAACTGATGTTCTTGGAATTGCGTTGCGATTCGTCTGCAGGTTCTTGTACGGCTTCAACAGCGGGTCTAATTTTACTTAATAATTCAGTGAGATTGCCCATTTTAGCATCGTCACAGGCCCCTTTTACAGCGCCACAGCTGGTATGCCCTAAGACAACAATGATTTTGGTTCCTGCGAGTTTACAAGCAAACTCCATGCTTCCCAGAATGTCTTCATTCACAATATTTCCAGCGACCCTAGCACTAAAAATATCCCCTACCCCCTGATCAAAAATAAGTTCTGCGGATACTCTGGAATCGATACAACCTAAAATAGTAGCAAAGGGATATTGTCCATTGGTGGTTTCCTTTACTTGTTGGAGTAAATCCCTATTGGTTTGTTTTTTTTCAACAAAACGCTTGTTGCCATCTTTCAACAATTCCCATGCTGCATTGGGTGTAAGGGCTGCTTGGGTTTCTTTAGTCTGTGTTATCATCTTTAGGAAGATTTTTATCTAGTTTAAAAAATTGAATATAACTGTCCGGGTTTTCGACAACCCCACGTTCAGAAATTAACTTGATGTTGATGCGTTTGTTGGCCGCTTTTTCAGAGAAATCTTCTAGAATTTCAATGATATCGTTGTCCAAATACCTGGTATTCCGTACATCCAGCTCAAGCTGGGAGTTTTCGGGCAAGCTATCCAACTCTTTTAGGATAGCACCTTTATTGAAGAAAGTTACTTCCTCGGCCAAAGTCATTTTGATTTTATGTACCCCATTACTTTTATCTTCAATATGAAGGAAGTGGGAGTTTTGATAGCTTTTAATGAGAATGACTACAATTCCGACACCGAGCCCAAGACCTATTCCGACCAATAAATCGGTGAAAACAATCCCCAAAACCGTAACAATGAAAGGGACAAATTGTTTCCAGCCCAAGGTAAACATGGTCTTAAAAAGCTTGGGTTTTGCCAATTTGTAACCTACAATAAACAGTATTGAAGCCAAAACGGATAAAGGAATTTTGTTCAGAAGCTTTGGTATGAGCAGAACTGAAATCAACAAGAAGAAACCGTGGATTATCGCTGAAGCCTTAGTTCTACCTCCTGATTGAATGTTCGCCGAACTTCTAACAATTACTTGGGTTACTGGAAGCCCTCCTAAAAAGCCAGATATCGTATTTCCCACACCTTGTGCCATAAGCTCTTTATTGGTTGGCGTGGTTCTTTTATAAGGGTCTAACTTATCTGTGGCCTCAACGCACAATAGGGTTTCAAGACTGGCAACAAGGGCAATGGTAAAAGCGGTAATCCAGATTTCCGTATTTCCAATTACTGCGAAATTTGGAAAACTCAACAGACTCCCCATAGATTCGATACTATCTGGCACAGGGACCTTAACCAAATGTTCAGCCGTAATACCCCAAGTTTCATTTCCTTGGGTAAGCACATAGTACAAAATACCAACGATAACCGCGACCAAAGGTCCTTGAATAAGTTGAAATATTTTACTTTTTTTCGAGAGTACGTTATTCCATAGCACTAAAATAAGCAAAGCTATAATGGCGATAATGGTAGCTCCATTGCTAAAGTTGCCACTAATAATTCCGCTGATGGTATTAAAAATCTCTGAGAATGTGTTTTCCCCATCTATTTGGAAGAAAGCAAAGTCACCTTCTGGGTCTTTATCATAGCCAAAGAAATATGGAATTTGCTTTAGGATGATAATAATTCCGATTCCTGTTAGCATTCCTTTGATGACTGATGACGGAAAATAGTAGGCAATGACTCCAGCTTTTAGGATACTGAACAGAATTTGAATTAGACCGCCCAAAACTACAGCGACCAAAAAATTTTCAAAGCCTCCCAATGTGCCTATTGCAGTTAGAACAATAGCGGCAAGTCCTGCTGCAGGACCACTTACCCCAATTTGGGAACCACTGAGGAGACCTACGATAATACCTCCAACAATACCGGCAATGAGACCGGAAAAAAGTGGCGCCCCACTAGCTAGGGCAATACCCAAACATAGAGGTAGCGCAACAAAGAACACTACGATACTTGCAGGTAGGTCATTTTTAATATACTTGAACATTATGTGATTAGGTTTTATCCTCCAAAACATGTTATTTCGGAGAGGGATAATGAATTTAGTAAAAAAAGGTAAGAATAGACTTATACAATCCGAGGTGGGGGAAGTAAAATATCATCCACAAAATCCGAAGTAAGCCTGATATAATCCAAATGATATCGTGTCCTAATCTGGACAAGAAGTGAATTCGATAAATAAAAATTGTTTAAGAACAAATCCTTTTCATCATACTTCTTTTCAGCCTCTTTTTCACCTTGTTTTTCTTCCTCGTTGGTATCTGTAAGTATTACGATATCACAGTTTTCATCAAGTATAGGAAGCAATGATGGGGTGAGTATGGAAGACACCAAAAAGAGTGCAATTAAAGGAAAAGCGATTTTCTTCAATCAAGGCTGTTTTAAACAAAAATAATAGTAAAGCTATTGTTTTTAGTTAAATTTTGTTTAAAAATCTTTCAGCAGCTTGACATTTTCGTTCCTAATCCAACCCGTTTGACCATCGGCTAACTTGATTTTTTGCCAATCGTTCAAAGCTTCAAGAACGTTGACTTTGGTGCCTTCATGAAGCACAAAGACGGTCTCACTTTTTTCATTGGGTTCTGAAGTGATTTTAACTTCTTTGGCAAATACTATTGCAGGGTTGTTGGATTTGTATTCTTGGAATTGCAAATACGCCATAAGAACAGCAACTACTGCTAAAACCAAAGAAAGAATGCTGGTAATAAAGGCGATTCTTTTTTGCGAAGCGCTTCGGAGAAAGTAATACGCTAAATATCCCAATACGAAGAGTGCAATTAATGCTACGGAAAGATAAGACCAACCATCAAAGGAAAACAGGTTGACCACCGAACCGTAGACTTTTGCAATCTCGGTCTGCGGCATTTCCTCCACAGCGTCCAATCTCATGTTCTGGGCGTATTTGAGATTGTTTTTTATTTCACCATCGTTAGGATTGAGGAGTAGGGCCTTTTCATAGTAATAGATACTTGGTCCAATATTGTTGAGTTTGTAGTGACAATTGGCCAGATTAAAATAAAGTTCAGCTGAATGTTTACCACTTTCAAGGATTGTTTGATAGTTCTCAATAGCCTTTGAGTATTCTCTTTTGTTATAATGCTCTGTAGCTTGGGAAAACAATTGACTGTTTTGTGAAATTCCCGAGACAAAAACAAACAGCGCCGCGCACAAGACCCAAATTCTCCGCATCATAGTTGTTTGTCTAATTTAGAGATAACCTCGCTCGCTTTTTCATAATCCTGCTGCATCTGTACATCTGAGAATGGACTATACCTAGCCATTTCACAACTAGTCAATAAACTGATAAACCCTTCAATATCCATTAAATCCACAGATTTTTTCTCTAAAATCGAAGTGATTTTTTCCTTGCTGAATTCTGAGGTTTCTATTTTTAGTTTGGCTTTGAGATAGTTGTGTAATCCTTTTTCCAAAGCCACATAAAAAGCTTCCTTATTTCCAAGTTCCTTCTTGGCGGTAGATAAAAATTTCTTGGCTAAGCGGTTCGCTCTACGGATTTTATTCCCCTCTACATCACTGGCAATCGCTTCTCTTTTCTTAAAAGAAAAAACGGCTATGGGAATTAAGAGAATCGGAGCAAAAAGTAGGATATAAAATGTTCTGGAACCAAAGAAATAGTTGGACCCAACTGACGTAAGATTGGGTTTTAGCTTTATGAAATGAAACTGTTTTCCCGTGGGTACGACCAATTGCTTGTTTGTATTAGAGGCAATTGGATTGCTTGAAGCACTTCCCTCTGGACCTTCCAAAACCTCAATATTGATTTCCTCAGAGTTTAAAGTGACATATTTTCTTGTTTTTGGATTAAAGTAGCTAAAGGAAATACTTGGAATGGGATACTTCCCGCGAAACGACGGAACGACAGTATAGTTGTTAGCCACTTTTCCTTCCATCCCGGTAAGGTTGGTACGGACATTTTCTTTGTATTCCGGTTCGTAGACCTCTAGAGCACTTGGCAGTTCCGGTTCCGGGAGTTGAAACAGTTTCAAATTTCCTTTTCCAGAAATTTCAACTATGGCCTGTAGCGATTCTGATGCATTCAACTTTTTCTTGCTGGAAGTCACCTGAAATTTAAAATCGCCCACGGCACCACCAAAATCAGCTGGTTTGCCTGCTTCAGGGAGTGATTTAACGGAAAGGGTTCTTCTACCAGCGGATACTGTTTTGCTAGTCTGTGTATAGATTCGCCCTCCAAAAAAGTCTCTTCGATTGGTAGGAACATCAACAAAAATCTCCAACGACAATGGTTCGATTTCTAGTTTGCCTGCTTTTTGTGGATAAAGGACCACTCTTTTCAGTACCACATATCGGTACGGTTTACCTTGATAGGTGCCATTTTGGGCCGTATGTTTGGTCACTGGAATATCTTGACTCCAAAAATTATTGTATTTGGGACTGTCCAGAGAACGGTAGTTGGTGACGTTGATATTTGGGCTTACGTAGAGTTTATAAATAACCGTTACCGCTTCATTTAGATACGGATTCCCTTTTGAGACTTCCGCCACTAAATGCAAGCTTTCATCGGCAACATCGTCAACGGTTTTTTGGTCATTGGGCTTGTCCACCGCAGCTGTAACCTCCACGGTCTTGGGTAGTGTTTTATAAACATCTCCACTTATTTCAATTGTAGCTTGTTTTATTGTAAATCTGCCTCTGGCCGTGGGAACTAGAATATAGGAGTACGTTTTTGAAAATGTTCTCTTTCCGTTTATCCATGATGAACTAATGGATTGGGAAGGACCCATGACTACTTTGAAGCCTTCAAAAGATGGGGGATTGAAGTTGTCTCCATCCTTGTTCATGGTAAATTCCGCCCTAAGACGTTCATTTATCCCCAATTTTTGCTTACTCAATTTGAGCTCAAAGGAAACTTCTTCCTGGGCACTGACATGAGATACGCTTAATAGCGTAGTGCAAAGAAATGTAGTAAACAAGACGCCCCACTTCAACATCACCAATCCTTCTCGTTTTTAATTTTTTTGCCCTTTACTTTTTTGGCTTCAATTTTCTCCTGTACTTTTTTCTCCTCATTCTGCATAGCCTCTAGCAAATTCTGAATTTGCTGTTTGGAAAGCTGATTTGGTCTGGGTTGTTGTTTTTGTTCATTAGGTTGATCTCCTTCACTGGGTTTTTGTTCCTGCTCTTTTTTCTTATCCCCATCCCCTTCTTGGTTTTCCTCAGGATTACTGTCGCCATTTTTCCCTTCATCTCCTTCATCCTTATTTTCATTCTCATCTTGGTCGCCTTCTTGATCTTTATTCTGATCACCCTCGTTGTTCTGATCCTGGTTCTTGTCTTTTTGGTCCTGCTGATCCTGTTTGTTTTGATCGTCTTTGTTTTCGTCGTTTTGCTGCTCGTCCTGCTGTTTTTTTAGCATCTCTTTAGCCAACGCAAGATTATATCGAGTTTCTTCGTCCTTTGGATTGTTACGAAGAGCTTCTTTATAGGCCTCTACAGCTTTCTCGTATTCTTTGTTTTTCATGAACACGTTGCCCATATTGTGAAACGACTTATGTTTGCCTTCTTTTGAGGTGGCTGTTTCCCCTGCTTGTTTGTACCGCCCAAAGGCTTCGCTAAAACTTTCCCGGTTATAATAGGCATTACCCAGATTGTAGGGCGCCACAGCATTTTTCTTGCTTTTGGAAATTGCCCTCCTGTAATCAGTTTCGGCTCCCGTGAAATCATTCGCGGTTAACTCCTTATTCGCTTCCCATGTAAGATTCGTGGAAGTCTTTAAATTCTTTTCCGCGGTTTTATCTACTTCGGCATCTTGGGCCCATACTGTACACCCAAAAGTTAAAAAGATACCTAATACCAATCTTGTCTTCTTATACATCATCATGCTCATTGAAAAGATTAAGTTTTTTCAACCATTTGGTTTTTCTATCTAAAAGGAAGATATCCAAAAATAAAAAGAATAGACCGATTGCAAGAAACCATTGAAATTGGTCTTTATACTCTGCAAATTGTTTGGCTTCGAATTCCTTCTTATCCATTTGTGCCAATTGTTCCTTGATGAATTCAACCGCTTCGTCCGTGTTGGAACCATCAATATAAAGTCCATTGCCCTCATCTGCAATCTCCGTTAGGACAGCTTCATTTAATTTGGTAATGACTACTTCTCCCTGATTATCCTTCTTTAAACTCTCCACAACCCCGTTTCTTTTAATTGGTATTGGAGAGCCCTTGGATTTGCCTACACCCAAAGTGAAGATACGAATGCCATTTTGAGTGGCATTTTCCACAGCATTGATAGTATTTCTTTCTGAATGATCTTCGCCATCTGAAACAATAAAAAGTACCCGATTGGTTTGCTCTTCATCATCAAAATAGGTACTTGCCAAATCAATGGCCGCGTTAATAGCTGTACCTTGAGAAGAGAGCATATTGGTGTTCATAGCCTGAAGAAACATTTTTGCCGCTCCATAATCCGTTGTAATAGGCAATTGTGGATAAGCCTGTCCCGCATAGGCTATAATGCCAATTCTATCACTGGCGAGTTGGTTTATGATTTCAGAAACCAATCGCTTGGCTTTTTCCATGCGGTTTGGGGCAATATCCTCGGCAAGCATACTTTTGGAAACGTCAATAGCGAATACAATATCAACCCCTTCCCGTTTTACTGTTTCCAATTTGGTCCCAATTTTAGGATTCACCAATCCCAGAATTAAAAAACCCAAACCGGCTAGAAGAAATAGGAGCTTTAAGGCAGACTTAAATTGGGATTTATCAGGAGCTAATCTGCGTAATAATCTAGTTTCTGCGAATTGTTTTTGGGTTCTTCTTTTCCAAATTTGAAGAAAAAAGAAAGCTGTGGCCATTACCGGAAGTATGGCCAATAGGTAGAAGTATATTTTTTCGTCAAACTGAATCATTATTCCTAAATAAAGCTTTTAAATATAGAATTTCGAAGCCCCCATTCAATTAAGAGCAAAACTCCTGCCAGAAGCACAAGAGGTCTGAACTTTTCATCATATTTATAATATTTGAACTCTTCTATTTCTGTTTTTTCCAACTTGTTTATTTCGTCGTAGATTTCTTCCAACTTTTCATTATCGGTAGCCCTAAAATACGTACCTCCTGTTGCCAAGGCTATTTCCTGGAGAAGTTTTTCATCAATTTCTACCTGGCGCATACCAAAGCGAAATGTACCATCCCGATTATACGCAATGGGAGACAAAGCGTTTCCATTAGTCCCTAAGCCGATAGTGTAAGTTTTGATACCATATTCCACGGCTAAATCTGCAGCCGTGGTAGGTTCAATAAAACCTGAATTGTTTACACCATCAGTTAATAGTATAATCACTTTACTTATGGCTTTACTTTCTTTGAGTCGATTCACTGAAGTGGCCAATCCCATACCTATGGCAGTACCATCTTCTAGTTCGCCATGGGTTATTTCACGCAGTGCATTTAAAACGATAGCCTTATCACTGGTAATAGGTGTTTTAGTATAGCTTTCACCGGCATACGCAACTAAACCGATTCGGTCATTTGGGCGTTTTTTGATAAAATCAGCTGCAACATTTTTAAGAGCTGATAAGCGGTCTGGTTTGAGGTCACGAGCCAACATACTGGAAGAAACATCAATTGCCATAACAATGTCAATCCCTTTTGTGGTCTTGGTTCTTGTAGAGATGTCCTCTGTTTGGGGTCGGGCCAATGCTGTGATTACAGCTGCTAGTGCCAATAAACGCAATGTAAAAAGCAAGGGTCGTAATCTGGAAACAATGCTTTTCACAGTGAACCCTTTAATACTGGAAATCTGAAGTGAGGCAACTTCCTGTTTTCTTTTGAACACATACCAAAGAATAGCCAGAGGTAGCAGGAGTAGCAACCAGAAAAACTGTGGATTTGCAAATTCTACATTTTCAAACATTCTTAAGCTTGTGTTTTAACGTCTAACGAACCCAAAATACGATCTACGATTTTTTCGGCATATTCATCGCCATCTTCCCAAGTGATGATGATTTGCTGCATGAAACCTTTTCCTCCAAAAGAGAGGATGTTGTATTTCGCTCTTTTCGATTCATTATTCACAGGATTCTTAAAATTACCTGTACCATATGTTTTTAGTCCACGAACTCCGGATTTCGTAGTGAACTCCTCTTGTTTAGTGATAATATTCTTGACCCCTAAGCTTTCAAAAGTGGATAGGGTTCCTGCAATGGCAGCCTCGAAATTAGGTTCGGTCTGCTCTTTATAGGTCACAGAACTTGTGCTGACCGCAAAAAGTCCCACATAGCTTCCATATCTAAAAGTTTGAAGTTCTTTTACCAACTCCTGGGCTTCCTCAGGTAGCTCCGCTTCGTTACGAACCAATACATCCGGAGTTTCTAATTCTATAGGAGGATAGCCGTATGAACTAAAGACCCATTCCCCTTCCAGCAAGTCTTTGGTTGGGTATCCGAAAACACTGTCCTTCACTTGTTTTACACCAAAGAAAATTAAGGAAAATGCAGTCCCCGCTATAAGAAGGCCAATAAAAATGGCCGCTGCCCAATATATTTTTTTGCGTTGCTTCTTTTTAGCGAGTTCTTCCAGGTATTCTTCGTTCAAAAGTAATTCCTCTTCTGTTGGCTCAGGAAGGGCATCATGCGTTTTTACTACAATTTCCTCAACCAATTTACGGTCTTGTTCCGCTACAGAAGTTGATGGTTTGGAACGGGCAAACTTTACCAAATCTGCTGTTCGAAGTATTTGCTGGAATTGCTTTATGGTTTCATCCTCGAGTTGAAGTTCACCAGCGTCTTTTAAAAGTTCCAATTTAGTAATAAGCTCGTCGGTCGTACTTTCTAAGGCAGTGACGTTTACATCTTCTTCCAAATAAGAGCGTACAATATCCGTTAGCTCGGAATAGTATTTTTTGTACTCATCTTGAATGAGGTATCTTGAATTCTCCAATCGCTTTAACTCCAAAAGGGCACGATCGTATGGAGGGAGCAGCGCCTCTTTTTCTTCTTCAGTCAATGGCTTCTTTCGCAAAAAGAACCAATACACCAAACCTCCAATTATTAAAAGAGCCAAGCCGACAAATAAAATAGTCCACCACAACTTGGCGTAACTACGATCAACTTGAATTAGAGGTTTGATATCGTACATTTTCTGCTTGGTAGTATCCACTGCTACATCTGCCACCTTGATTTGAAAGGAATCTGTAAAAAAGGGTTGCTCATTAATGGCGATACGCTGGGGAGGAATGGTATAAGAGCCGCTGTCAAATTGGGTAAGTGCATAAATCCGTTGAAGTTTTACCCGATTACTCTCTTTGATGGTATCCGTAAGCAAAGCCTCAACAGTTTCCAGAGGAGAAAAGGTTTGTCCCTCCGGAAAATGAACAATGTTAGTTGAATCAGTTTCTACGGTAATGGTATACTGTATCTGTTCTCCAATTTTTATGGTAGTGGTATCAATTTCTGAGCTGACTTTGGAATCATTTTGGGCAAGGCCTAAAAAAGGAATTAGGGTCATGATAAACCCTACAAAGAAATGCACTGTGTTCCTTTCTGCACTTAATATGTTCCTTTTCAACCTCATTATCCTCTTCGCTTAAAGTAACCCAATAGTTTTTTCACATAGCTCTCATCGACCCTACAATGAATCACTCCGCTTCCGGATTTGGCGAAGGAATCTGAAAAGTACTCCACCTTATCCTTATGGAATTGGCCATAGGCGCTACGTACTTTTTTAGAACGGGTATTGACCAACTCCAGCAATCCGGTTTCCGCATCCTGCATCTGAACCATTCCCAAATTGGGCATGGACTCTTCTTTTTCGTCATACACCCGAATCCCGGTAACATCATGCTTATTGCCAATAATCCGGAGTGTAGCATCGTAATCATCTGCGATAAAATCGGAAAGTAAAAAAACAATAGCCTTCTTCTTCATCACATTGATTAAAAATTTAAAGGCCTCCGTAATATTGGTCTCACTGCTTTTTGGTGTGAATTCCAATAACTCCCTGATAATTCTCAAGACATGGCTTTTTCCCTTTTTTGGTGGAATGAACAGCTCGACTTCATCTGAAAAAAGAATGAGTCCGACTTTATCATTGTTTTGCAGGGCAGAGAAAGCTAAGGTTGCTGATATTTCTGTTATGATTTCTTTTTTGAACTGTTTTGCCGTACCAAAAAGCTCTGAACCACTCACATCGACCATAAGCATCATGGTAAGCTCACGTTCTTCTTCAAAGACTTTTACAAAGGGTTCGTTGTAACGGGCAGTTACGTTCCAGTCTATGTTCCTGACATCGTCCCCGAATTGATACTGTCGAACCTCACTAAAGGTCATACCCCTACCTTTGAAGGTAGAGTGGTACTCCCCACCAAAAATATGGTCGGAAAGACGCCGGGTCTTTATCTCAATTTTCCGTACTTTTTTTAGTAGCTCTTTCGTATCCATGTGTTCAATTAACAATTCTACAATGTTCAATTTTTAAGGCTTGGACGCCCTAAGTAAATTGTCCATTGTTAATTACACATTGGGTTAAGGTACTTCCACTTCGTTGACTATCTTATTGATGATTTCTTCGGATGTCACGTTTTCTGCTTCTGCTTCATAAGTTATTCCAATTCTGTGTCGTAGTACGTCGTGAACCACGGCTCTTACATCTTCTGGAATAACGTAACCTCTTCGTTTTATAAATGCATAGCATTTGGAAGCATTTGCCAAATTGATACTTCCCCTGGGTGAAGCTCCAAAGCTGATTAGGGGTTTTAATTGGTCAAGGTTGTATTTTTCTGGATATCTGGTCGCAAAAATCAAATCCAGGATATATTTTTCAATTTTTTCGTCCATATAGACTTCGCGGACGGTCTGTTGAGCACTTAAAATCTGCTTTAAACTTACCACGGGTTTGATAGGTTCACCTGCAGAACTACGTAGGTTCTGACGAATGATAAGTTGCTCCTCATTTAATTTGGGATAGTCAATCACCGTCTTTAGCATGAAACGGTCTACCTGCGCTTCAGGCAAAGGATAGGTTCCTTCCTGTTCTACTGGGTTCTGGGTGGCCATTACCAAAAAGGGCTTATCTAAGATAAATGTCTCATCTCCAATAGTTACTTGTTTTTCCTGCATGGCTTCCAATAGTGCCGATTGGACTTTTGCTGGAGCACGGTTAATCTCATCCGCTAAAACAAAGTTGGCAAAAATGGGCCCTTTTTTTATTGAGAAGTCGTTCTCTTTAATGTTGTATATCAAAGTACCGACAACATCCGCAGGAAGTAAATCAGGGGTAAATTGAATTCTGCTAAAGCTCCCTTTAACCGCTTTTGCCAAAGTATTTATGGCGAGGGTCTTAGCGAGCCCAGGTACACCTTCCAAAAGAATATGGCCCTGACCCAAAAGACCGATGAGCAAACGCTCAACCATATGTTTTTGGCCTACAATGGACTTGTTCATTTCAGAGGTGAGCAAATCAATAAAAGCACTTTCATGCGCTATTTTCTCATTCACAGCACTAATATCAATAGTAGTGTTTTCTTCCATACAAAACTTTTATCGCAAAGGATTAATGATAGTGATTTTTCTAAGCGTTGCAAAATGAAAATTAATTTAAAAAACGGCTGTTAATTAATGGTTAAAAAAAACGCTAAGCCCTTAGTTTTGGGAAGTATTTAAGGGTTTATTTTTATACTTTCACCCTATATGCAAAATACAAAAAACTATTCCCCCATTATTGCGGGAACCATGACATGGGGAAGTTGGGGAAAACAACTTTCCAAAGCAGGTATGATTGATTTGATGGAGCATTGTTTGAAGAACGGGCTTCATACTTTTGATCATGCTGACATTTATGGAGACTATTCAACGGAATTTGATTTTGGAAGTGCTTTTTCCGAAAGTGGTATTGACAGGTCCTCAATCCAGTTAATTACCAAATGCGGTATTCAAATGACCTCTGGAAGAGAAAACCAGTTGAAACATTATGAGTACTCGAAGGAGTATATTATTTGGTCAGCTGAAGAGTCGCTTAGGAAACTGAAAACCGACTATTTGGACCTGTTTCTCTTACATAGACCGAGTCCCTTGATGAATCCTTCTATAATTGCTGAGGCTATTACACCTCTTTTGGAAAGTGGAAAAATCAAAGAATTTGGGGTTTCCAATTTTACGCCTTCCCAAATCAGCATGCTGGAAAAAGAGATTGGTGTAAGCGCCAATCAAGTTGAATTTTCAATTACTCATTTAGATCCTATGTACGATGGTACGTTTGACGATTGCTTAGGCAAGAATCGTTTCGCGATGTCCTGGAGCCCATTGGGCAAAGTCTTTCGGGAAACAACTGAACAAACGAAAACTATCAAGGAAACCCTGTCCCAAATGGCAGAGAAATACAATACAGAAGAAAGTCAATTACTTTTAGCTTGGATGCTGAAACATCCGGCAAAACCTTCTCCAGTTATTGGAACTACCACAAAGGAAAGAATAACAGCTTCTGCTCAGGCAGCCAAAATTGAAATAGAACTACAAGACTGGTTTACACTTTTGGCGGCAAGTCAAGGACATGAAGTGCCCTAATTTAATACTATGGAAGAAAAAACTGTTTTGATAACGGGTGCAACTAGTGGTATTGGAAGAGCTGCTGCAAATATATTGGCAAGGGAAGGATTTAGACTTGTACTCTGCGGAAGGAGAGAGGAACGACTAACTGAAATTGAGCAGGATTTAAGTCCAAAAACGAAGGTACATACGTTGAATTTCGATGTTCGGAACAAAGAAGCAGTTTTCAGTGCAATTGACTCATTACCAGAACCTTTTTCCAAAATTGACATCCTAATCAACAATGCAGGGAATGCACATGGCCTAGATCCAATTGACCAGGGAAGTATGGAAGACTGGGATGCCATGATGGATATTAATGTGAAGGGACTTTTATATGTATCCAAAGCTATTATCCCTCAAATGGTTGAACGAGAATCAGGTCATATCATCAATATTGGGTCAACGGCGGGAAAGGAAGTCTATCCTAATGGTAATGTGTATTGTGCAAGCAAACATGCCGTAGATGCCATAAACCAAGGAATGCGTATTGATTTAAATGCGCATGGGATTCGAGTTGGTGCTATTAACCCGGGACTGGTGGAAACTGAATTTAGTCAAGTTCGCTTTAAAGGGGATGATTTCCGAGCTGAAAAGGTATACCAAGGATACCAACCTCTGCTTCCTGAAGATATTGCGGAGCTTATCCATTTTACTATCACCCGACCCAAGCATGTGAATATAGCCGACTTGGTCGTAATGCCAACGGCACAAGCCAGTAGTACCATAGTGAAGAAGACGCTATGATTAACAAACGCTTATTGGTAAAAAATCTCTTGGCCCATAATGACGAGAATAGCTTTTATGATAAGAAGAGATTTATTTCCATAGGCGAAAAAGAAGGAAAGGCAAAGTTTTTAAAGCATGTTTGTGCCTTGGCCAACAGTAATCCCAAAAACAACTCATTTATTGTAATAGGCGTAGAGGATGAAGACAACAAGATTGTTGGCGTAGATTTTTTTGACGATAGCAGGATTCAGAACTTAGTTAATGCATATCTAGATAATCCTCCTCTAATTTCATACGAAAATATACCTTTTCCTCATCTTCCCGAAGGCAAGGTAGTGGGGCTTGTAACTATAAAGTCCAATGGAAAAGTATGTACTCTGCGGAAAAATATTTGGAAGTACTATGGCGGGGCGGTATTCTTTCGAGAAGGGAGCATTAGTTTACCCAAAGCTTTTGATATTGAATTGAAAGATTTGAATTCGACAGCCGTAGCTACTATCGAACAGCATGCTAGAAACAATATTGAATTGACTTTGGATGCTGTAATGAACTTTATGAACATGAGGCATGCCGACCTAAGTAGCCATTATAAGGTTTTTAAGGAGCAATTTGTGGTATGCTGGGCTGGAAATGTCAAGAGAGTAAAGAACAATACTTATTACTCAAGGGTTGATATAGAACTGATAAATGAGCAGGTAAAACTCTTTTATTCTGCTTTGGATGAAATAACTATAGAGTATAATGAAGATTCTTTTTCCACACTGGAATATGTGCAACTGGGTTTAGGCGCACAACAAAAGTACTATCCATTGGAAAAAATGGAAATCACTTTTTCTGAAAACGGGAAGTATTCTATAAATAGTGAGTTGGTCTTTGAACCGCCTCAATACGATAAAAAGACCCTATATCATGTATTGAATTCTAATAATTCAATCATGATGAAATTAGGCAAACAGATTCCTTTGAACAAAGCTGAAAACAATGACTTAAAACATCTTCCAGCTACCTATCTGATTTGTTATCTTAACGGTTTCGATGAAGCTCGTGAACAGTTAGAGAAAGCAAGGTCCTTACTTAAGAAGATTGATGGGAGAGTATACGAATCATTGAAAGAATCACTGCGGGTTTTGCGTAAAGTGAAATATAGCTAGTCTTTTTTCAACCAAATGATTTGATAGGCATCCAATTGTAAAAGGCCACTTTTAAGGGACACCTTGTTCCCTGAAACCAAATCGCTGGGCTCTCCTTTGGTAAAATACCCAAGTTTCATAATCCATGAAGTGCTTACAACTTGTGGTCTTTCATCAAAATTAGAGAGCACAAGCAAACCACTTTTTTGGTCTTTTGTACGTTCAAAAGCGAAAATGTGATGATTGCCCGTATGGTGTAGCTTGAGGTTATCATTGTCTGCAAAAACTGGGGATGCCCTGCGGATTTGTATTAGTTTTTTTAGAGTATGGAAAACTTTAGATTGAGGCAGTTCCAAGTTGGATAGGTTATCAACGACTTGCCAGTTTTGGTAAGGTCTATTTACCCATCTGCTATCTCCTTGCTTATCCTCTATTTCAAAGAAAGAATAATCGTTTAAAGTCCCAATTTCATCACCTGCGTAAAACATGGGAATTCCACCAAAAGCTAAGACGATTCCATGCAACAGAATTATCTTGGAAATAGATTCATTTATGATGATAGAATTGTCTTGCTCCAACCCTTTTTCTAGTCCCAAGAGTGAGGCCGCACTCCCAGTAATCCGTCCATCACCCGTTTTTGGATTATACATGAACAATAATCCTTTTGAAGGGGACCAATCCAATCTTTGGCAATAATAATCCAAGAGAAATTTTCTATGTTGTTCTGGATTCCAACCGATTTCCTCAATAAATTGATTTTCATATCCCAAGCCTATATCATCATGGCAACGGACGTAATTGAGCCAAGTAGCATCTTTGGGTTTTGGAGGAACATTTTCCAGGCTTTTATATAGCAGTACCGTTTTTTTTGTGGCAATTGAATTCCACAACAAAGCCATAAGAGAAGCATTATATGCTATTTCACATTCATTGCCGTACTGAATTCCCTGACCGAAGTATTTGATAATTTCTTTTGGAGCAACAATGGCCTCTGCCAGCAGAATAGTGCCTGGAGAAACAACTTGTAAGCACATTCTGAACAAGCTTACCAAAATATGAGCTTCGGGAAGATTTTGGGAAATGGTTCCCATTTTTTTCCATAGAAAAGCTAAAGCATCAAATCGGATAATATCTACGCCTAGATTTGTCAAGTTCATTAGCTGGGTCAACATTTCTAGGAAAACTTCGGGATTGGTATAATTTAGATCCCATTGATAGTTGTTGAAAACCGTCATGACCCATCGCTGCATTTCAGGGTCATAGGTATAATTCCCAGGTGATGTTTCTGGGAAAACCTCAGGTAATGATTTTTCAAATGCCTTGGGAATACTGTCATCAGGAAAAGTATAATAGTAGTCTTGATACCTTTTATTTCCTTGTTTTGCTTTTCTGGCCCATGGGAATTCATCTGAGGTGTGGTTTACAACAAAATCCAGCATCAGAAACATCTTCTCTTTTCGCAGCTTTTTTGTTAAATCGAGAAGATCCTTTTGGGTACCATAACGTTTATCCACTTTATCATAACTATTCACCGCATAACCCCCATCGTTTTCTCCAGAGGGTCTCGTGGTAAGCGGCATTAGATGCAAAAAATTAATGCCAAATTCCTTTAAGTAAGGAAGCCTTTTTTTAAGCCCCTTAAGGTCTCTGTTGAAATGCTCCACATAGAGCTGCATTCCAACCATTTTTTCGGATTGGTACCAATTACCTGATGAAATACGATTGATATCTTGAAGTTTTAATTCATCAGGCCTTGTTTTGTAAAGCTTCGGTAGCAGCTGTAATAACTGTTGAAAAGAAGACTCGTGTTCTGTCTGGGGATAAAGAGAAAAGAAAAGATTTTGAATCAAGCTGAGGTTGGTTGCCATTCTGAGGTGGAAGAGCGATTCTGGAGATTTGTCCTCAGATTTTGAGGACAATAAACGATGTAAAGAAGCCTGATTCATTAACTCTCTAATTGAGATTTTGTAGGAAGTGCAGGAATTGCACCATAGGCAGTTGTTGTTATTGCCCCGGCCTTGTTTGCTTTTTCCACCATGTTGCGCAACATGGAAGTTTCTGTAAAAACCTGTTCATACTTGTCCAAGTTAGAAATTTGATACAAGAGGCAACCAATAAAGGCATCACCTGCCCCAGTGGTATCTACAGGATGGACTAAAATACTGGGAACAATTTGTTTGGTGCCATTTGAACTTACTAAAGTACCTTCTTTACCTAAGGTTACAGTGATGATTTTTGTCCCGACCTCATGAAGTACATCGCAGGCTGTTTCCACATCCGAAGCACCTGAAAGTAGCAGAGCTTCTTCCCTGCTGAACTTGCATAGATGTGACTTTTCAACAAAAGGCATACATTTTTTAATGAACTTTTCTTCAGTTCCTTTCCACAAATCTCCTCTAAAATTAGGATCAAAGCTAATGAACATTTCTTTGGTCAGTGCATCAAAGAGATATTTACTATAAGCGGTTTCCAACGGACCTCCTAAAAGTGCGGTGGCCGCGCCTAAGTGAAGCATATTACCATGAAAGGTCTTCCTAAGAGAGGGCTCATATGTCAATTCTCGATCTGCGCCCCTACTAAAAACAAAATCTCGTTCCCCATCCTCCGCAATAGAAACAAAGGCAAGGGTGGTAAAAATGGAGGAGGTTTGGGTTAGGGAAATATCAACCCCTTCACTTTTAAGTGTATCCAAAAGGAAAGATCCAAAAGGGTCGGTGCCCACACTTCCTACAAAAACGCCTTTACCTCCTAGTTTGGAGATAGCACAAGCAACGTTGGCGGGAGCCCCTCCTGCCTTTTTTGTAAAACTATTTGCCTTTGAAAGGTCATTCCCTTGATTTTCAGCAACAAAATCAATTAGAAGTTCCCCAACACAGAATACTTTTTTCATATCTGGTTTGGTGTATTGTGGAAACTAAAATAAGGAGAAAAAGAGCGCTAGTCCAAAATTTTGTGGTAATGGTGATGAAAAAGACTACGGTCCATTTTCTTAAAGCGAGTTATTTATTGTTTTAAAAAAGAAAAGGGGCGACCATTGATATGGCTGCCCCTTTTTGAGAATCAGTAACCTACGCTATCGTCTAATAATCTTCTTTTGTGATACTATATTACCTTTTTCATCTCTTAATTCAAGGACATAAATACCTTGAGAAAGACCGGCAATACTAAACGATTGCGTATTGGAAGATTTAAAATCAAATATCAAATTTGAACGGACTAATTGGCCGAACATATTGAATATAGTGCCTGTGAATCTCTTGCCAGAATTCACTTTGGACCCAACATTTACAATATCGGAAGTAGCATTTGGGAATACACGGATTTCTGAAGACTGAGTATTTTGAATATCAAAAGATATTTCCCCTGTAGCTAACAGCGTTCCTTGTCCATTGCTTTGTGAAAAACCGCTGGCAACCAAATTGTTTGTTCCCAATGGGATATTCACAGGTATGAAGTCTCCACCATTATCACTTCCCAAAGCATATGGAACAAAGCTTTCGGTTCTAAATCCGGCTTCTCCATTGAAATCAAAAACAATACTTCCTACCTCTATACCCTCCGCTATGGCCTCGATACTGAAGTTTGTAGTTTGGAATTGCCCTATGTCAATAACATCACCATCTTCTATGACCACAATAGGCGTGTTGGTATCTGCATCTATTAAACTAAAAGAAATAGGATTTAAGTTTTGGATTACTTCAAAGGATATGGAGCCCGTTGCAACTAAGTCACCATTTCCATTGCTTTGTGAAAAACCGTTGGCAACTAAATTGTTTATTCCCAATGGGATGTTTACAGGAAAAAAGTTCCCATTATTATCGCTTCCCAGGGCATATGGAACAAAGCTCTCCGTTCTGAAGCCAGCTTCTCCATTAAAGTCAAAAACGATACTTCCAACCTCTATATCATCTACTACAGCTTCAATACTAAAGTTTGATGTTTGGAATTGACCGAAATCAATAACATCACCATCTTCTATGACAAGAACGGAAGTATTGGTATCCGTATCTATCAAATTAAAAGATATCGGACTTAAGGTTCGGATTACTTCAAAGGATATTGCTCCCGTTGCAACCAAGTCACCATTTCCATTGCTTTGCGAAAAGCCGTTGGCTGTTAAATTGTTTATTCCCAGTGGTATGTCAATGGGAATAAAGTCTTCTCCACTATTACTTCCCAATGCATATGGGACCAAATTTTCTGTTCGAAAATTGTTTACCCCATTGAAGTCAAAAACAATACTTCCTACAGAATTTTCACCAACCAGAGCTTCAATACTAAAGTTCGTAGTGCTGAAGGTTCCCAAATCAAGTACTTGTCCATCTTCTATTAGTGAAACAATTGTATTTGTATCTGTATCAATCAATGCAAATGTTACTGCTTGTAAGGTGCGGATTACGTCAAAATTAATCGAACTGGATAGTCCAGAGTCGCCATTACCCCTTGATTCGGTAAAAGGTGTAGCAGTTAATGAGTTAACGCCCAATGGGATATTAGTAGGGTTAAAGTTTCCATCATTATCGCTTCCCAGAGCATAGGGAACAAAGCTTTCCGTTCTAAAACCTTCTTCTCCGTTAAAGTCGAAAACAACACTACCCACAGGGAATTCACTTACATTGGCTTCAATGTTAAAATTGATATCTACTGGAAAATCTGCAAGGTCTATGATATCCCCATCTTCAAGTGAGCCAATCGGCTCATTTGTATTCGCATTTATTAAAGTGAATCCAGTTACCCTCGGACCTTCTAAGACAGTTAGTTCAAATAAAGTTGTACTTCTAGTAATATCTGGTGAATTACTTGATATCCTAAGTTCATCAAAGAAAACACCCGCGAGTAAATCCGTAGCATCGAGTGTTACATCTAGAGTTGTTTCTCCTCCAGCAGGAACTACACCTGACAAGGGTGAGATATCTGAAATAAAAGGTGTCAGAGGAATCTCTGGAGCGATAAAGCGTAAAGCTAAACCATCTCTAAGGTAAGGCGTGTTGAACGCTACTTGTGCTCCGTCGGAACCATCTGCATTTTCAATACCAACCGTTGCGTTTTCCAAGAAAATAGCGGAGGAAACGTTCTCGTAATAAACATCAATTGTGCCATCATCAAAGAGAATTATTTGGAAAGTAACAGTACCGGTATCTGCTCCGGTTGTAAATGTAGGGGCATTAGTCCATTGTATAATTACCGCATCTGTAAAACCAAGGATATGTACGGATCCTCCATTCTGAGGTTCAAGATCTGTCCATAAAGGAGCTATAATGTTATTTGAGCCGTCATTAACAGGGATTTGTCCATTAATGAAGGTAGGTGTCGTTGGGGGTTGAAAAGATAGTAATCCGTTGGCGTTGACAAAAAGTTGTTCATATTGAATGCCATAGAATTCAAAAGGGAATGGTAGTGCTAAACTAACTGTTCCGTCTCCAAAACCTGCCCCATCAATTAGAAAACCAGTTAGGTCAAGGCCAAACGCAGTTATATCAACAAAGTTATTGACCGGTCCGCCAGGTTCATCACTATCTATCCAAGTGTATCCGAATCCTAAATCGCGACCCATACTGAGTTCGATTGGAGCACCTATACGGCTATCTTTAAATCCTTTTTCCTGTATTCTGGAAAAATTTTCAAATGGTAAGACCTCTGCAACCTGCATTGGAATGTTAGGATCTGCCAATGCCGCAGCGACTGTAAACTCAGGGAAAGAGAAAACCAATGGAGATTCCCCTTCATTTTGCAAGGTAATAGTAGTTTCAACTGTTTTACCTTCTGAGACAGTTTCAGAGACTTCTTCTGGTAAAACGGCAAAGGGTCCAACTACACCAACTCCATTGACAATGACTTCTAGAGCCCCATCACCTTCTGCATTACTGTTTATCGTAAGAATACCATTACTGCTTCCTGTTGAGGTTGGTGCAAAGGTCACAGCGATTTGCAAATCATCTCCAGATTCCACGACTCCCGTATCTGGGGAAACCGTAAAATCAGGATTATCCGAAACAATACTTGAAATATTTAAATTGTCAATTCCAGTATTGGTAATAGTAAATGTTCTCTCACTTGCCGCGCCAATGAATACATCGTTGAACAATAAAAGCTCATCGGAGACCTCTATACCTGAAACTTGACCAGAAACTTCAAAGTCTGTTGCAACTATAACAGAAGGATTAAGAGGGTCGTTGCTTTCAATTAGAATATCTGTCTCATGAAGGCCATTGGGTAACATAGATCCATCTAGACTTACGCTTACTTCCAAGGACTCTCCAGGAGCCACTGTGCCTGTCCTTGGAGAGAGCTCTATAAAGGCTCCCGAACCATCGGATAATGCTCTGGTTAAGAAAGCAAAACCATCCAAATTCGTATATGTCACGCCACCATCTGAACTAAAGGCGTATGTGTTAGGCCTAGTGTTTTCGATAGTATCATCGGTACCCTGGGGAAAATCGATTCCTTGAGGATAGGAGTGAACAACCCAAAATGATTCCCCAACACTGAATTGTAAAGGGGTAATCAATTCTTCCAAAACCACAATGCCATTGGGACTATCACCAGTAACAACTTGTTCCAATAATAGTTCACCATCTGCTGGCGAAGCACCTCCAGTGAAAACCTGTAACAATACGGCCACATTGCTCAAACCTTCGGTTCGGTATGCATTTCGCACTGCTGTAAGTGCAAAATCTTGATTTACCACATCAAATTGGATGGCTGTGCTAATACCTGGTGCACCTGCACCAAGACCCACAAAACCACCAGGGAAATCCACGCCAGAATCGTAGAAAATGGAGTCAGTAACTGCAGTAGTGTTTTTCAAAATACTTTTGTCAAGTGTTTCCTTTTGAACATTTAAGCTTTTCACGGATTGTATTGTACCAGTGAAGTTACTACCCAAGCCATATTTAGTACGATCTAAATTTTTCAACAACTCATCATTTGGCGAACCCGCCTGTGGTGTAAAGGTTGTAGGACTAAAAGATGTAGTGAATTCTAGTGTGCTTTCTCCAGAATTAGAGATTACGAAAGATGAATTTGCTATTGGAGGAACATCCGTTTCCACATTCACAGAAGCACTGATGCTTTCAGGATTGACAGAAATACTTGGAGGAGCATTCACTGTTAGAGTCACAGGAACATCCAAAGAGGGTGTATTTGGATCATCACTATCAATAGTGATTACCGCATTGACCACACCTGGCTCTAAAAGTCTTCCATCGAATGTAACGCTCGCAGTTAAGGACTCACCAAAAGGAACAACTCCGGAAATGGGAGCTACGGATAAGAAAAAGGCTTCGGCATCTCCATCTGTTACATCTAGATTGTCAATATCCATAGTAGACCCTGTTACGGCCATATCAGATAAGAGTGCTACGTTGTCGATTGAATTGGCAAAACCTTCACCAGAATAAACCAGTTCACCATCAAAGAAAACCCGTAGAGCAGAAGTGTCCCTGTCCACAACAATCCGCACCTCAAAATACCCTTCTGGTACAGCAACATTTACAGGAACAAACCCACCAATACCACCATCCAGAATATCAATTGTGCCATCGCCGTTAAACCGAAGACGAGTTACCACTGAACCTTGTACCGTGTTTTGAGGAATAATTTCCCAGCTGACTCCGCTTCCTTCCAGATTAACTTGTGCAGACATTACTGAGAAAGGTTCGTTTCCAACCGTGAATGTTGGAGAAAGAGCTAAAGGTGCAGCAGGTCTTGTTCCACCCAAACCATCTGAAATAGCCCTTAAGTGTTGCGTACCGTCAAAAGCATTTAAATTCGAAACGGTCCAATTGTTTTCAAATCTACCAAACCATCCAGCCTGTCCGTTTATATCTCCTGGGGTAAGACCCTCAAAATCTTCAGCAAAAAGATCGGACACTATTCTGTTCATTGTGCCATTAATGGATAGCAAGCTTGTCAGAGAATTCCCCCTTGAGGCATTATTGGAAATCTTCTGTTTGGTAAACCCATTAGCTTTGATACTTTGTTGAGTTGCGTTAACTCTGCTAGCAAAGTTTGGTGTTGTATTGTCACCTACCGAGATACTAAAACTCAAATTGTCGTTTCCAGGATTGTCTATAACCAAATCCCTTGTTTCTATAGTAAACTGCTCTATAGTCTCGTTGAAAGCATCGGGGTTAACCACGATAATTGGCGCTTCCGTGCCATCCAATACCCTAAAGTTAAACGTAACATCATCACTTACAGCAAAACCTTCGGCTGTGAATATTATACTTTCTTGTGAAAGACCAGCAAGAACACCTTCCGTACTTAGGTTAATAGCTACGGTAGTTGATTCACCGGCGGCCAAAGTAAACTCTGAAGGCGTCGAGGAACGAATTATTTGTGCACCCAAAGCAGGTAGTGAAGTTAAGTTTATGGGTCCGTCGGAAACATTGGTGATAGTAATATCCCGTGTTGTGTTTTCCTCAACATTTAATTCTACGTTAAAGATGGTGGGAGTGATATTGAATGGAGGTTGCTCTGCAAGAACCCAACCCATATCCCTAAAATGTCCTCGGGTTATATCTCCAATATCAAAATTGGATTCTGCGCTACCTACTTGTGGAGACATCAAGGAATTCGGGTCTCCTGCTGGGAATGTCGCTTCGTCCCAATGCGCAATACTGGAGCCCCCTTGAAATGGATTTGGAGCGAAAAGTTCCGGAAGTACACCTCCAAGAGCTTCAACGGCAAATTGACCATTTACAAAAACGTCACCACTGGTTAAAAAAGTTCCAAGTTCCTCTGAAGGATTAGGGATATCAAGAACTGAATTCTGGTCTGGATCAACTATAAAAGTATCAAAGACAAAAGGGGCACCTCCGTTGTTTATACTTCCAACTCCAGTATTGTTGTTGACGTTACCACCATCAATAAATCCTAAACCGTGTCCTGCTTCATGGAGAGCTACTGTAACAAAATCAAATTGTCCAGCTGGGGTGTCTCCGTCCGTGCCAAAATACCAAGGGATGCCATTACCTATGTTAACTACTAGGTCAAACTCCAGATCTGGAGCTAAATCCTCACCTGCCAAAGAGTTCGCAAGTGCAATGGGATAAAATACATCAGCTTGAGGAGCGCCTGGAAAGTTATTTACTAAAGTGGTTGGCCCTGCGGAAGCAAGTACTCCTTGCCCAAGATCTGCAAAATCGGCAAAAATTCGAATAGGCACCGGCGAAACGATCTCTTCGGACCAAATTTCCAAGGCAAACTGAAAAGCTTCCTGAACTGCGGTATTTCCTTGAGCTCCGGGGCCAAAGGTAATGAGTAGTTCAGCTGTCGCTGCTTTCTTGGTCAAAGGTTGGGCCTTTCTCATAGCCTCCTTCAAAGCCATTTGACCCATAGCCATTCTGGAATTTTCATCCTTGAATTTAGCAGGGCAAACGACTACTTCTCCAGGTATACGCTGCATTTGTTGCGCGGTCAAAACTGGAATGGCTCCCAGAAAGAATAGAATTAAAAGTAAAGTTGTGTATCGCTTTTTGTTAGTAAAAGAACCAGAAAGGCGACTACACTTAGAGTAGTTTTTTTTCATTTTTATGAGGTTAATCTATTATTAATTGAAATAAACGAATAGTCATTTCAAGTGCGTTAGCATGAAATGAAATGACAAATGAATTTGGAAAGAATCCTTAGTTAGGATTTAAAAACTTCCAAGGTGGATTAAGCGTAGAGTAATTCTTTTTCATTTTCGTGAGGTTTATGTTAGTCTTCAAATTAATTACCCATCAAAAAGAAATTAAAGTGAGATTACTACTGTAGAAGCTCTTCGTGATCAATTTGATAAGGAATGTCTTACAATATATAAATTTTTGTTAAAAAATAAAAAGTTGTTCATGCAACAATTTTGCTCTGTGATTTTTAAAAATACGATATGAGACTTCATACCAATAAACATAACTTAAACCTTGATTTAAAATCAATATCTAAGAGTTATGTATACTTGCCAAAAATTTGGTTATGCGAAAGCTGGTTATTGGAGATATACATTCGGGTTTAAGGGCACTTGAGCAACTACTAGAAAGGGCTGATGTAGACTCTGAAGACCATCTTATTTTCTTAGGAGATTACGTAGATGGTTGGAGCACAGCTGTTGAGACTGTTGACTTTCTAATCCATTTGAAAGGCCATCAGAAATGTACTTTTATAAGAGGAAACCATGACGAACTTTGTAGGGAGTGGATGCTTAGTCAAAAAGAGAATCCCCAATGGTTGGCACATGGTGGTTCAGCTACACGAGATTCGTATCTGAGGGCGGATAAAACTACTTGGGAAAAACACCTCGATTTTTATGCAGGTTTGGAGAACTACTTTTTAGATGAGGAAAATCGGCTTTACCTTCATGCGGGTTTTACCAATTTAAAAGGAGTAGAATATGAATATTTTGACCAGCTTTTCTATTGGGACAGAACCCTTTGGGAACTAGCTCGAGCCTTAGATTCAAACTTAAAGCCAGAAGACAACAACTTTCCCAAAAGGCTTACACATTATAAGGAAATTTATATTGGGCATACACCAATCTCCAAAATAGAAGTGGTAGTTCCAAAAAATGGTGCAAACGTATGGAACATAGATACCGGGGCTGCCTTTAAAGGGAGTCTTACAGCAATGGATGTAGTGACCAAGGAGTTTTGGCAAAGCGACCCAGTAGAGACCTTTTATCCAGGAGAAAAGGGCAGAAACCAAAACTGAATCTTTTATTACTTCTGCATTTCAAATATTGACCAAGATTGGTCAGAGATACCAACTATACAGTTTTTTTTACCAACGATACGCTAACCTTTGACTTGAAGAACAAATAATATGAAATTTGGGTACATATTAGGTAAGGGATCCTATTTCTCCCGACGAAGTTCCGGCATTGAAATAGGGTTTAATTTAAGTTTGAGTTAGTTAAGTTGGTTTTAAGGCCGTCAGTTTTACGTTCATCGTAAGTTGGCGGTTTTGATTTTTATAAATCAAATTTTATACCCTGAGCCAAAGGAAGTTCTGTTGTATAGTTTATGGTATTCGTTTGTCGGCGCATATATACCTTCCAGGCATCAGAACCACTTTCTCTACCTCCTCCAGTTTCTTTTTCACCTCCAAAAGCACCTCCAATTTCCGCTCCAGAAGTTCCAATGTTGACGTTGGCGATACCACAATCACTTCCAGCAACGGAAAGAAATCGCTCTGCCTCTCTTAAATTATTGGTCATAATTGCGGAAGAAAGACCTTGGGCTACTCCATTCTGGATGGCGATGCCTTCTTCAACATTACCGGAATATTTCAAAAGATATAAAATCGGGGCAAAGGTTTCTTCTTGAACTATGTGAAATGAGTTTTCAGCCTCGGCAATGGCCGGTTTGACATAACAACCACTTTCATAACCTTCTCCGGAAAGCACTCCGCCTTCCACGATTATATTTCCACCTTCTTCTTGGACCTTTTGGAGAGCAGACTTGTACATCTTTACGGCATCTGAATCAATTAAAGGTCCCACGTGATTACTTTCATCCAATGGATTTCCAATACGCAATTGTTGATAGGCATCCACCAAAGCTTTTTTCACCTGGTCATAAATGGATTCGTGAATTATTAACCTTCGGGTAGAGGTACAGCGCTGTCCTGCCGTCCCAACTGCCCCAAAAACGGCTCCAATAACGGTCATTTTAATATCTGCATCGGGAGTTACAATAATGGCATTGTTCCCTCCGAGTTCCAAAAGGGATTTTCCCAAACGGGCAGCAACTGCCTGTGCTACAATTTTTCCCATTCTAGTGGAGCCAGTTGCGGAAACTAAAGGAATTCTTTTATCATGGGTCATAAATTCCCCAACGGTATAGTCACCATTGATGAGGCAGGAAATTCCCTCAGGAAGATTATTTTCATTCAATACTTGAGCTATAATATTTTGACAAGCCACCCCACATAGAGGTGTCTTTTCAGATGGCTTCCATACACAGACGTCACCACATACCCATGCTAAGGCCGTATTCCAGGACCATACCGCTACAGGGAAGTTAAAAGCTGATATAATTCCAACCACTCCCAGCGGATGATATTGTTCATACATACGATGCCCTGGTCTTTCCGAATGCATAGTAAGCCCATGCAGTTGGCGTGAAAGCCCAACCGCAAAATCGCAAATATCAATCATCTCCTGAACCTCGCCCAACCCTTCTTGGTAGGATTTTCCCATTTCATAGGATACCAATTTTCCCAAGGGTTCTTTCAATTCACGAAGCTTTTCCCCAAATTGGCGTACAATTTCTCCACGTTGGGGAGCTGGCACTTTTCTCCAAAATTGAAAAGCTTCGGTAGCAGCTTGCATTACCCTTTCATACTCTTCCTCAGTGGTTGAGGTAACCTTACCGATGCTTTGCCCATTCACGGGTGAGAAAGATTCGATAAGCTCACCAGAACCAAATGAATCAACACCCGTTGAAGTACCATGATTGATTTCTTGCAAACCTAATTGCTTCAAGGCGGTATCCATTCCAAAAGAAAGCGTAGCAGTTGACATTTTTATAACTTTTTAAAAGGGTATTGTTAGATTTTTCACAAAAATACGGAGAATGAAAGTTCTCGGGCTTAGAAATTAGAGATAAAATGAAAGGAGAAAAAAGACAATTCCTAGCAATGCCGGAATTCCTTGAACAAAAAAGATTCTTTTAGAAACCGAAATCGCCCCATACACTCCCGCGATAAGCACACAACCCAGAAAAAACAAGGCAACATTCAGTTGCCATTGGACATCCTGGATTATGAGAGACCAAATCAAACCTGCTGCCAAGAAACCGTTATACAAACCTTGATTGGCCGCCATGGCTTTGGTTGGTTCAAATAGATCTCTGGGAAAGTTTCTGAATACTTTTTTGGCTTTTGTGGTCCAAGCGAACATTTCCAACCACAAAAAATAAACATGGAGAAGTGCTACGAAGGCTGTAATAATTTTGGCAATGATTATCATGTTAAGAGTCTTCAGCGATAAAACGTTTGTCAACAGGCATTATAGTTCCACAATTGTTGCAGGTTCTTAGTTTTTTGGAACCATAAAAGTGTTTAAAATGATGTAAAAAATCTTTTTCAATATCGTGCAGCGTAAAATAGGCTTCGTAGAGTTTGTTATTGCAATTATCGCAGAACCACATAAGACCGTCATCTACCTTCATGTGGTCTCGCTTTCGTTCTACTACTAAACCAATTGAACCTTCATGCCTAACAGGAGAGTGGGGTATTTTGGCAGGATGCAAATACATATCCCCAGGCCCTAGCTTCATGGTCTTCTTCTGCCCATCCTCTTGAATATGAACTTCAATATTTCCTTCCAACTGATAAAAAAGCTCCTCGGTTTCGTTGTAGTGATAGTCTTTACGTGCATTTGGGCCAGCCACGATCATAACAATATAATCTCCTGCTTCTTTGTATAGATTTTTGTTCCCTACGGGGGGTTTAAGAATATCCCTGTTTTCCTCCACCCATTTAGTAAGATTGAATGGTTCTCTAATGGCCATTTTGCTATTTTTAAGGAAAGGTAAAAAAAAGACCTGTAGTAAAACAGGCCTTTTCAAAATCACTTCTAATATAACCTAGACTAAATTCTTATTCCACCAACATAAAAATCTGTGTGAAGTATGGACGTCCCTCTTTGTCCAAAACCACACTTAGTGCGGTATGTGTGTAGTTTCCCTCTATAGTACTTTTATGTGCATCGCTTTCCAACCATTTGCTCAAAGCCAGTTGTGCTGAGCTATAGTGGCGTGCAACATTTTCTCCTATTCTGGAAGCATTTATCCTTGCTGTAATTTGCGCAGCTCTGGACTCAAAATTATCGTGGCTTAACTTGTTCTGTGAAATCATATAACTGTTATGGTCCTCTGCGTAAGAATACACTTCTGAATTTGAGAGTAGCGGTTTTTTCCCCATAGATTCCCTATGCGTATTCATCAAATTCAATAATTCTGATTCTAATTCAGTTGAATTAATATCCCCTTTGTTTATAGATTCTTGATTGTTAGCTATGATTTCCTGTTCGGAGGTTGCAGAAGATTTACTGCATGTAATGAGTATGATAGCTAAAGCAGCCGTGAAAGCCGCGGTGCTTAACTTTTTCATTTTCGGGGGTGTTCGTTAGTATTCTCTTATGCTCGTTTGGCTAATCTAGAAGAGAAGGCAAGCGAGACCATAAAAACTCCATAACAAAACAGATTTATCCGATTAGGGGTAGGTTCAGAAGGAATTTCTGACAATTAAATCAGAGGAAAGTCGACTGTTTATCGAAAAAAGCTGCATTTCACGCATCTTTGTTCAAACCCTCCATCTCAGGAAGATCTTCTTTTTTCTTAAGGACAAAATTGAAAACCAAGGCCCCGATTTCTTTTATGGGCTCATAAAAAATAGAGGACTGTTGGGTCTCTTCATCCACAAAATTGAAGGAATCAGTTACTCTTTCAAAGAAAATAAGAAGAGCACCAAGAATAATGGCGGTTTTGAGAGCGCCAAATATGCCCCCAGCAATTTTATTTAGAAGACCTAACATGGCAAAGTCGGCGACTTTGGTCAAGAATTTACCTGCGAAATGTACAAGGACCACTATGATAAAGAAGGTTATGAGAAAAGCAGCAACTTTGACATAGGTTTCTGACCAATTTACCTGCTCTTTTAAATAATCTCCGGTAACATAAGAAAAATGGAAGGCTCCATACAAACCAACAATAAGGGCCAACAAAGAAGCAATCTCAACAAAAAGTCCATTTTTGAGACCCTTGAAAAGTCCCCAGACTAATAAAATACCAACAACAATGTCAAAAAAGGTCACCTATGGGTTTTTAACAAATATAGAACTTTGGTTTGTACCTTTACGGAACCAATACACGTTATGGCTAGGGATGAAAAGCTAAAAGAGAGATGGGCACGTTTAGTGGAAAAACTTTCGACCCAGTTTTCTGATGGAGATCCGTTGGAAATAGATGGGATTATCTATCTAGTCGGTGTACAAGAGCTTGGCAATTTCCATAGGAGCTTTAAAAAAGACGAAAAAGTGAACTTGATGCACATCGCGATTTGTAGACTTTTGGAGCCCTATGGGTATTATGATTTTGATTTTTTTGATGAGGAAGGATGGCCACATTATAAGGTAAAGGAACAACTACCTCCTTTGAAAGCTGGAGAACAATCCGTTTTAATGAAGGAAGCACTTGTAAATTATTTCTTGGAGAAGAGCTATATAGATTGATGGTGTCGGAACGACCTTACGCGGGACTCTTTGCTAAGTATTGAGGTAAGAATAAGGTTCCAAGATGGGCCAAAACAAACCATAAAACAGTTTGGGAAAAAGGAAACGAGCAATGGTATTAAGGTACAAGTTGAGAATATGTGCCGATAATAGAAAACGGGGTTTACCCTTAAGAGTTAATGTAAACTTAAATACCGGGATTGTGTAAACGTTTACATTATATGTATTTTTGAAGTTTGATTGCAAAAATTATGAAAGAGAATATAAGATTTTCCAATCTGGATAGAGCGCATACCATTCAAGAAATGACCAAAGAGACTTTTGATCTGGTTGTAGTTGGTGGAGGTATCACGGGAGGAGGAATTGCTTTGGATGCGGCTTCCCGCGGAATGAAAGTGGCCTTGGTAGAAAAAGGAGATTTTGCCTCGGGAACTAGCAGCAAATCCACTAAATTGATTCATGGAGGGCTACGCTATTTAAAACAATTTGATTTTTGGCTAGTAAAGGAAGTAGGTTCGGAAAGAGCTATTGTACACAAATTGGCTCCTCACCTAGTACTTCCGGAAAAGATGTTGCTTCCTCTTATCGAGGGAGGTTCTTATGGAAAATGGTTGACTTCCATTGGCCTTAAGGTATATGATATCTTGGCTCAGGTAACCGGCGATGATAAACGGCAGATGTTGGAAAAAAAAGAGGCCATGAAATTGGAACCGCTTTTGCCGAAAAAGATATTGAACGGAGCAGGATATTATGCAGAATATAGAACTGACGATGCTCGTTTAACCATGGAGAACATAAAGACAAGTCTCCAATATGGCGCCAAGGCAATGAACTATGCCAAAGTGGTTGACTTTCTTTATGAAAATGACACCATTTCCGGAGTTAGGGTTAAGGATGAAATAGTTGGGGATGATTTCGAAATAAAGTCAAAACACGTAATTAGTGCCGCAGGACCTTGGGTGGATGAACTGAGGAGCACGAACAACTCCAAAAAAGGGAAGCGCTTACACCTTACCAAAGGGGTTCACTTGGTTTTCCCAAAAGAAAAACTGCCGGTAAAACAATCTGTGTATTTTGACATTCCAGATGGTCGGATGATGTTTGCCATCCCTCGAGGAAAAGTGACCTATGTAGGTACAACCGATACCAACTTCAATTTGGATAAAGACAATGTGCGAACCGATGTGGCCGATGCCATTTATCTGATTTCCGCTGTAAATAATATGTTCCCCGACATTAATCTGGAGATGGAAGACATTATTTCTTCTTGGGCTGGTTTGAGACCTTTGATTCACGAAGAAGGAAAATCTGCTTCAGAACTTTCCAGAAAGGATGAAATTTTTACCTCGGATACAGGACTGGTAAGTATAGCTGGAGGAAAACTAACGGGATATCGTAAAATGGCGGAACGAGTGGTAAATCGGATTGCCAAGAAAATGGAGGAAGATGAAGGAATATCTTTTGAATCTTGCTCAACTCACAAGATTCCTCTTTGCGGCAATGATTTCAAAAAGTATAAGCATGTAAAAAAATACAAAGGCGAGATTTACGAACGCATTAAGGACGATGGGTTTTCAGAATACGATGCTTGGTATTTGGTTACCACCTATGGAAAGCAAACGGAAATCATTTTGGAAAACTATGCTTCTTTGAGAAACAAGGATGCTTATGTTAAATTGATTCGTGCAGAAGCACAGTTCTCCATTGCATTTGAAATGGCTTCCAGTCCTTTGGATTTCTTTATACGCAGAACAGGAAGACTATATTTTGACATTGACAGTGTACGCACCTATATGGAACCTGTTATGGATGAGTTCAAAAAGGTATACAGTTATGACAATGCCCAGATGCTCTCGTTCAAAGAAAAGATTCAAGAAGAACTGGAATCACACTCCAATTTTTCCTTAGAGCGCATTTAAGAACGGATTCCCGCTATTTCCTGAATCCATGTAATAATAAGATTTATAGTTCCAGGGTCCCATTCACCAGGGTTTCCTAGAAAAGAATCCTTTGCACTTTTATGAATGGTATTCCAGTGGTCTAGATTGGGATATTCATACAGTATGTGGTCTTTATGTCCGTTCCTTTTCAATACCTCAATAATCATTTTATTATCAAAAGAAGACATAATCCAATCGTTGGTGCCACGAAGAATACGGACTGGGACTTTCACTTTTTCCCACGCTCCAGCTAAATCAAAATCCTGAAGTTGCTGGTAATAGGCCATGGGACGACCATACATATGTTGAGGGTCATGATAGTTGTATTCTGCTAAAGCAGGATACTCTTCAACTACTTCTTGGTAGGTCTTTTTTTGAATGAGCATACCATGATAAAGCGGGATATAGTACTTGTTCATTTTTTCAACAATCTCTGATTCGGTATTGTCTTGGAAAGATAGAATTCGACGTTCAATTTCCAGCATATGTTCATACCAAGTTTTGAAAAAAGTCCCATCTGAAATAACACCAGCCAGGTTGAACTCGTTGGCCAAAACTGGAGCCAAAGCACTTCCCATACTGGATCCATACACTATTATTCTCGAGGTATCCACATAGGGTTTTGCTTTGAGATAGCGAATCGCGCTCCGATAGCCTTCCAAATCCATAAGAAAATCCGCTTTGCTACAATCTCCATTACTATCCCCAACCCCCGGCTTTTCAATCCGCATAACCACCATGTTGGATTTTTCTACCAAGCTCTTTATGGTTTTCCCCCAGTTTGTGCCACGTCTGCCCGAATAGGTTTCTATGCTGGAACAGCTCAAACCTCCAATCAAAACAACAGCCGGTTGCTTCCCGCTTTTTTTGGGTTTTGTAATGATAACCCTTTGGGAGATACCGTAGCTACTCGTTATCTCCTCATAATAGGTATCCAACCCTTCATGCTCCTCTCTGCTCAATGGATTGAATACCACATTTCGCTCAATAAGCTCTCCATTTCTAAGCGCTTTGATTTCAGTTTCTACCGATGCGCGAAGCCCATAGGTCATATCACTCCAAGTGTTTGCATCTTTGACCAAGGCCCCATTAACCTCTACAATTATATCATTAGATAAAAAACCGGCCTTTGCCAAAGGACTATTAGGTTCAATACTGCTAATCTGAGCTCCTGGCACATTTGCGTCGGGTCCTTTTATCTGGGCTTCCCATGTACTTCTTCTTCCTAAATTTTGTGCTTGGATAGGATGCAGGCTTAGAAAAAGCAAGGTTAATAAACCAAAAGCTATTGTTTTGTGTATCATCTGTTTGTTTTTAAGATTTGCTTAAAGCTAGAATGGCTATTTTTAGGCTAAGTGGATTTTATATCTGCAACGCTTGTTTTTATGTGAAAAGTAGGTGTAGCCTGATTTAAGATTTTGACGAAATGAATAAAACGAAGGACTTTTACCTTTTTAATTCAAGAATTGCGACCCATATCATTTTTTGGGTCACATACTATGTTCTTTTTGGACTTATTTGGGTAAAAGAAGAAGGGTACTTGGCTTCATTCTATTTGGAGTTCGTTTTGATGCCCATTCGTATTTTGGCGGTATACTTTACCATTTACTTTTTACTGCCCAAGTATTTGATGAAGAAAAGGTATTGGGCCTTTTTATTGGGATACGGTCTTATGCTTTTGGCGGGGGGTTTTCTGCAGCGCGTATTTATACATCTATTTTATGAGAATTTGTTGTTGAATGATTCCAGTAGAGGACTGTTCAGTATTATGATGTTGGTAAGGGCAATTGTGCTTATCAATACAACTGTACTTTTTATTTTGGCTGTCAAGATTTTCCAATTATGGGTAAAAGAATCGGAAAAAAGTCAAGGTTTTGAAAATGAGATTTTAGAAATACGCTCAAGCCGCAGAACACATCTTGTCTCTACAGATGATATTTTGTTTATAGAAGGGTTGGGAAATTATGTTACTTATCATTTATCTGACGAATCGAAAATAACAAGTTACGGTACGATAAAAGCTACCTTGGAGCAGCTTCCCAAAAACTTTGCACGCGTCCATAAATCCTATGTGGTAAATAAACATCACATAAAATCTTATGATGCAATGACCATTGATGTAAATAACAATTCCATCCCTAGAGGGAAAAGTGTTTCAGATGAGGTTTTGGCGCTCTAGCCTAATCCAATTTTTCGGTAAGCTGTTTGAACACTTTTTTTGCCTCTTTTTCCTTATAAAGAATGTTGTATATGGCATCTATAATTGGAGTCTTCGCCTTTTTCTCCAATTTGGCCATTAACTCATGGGCGCTTTTTGCAGCATAGTATCCCTCAGCTACCATGTTCATTTCCATCATTGCACTTTTAACGGTATATCCTTTACCAATCATATTTCCAAACATGCGATTACGACTAAAAATAGAATAACCGGTAACCAATAAATCCCCTAAATAGGCAGAGTTGTTTATGTTGCGTTTCATTTTATGGACACACCCGATAAAGCGTTTCATTTCGCGAATGGAGTTACTCATTAAAACACTTTGAAAATTATCACCATACCCTAAACCATGTGCAATTCCAGCGGCAATGGCATAGATGTTTTTGAGCATGGCAGCATACTCTGTACCAATAATGTCGTCGGATATTTTGGTGCGTATGTAGTGACTTTTCAGATTATTAGCTACCAGTTCAGCTTTTGCTGTATCAGAACAAGCCAAAGTAAGATAGGATAGACGTTCAAGAGCTACCTCCTCGGCATGACATGGTCCCGTCAATACGCCAATTTGCTCAAAGGGAATTTGATATACTTCATTCAAATGCTCACCCACTATTAATCCTGTTTCGGGCACAATACCCTTAATGGCTGAAAAAACGATTTTATCCTTTAATGGAAGGGTCAAATTGGCCAATTCTTTTTCCAGAAAAGCAGAAGGAATGGCAAAAATCAACACGTCAGAGGTTTCTACAATTTCATTTACGGAAGAGCTAAGCCGCAATTGCGAAATATCAAACTGGGCTGAACTTATATAGTGTGGATTATTCCCCTCTCGCTGTAGGTGTCTGATTATGGAATCATTACGAATATACCAAGCTATTTGTTCAAGGTTCTCGGAGAGCATTTTTACAATGGCAGTACCCCAACTACCCCCACCGATGACACCAAAACGAAGTGTTTCTTGCATAATTTGAATTAAGGCCCCAAAACTAATGAATCCATTATACAACATGTTAATATCTGATTATCAAATAGTTATAATTTTTGGCACAATGCTTGGTTTGATATAGTCAAATCAAAAGACTGAGATTATGAGAAATGGAAAACTACTATTCGGATTATTTTTTATCGGCCTCTTAGCCTCATCGTGCTACACAGATGTTATTATCGAGGATGACTTCATCGATGCGTCACCCGTAAACACAGCACTGGTTTTAGAGAGTTACGATTTATGGTACATCGACATCAATGCCAGTAGAGGAAATGGCGAAGTTCCGTTTTTACAACGAGCATTTACGATATCCTTTAATAGGGGTATTCTATATGTAAATAATAATTTGACCGGAATTGGAAATACAGGAAACGGTTTTGGTATTGATGTAGGGGCCTATGGAACTCTCAATGGAGCTGTGGAAATTAATCATGATATTGATGGCCTTTGGTTTTTAGAAGTGTTGGCAGTAAATGATCGTACTATTGAACTGTACAATCCAAATACAAACACGTCATATCTGTTAAGAGGGTATCAAAGAAATAATTTTGACTACGATTTAGTATTTTATGACAACATTCACTATTTCTTGCAGGAATATGAAGCATGGGAAAAAACATTCACTAGTGAAGTTGGGGCGATAAACGAATTTGATGATGAGAACTACCTTCAGTTTTTATCTGGTGGTGGTCAGGGTGTTTTCCGTTCTTCCATAGATAACGTTGCAATTCCCTTAGTGGACTTGGTATGGGATTACGAAGGGGTTTATGAGGTTTTTGATGTGCAAGGGGACAATACCCTCAAAACTTTAACACTGGATTACGATTTCTTGGGCAATGATTATTTCGAGCTATACGTTATTAATGATAGTACCATAGAGTTATATCACGTAGCAAGCGGAACGATATACGAGTTTACAGGAAGAGGATTTATACAGTACCTAAAAGCAAATCCAAAGACGGGTAGAAAGCGGGAAAAAGTTAAAAATTCCATAATGAACGTAACTCGGCAAAGAAAAATGTAAGGACAAAACATAGTGTTCGACTATATAGACAAGTTTTTTGGTTGGTTATTTAGTTAAAAATCGCCTCAAGTGCTAGCTTGGGGCGGTTTTTTTTGCAATTAATGGAATGAATTCAAAGCCTATCTACTTGCATCAGGATGTTTTGCTAAAATGCTTCCTAAAGTCTGAAGGGTTCTGATTGCTTATTTTTTTGAAGGTCCTATTAAAATAGGAAAGACTCTCAAATCCGCATTCATAGCAAGTTTCGCTAACATTTTTCCCCATTAGTAAAAGTCTTTTAGCCTGGCTGATTCGATATTGGTTCAAGAAATTGGTGAATGTACTCCCGGTAGTCTTTTTAAAATAACGACAGAAGGATTCTGTTCCTAAATTACACAGATTAGCAACTTCTTTGATTGCGATTTTATGTTGATAGTTCCTATCCACAAATTCATGAATACTTCGAAGTCGGTCTTGTTCTTTTTTTCTATACGTGTTCACATAAGGGTGGTCGTGCAACAAAAAGTAATCTTTGCTATTTGCCAATACCTTTAATATTTGAATGGATTGCATAAACATCTCAAAAGGAGAAAGCTCATACAGTGTTTTCAATCGAATACCAATCTGTTCCTTGGTTTTTCCAGTAAAAACGATACCGTGACCTGACCTTTCAAAGAGCCTAAGAATATCTTCCAGTTCAGAAATATTGAGAAGGACATTGTCTTTAAAAGAAGGTTTTATATGAAGAACTTCTTTGATATAATCAGTTTGAACACCATAATCAAAATTCAAATGTGGAATATTGGACCCAATAAATACCAAATCACTTTCCATATAACTCGAAATGCTATCCCCCACATGCCTCGTTGCGCTGGCACCTTCAATATATACCAGTTCGTATTCTGGATGGAAATGCCAATAAAATAGATCATTCAGTCTAGGAAGGTGTAACAGGCGAAAGGGACTGTTAGTATTTGGTGATATGGTTTCTAGTTCAATTTTCACATAAAT
>JBCDAX010000022.1:0-55877 GCA_039184805.1 Bacteroidota bacterium | reverse complement strand
GAAGACGAAAATGTGAATTTCAAAACTTTGGTTTTTGAAAAACCATAACCAATTTCCCCAATAGTCATGAAAAGGACGGTCCTCCCCAAGGCCGTCCTTTTCTTTTTATTTGTAACTTTGCCGTCTTCAAAAATGACAAAAACCGATGTTCGATAATTTAAGTGATAAGCTGGACAAAGCCCTACACGTACTTAAGGGGCATGGCCAAATAACGGAGATTAATGTAGCCGAGACCATTAAGGAAATTCGAAGAGCTCTGTTAGATGCGGATGTCAACTTTAAAATAGCCAAAGAATTTACCAATAAGGTCAAGGAAAAGGCCCTTGGGCAAAATGTATTGACCAACCTTCAGCCAGGCCAGCTTATGGTCAAAATAGTCAAGGATGAGTTGACGGAGCTCATGGGTGGTGAAGCAGAGGGCATTGACCTTTCAGGAAGTCCATCCGTGATTTTAATGTCTGGTTTGCAAGGTTCAGGTAAAACCACATTTTCCGGTAAACTGGCGAATTACCTTAAAAATAAAAAGACCAAAAAACCACTTTTGGTTGCCTGTGACGTTTATCGCCCAGCTGCAATTGACCAATTACACGTAGTTGGAGAACAAATAGGGGTGGAGGTATATTCAGATAGAGGAAACAATGACCCAGTTGCGATTGCCAAAGCAGGAATCCAATATGCAAAAAGCAATGGGTGCAATGTTGTAATCATTGATACCGCTGGTCGTTTGGCGGTAGATGAGCAGATGATGACCGAGATTGAAAACATCCATAAAGCTATTACGCCACAGGAAACTCTTTTCGTGGTAGACTCCATGACCGGTCAAGATGCAGTGAATACTGCGAAGGCCTTTAACGATGTGTTGAATTTTGATGGTGTCATCCTTACCAAATTAGATGGGGATACCCGTGGTGGTGCAGCCATTTCGATTAAATCCGTAGTAGATAAACCTATCAAGTTCATTGGTACGGGAGAGAAGATGGAGGCCATTGATGTGTTCTATCCATCGCGTATGGCTGACCGAATCTTAGGTATGGGTGATGTGGTTTCCTTGGTTGAACGCGCGCAAGAGCAGTTTGATGAAGAGCAAGCCAGAAAAATCCAAAAGAAAATTGCCAAAAATCGATTTGGTTTTGATGATTTCTTGAGCCAAATCCAACAAATCAAGAAAATGGGGAACATGAAGGACCTCATGGGTATGATTCCAGGAGTCGGTAAGGCTATGAAGGGGATGGATATTGATGATGACGCATTTAAGCACATTGAGGCCATTATTCACTCAATGACTCCAGATGAGCGCTCCAATCCTTCAAAACTGAATGCAAGTCGTAAAAAACGCATTGCTTCGGGTAGTGGACGGTCTGTTCAAGAAGTAAATCAGCTTCTAAAACAGTTCCAGCAAATGAGCAAGATGATGAAAATGATGCAAGGTGGCGGAGGTAAAAAGATGATGCAGATGATGCAGAATATGCGATAGATATCAAATTCCAAAAAGATAAAGAGCACTATGGAAATACTGGACGGGAAGAAAGTATCAAACGACATTAAGGACGAAATAGCTGCTGAGGTAGTCAAAATGAAGGAGCGGGGTGAAAAAGTCCCTCATTTAGCTGCTGTTATTGTAGGTAACGATGGTGCCAGTCTTACCTATGTGGGAAGTAAGGTTCGTGCTTGTAAACGTATCGGTTTTGAATCTACTTTGATTCAATTGCTGAATACCATCAGTGAGCTTGAATTGCTTAAAACCATTGACGAGTTGAACAAGAATGCGGATATAGATGGTTTTATCGTCCAGTTGCCGCTGCCTGACCAAATCGATACGCAAAAAGTCATTATGGCCATTGACCCAGATAAAGATGTGGATGGATTCCATCCTACCAACTTCGGTAAAATGGCATTGGATATGAGCACATTTATCCCAGCCACTCCCTTCGGGATTTTGGAATTACTGGAACGCTATAAGATTGAAACCCAAGGGAAACATACCGTAGTTATTGGTCGTAGCCATATTGTAGGCCGACCTATGAGTATTTTGATGGGAAGAAAAGGCTTTCCAGGCAATTCGACAGTAACTCAAACACATAGCAGAACCAATAATATTGAAGAAGTTATCGCCCAAGCAGATATTGTAATTTCGGCCTTAGGGATTCCGCATTTTGTAAAGGCCGATATGGTCAAAGAAGGCGCAGTGGTAATAGATGTGGGGATTACCCGTGTTCCTGATGAAACCAAGGAAAAAGGGTATTATATCACTGGGGATGTTGACTTTGAAAATGTAAGCAAAAAAGCTTCATATATTACGCCAGTGCCTGGAGGAGTAGGTCCTATGACCATCGCCATGCTACTAAAAAATACCTTATTGGCCAGGGAAAGGCACCGAGCAAAAGCTAGTTAGTCGTTTTCTCTTCAGATTGAAGCAAAACATTGGCGTCTTCTTCAGGGTTCAGAATTTCAAATTCTGTCTCTCCTTCATCATTGGTACAACTGCCTAAAGCGAATCCGGCAAAAACCAGAGAAACCAAAAGTAGTATAGTTTTCATATTTGGGTAAAATTTAGGATGCTATCTATTTGAACGCCAGATAGACATCATTTCATATCTTCAACTGTAACTTTTCGATGAATGGAGTAACCGTGCAATGGCGAGATTAGGCGAAATCTAACGCTAAATTGTGTATCTTCCAGTCAAACAACCAAATCATGAGACTACAGGCAATTCTATTTGTTTTTTTTAGTGTATTTCTATTTTCTTGTCAACCCCAAAATGAAACTGGACCTATCATAGAGGTTTCCTATTCGGATTCTGTAAGTGCAGAAGCTTTGGATGGGCGTCTATTGCTCATGTTTGCTTCGGATGAATCTAAAGAGCCTCGGTTTCAAATTAGCGCAGGCTTAAATGCCCAGCCCATTTTCGGAATGGATGTAGAAGGAATGGAGCCGAATCAAAAGAAAGCATTTGACAGTTCCATTTTTGGTTTTCCCTATTCCAGTATGGCAGAATTGACGGATGGCGAATATTACGTTCAAGCGCTATTACACGTGTATGAAACTTTTGATTTATCCACAGGCCATACGGTTAAGTTACCAATGGACAATGGTGAAGGGCAACAATGGAATCGTTCTCCAGGAAATATCTACAGTAAGCCCATAAAGGTTGAAATTAAAAATGGTATGGTTCCGAAAATCGAATTGGTAATGGAGGAAATGATTCCTCCCATTGAGGAACCTGAGGATACGGAGTGGATAAAACACATCAAGATAAAGTCCGAAAAACTATCGGAATTTTGGGGTCGTGATATGTATTTGGGAGCACACGTTCTTTTGCCCAAAGGGTTTGACGAACACCCTGAGGCTAAATATCCCTTGATGATTTTCCATGGTCATTTTCCAAGTAATTTTGGAGGATTTAGAACAACGCCACCAGACCCGAATTTGGAACCTAATTATTCGGCAAGATTTGATGTTGAAGGGTATAACATATTCCAACAACAAGAGGCCTATGATTTCTACAAGCGTTGGAACGAACCGGATTTTCCACGCTTTCTAATTATTGAGATACAGCATCCAACACCCTACTACGATGATTCCTATGCCGTGAATTCGGCTAGTCAGGGGCCATATGGAGATGCCATAACCCATGAGCTCATTCCTCACATCGAAAAAGAATTTAGGGGCATGGGTGAAGGCTGGTCACGCTTTTTATATGGTGGTTCAACAGGAGGCTGGGAAGCACTGGCTGTTCAAGTGAAATATCCTGATGAATACAATGGCTGTTTTGCTGCTTGCCCAGACCCTATTGATTTTCGAGCGTATTGTTTGACAAATATCTATGAAGATCAAAACGCATATTATTATCCTGCAGAGCATAAAGTCACTGAGGTTCCAGGTCATCGAGACTATTTGGGCAATGTCCAAAACAGCGTAAAAGAATACAATCATTTGGAATTGGTTTTAGGTGCCAAATCACGCTCTGGACAACAATGGGATATTTGGGAAGCGACATATTCCCCTCAAGGCAGTGATGGTTATCCCCAACGATTATGGGATAAAATGACGGGCGAGATAAACCACGAAGTAGCTGAGTATTGGAAAGAAAATTATGATTTGAGATATATCCTGGAACGGGATTGGGATAAATTAGGAGAGAAGTTAAAGGGTAAAATTAATATCTATTGCGGTGATATGGATAACTACTATCTAAATAACGCGGTCTATTTAATGGAAGACTTTTTGGAAAGTACAACAGACCCCTATTATGGTGGAGAAGTAGATTATGGAGATAGGGCAGAGCACTGTTGGAATGGAGATCATGAAAACCCCAATCACGTTAGCAGATTGCGATATAATTCCATGTATGTGCCAAAAATTATGAAACGAATTATGGAGTCTGCTCCTCCCGGTGCGGATTTAGTCAGTTGGAGATATCAATAGCGCGTATGTCCAATAAAGTTGCTTGGTTTGTCTTCGTCTTTTCAGCTATTAGTGTTGGTTCATATCCGGTTGTTTATTGGTTTACGGACAGAACAATGGGCTTGCTTCAAGGCGAAACTGATGGGCATATGGGTAATGTTCTTTGGAGTATAGGTTTTCATGGGAATATTATTTTTGGAGCAACAGCACTTTTAGTGGGTTGGTCTCAGTTCAGTAAAAAATTAGCTAAAACAAAAGCATCGTGGTATACTGGTTTGGGAGAAGCGTACATTTGGACAGCTTTCATTGGTGGCGCATGTGCCCTTTGTATTAGTTTTTTTGCGGAAGGAGGATTCGTCGCGTCCTTAGGTTTTGCAGTTTTGGCGATTTTATGGTTATTCACTACGATACAAGCTTATTTGGCCCGTAAGAAAAAAGACATGTCCTTGTATCGTGGTATGGTGCTCTACAGTTACGCGGCTTGTTATGCCGCAGTTACCATCCGTTTTTGGTTGCCCGTAACGCTTGCAACTTTTGGTGATTTCTTAACGGCCTATAAAATTGTGGCTTGGCTTTGTTGGATTCCAAATATAGTTTTTGCGTATTTCTGGGTAAAACGAAAAGGCTTGCAAATAGACTGATTTATTTCACAAAGAGTTGTCCCATGTCCTTAAACGCCTTGAACTCCAATGCGTTTCCAGCAGGGTCTAAAAAAAACATGGTGGCTTGTTCTCCTACTTCGCCTTCGAAGCGGATATACGGTTCAATGATAAAATCAATGCCTTTCTCCTTTAATTTTAAGGAGAAAGATTGAAACGTATCCCAAGGAAGAACAACGCCATAATGAGGGACGGGAACGTTCTTGCCATCAACAGGATTGGTATGCAAATTTTCCTCAGATTTTGGCTTATAGTGAATGACGACTTGATGTCCAAACACATTAAAATCCACCCAATGGTCACTACTACGTCCCTCTTCGCAACCTAGCACCTCACGATAAAAGATTCTGCATTCATCTAAATTATGAACTGGGATAGCGACATGAAAAGGAGTGATAGTTGACATTGAAATTGGTTTTAGTGAAATTACCTCTTCTTTTTCAAGCCTGCAAAAATTCTATGATTTGATTGTTGACATCCTCTTGATGCATGGAATGTCCAAGCCCTTCCGTACTTACCAATTGACTGTCTTTCCAGTTTTTATGCACTTCCTCTGAAGCATGATATGGTGCTATGGCATCCAAACGGTCATGGAACAACAGTCCTTTCTTCGTGTTCTTTTTTGCAAATTCCGAAGTGGAAAAATCACGGATATGAAATCCAAATCTATTGAAGATATAGCGGTCTATATGTCCCATAAATCGGTCGCTGAACTTTAACATACTTTGATACTGTCCCATAATTTCATGGAATTCGGAGGGCGAGCCAATCGTTACCATTTTGTCCACATCGGGATTAGGATTTTTGTACTCATTGTACATCAAAGTCATACCACCCACGGAATGACCTATGAGATACTTCGGGTTATGCTTTTTTATCATGTAGTGGACTGCCTCCTCATATAGCGGGACATACAAAATATTTCCAGAAGAGTGTCCGTGGGAGGGCGCATCAAAAGCAATGATGTTGAAACTAGCCTCACTTAGTTTTTGGATAAGATTTCGCCAACGAAATGTATTGCTCTCCCAACCATGTACAAGAAGTACGGTCTCTTTTGAACCAGGCCACAAATAGGTTTGTATTTGGTGTCCAGATACTTTCTCAATCCCTTGCTTCGCTTGTTCCAGATATTCCTCTTGTTGAGGTAGTACTCTCCCTTTTCTAACTGTGCAGAACAAAACAAATGCCTTGTGGGCTGTTTTTTGTGGAGCAAAAAAGGATAACAAGTTAAAATACTGACCGTAAAGCGCAGGAAGTATTTTGGCAACAACTTTTTTCATATGGTTACTTTTTGTAACTTACTCTTTTAAAGAGAGTAAAAATAAAAGTATTTTTCGACATTTTTTATGGTAACTCTCATAAAATCAGGTGTTATTATGGAAACTATAGTTGATAATCAGAAGGTTAGGATAACAAAAAAGTTAGAAAAAATGTTTGGTCACATCGACTACAAGAATCCTCCTTCGCTTTGTCCGGTAAGAGATGTAATGTCCGTAGCATCTGACCAGTGGAGTACATTGATTATTTTATGGTTGGCGTATTTTGAAACTTTGCGCTTTAATAAGCTTAAAAAGTACGTGTACGGTATTTCAAATAAAGTCTTGAGCCAACGCTTAAAGGTTTTGGAAGCGGATGGATACATTTCCCGAAAGGCATATGCCGAAGTTCCGATTCGCGTGGAATACAGTTTGACCGAGTTTGGCCATTCTTATGTGGAAAAATTATTAGAATTGACCGAATGGATGCAATTAAATTCTCCTAAAGTCTTGGCCAATAGGGAAAAATATGGTCTCCTTTAGTCACTGACCCTATTCCAAATATCGAGATACATCTTCCAGTTACCATCTTCCTTTTTCCAAACCACTACATATTTCCCTTTCCACTCAGATAGTTCCCCTTCCTTATTCTTACTAGAACCAGAATAATAGCCAAAATCATAAGCGTTGTCTCCAATAAAGGTAATTTCCTCCGGGACAATCCTATGACTCAAAACATCTGAACCACTTCCGTCTTCCCACCATTTTTTGATGGTATCCCTCCCCGAAATGATTTGTAGATTATTTGGAAATATTTTGCCATCCTTCGTGTAACTCTGTGCCATGGTTTCATAATCCTTGGCTATATAAGCTTTTGAAAAATTTTGAACGGCTAATTGAATCTTAGCTTTGTCAGATTCATTACCAGAAGTGACTTTTCCATTGGAACAATCTATTTTCCAAGACGGGAAAACCACAGATTCAGTTTTGTCCACCCATTCTCCTACCCATTTAAATCCATTTGACTTGACATCATAAAAAGTCAACCTGTAGAAACCGTCCATGCCGTTGGGAGCCTTTTGGTCTCGATATAAAACAATAGTACCATCTTCCTTTTTACTCCCTTCCCAAGTTGGTAAAGTGGTTGTAGGAGCAGAGGAATTATAATAGTGGACATACCATTTGGTGCTATCTGGAATAAACTGACGAATGCTTCCCGAGTGACTTCCGTCTTCCTTAAGGGTTTCATCCTGGATAGCTGTACCATTCATGATGTATTTGAACCTCCAAATCATATCTTCAGGTTCTGCCCAAGTCTGATCTGGATTTCTTTTTTCTGATTTGCAGCGACATTCCCCAATCAAAGGAGCAAAGTCCAAAATTTCTTTGGGAGCCTCTGGATTGGGTAAACCATAGGGGTTTTCCAAATTAGGTTCATAGCTAAACTGGGCACTTAAAAAAAGAGAGAGAAAGACAAACAGGAGTGTTAGGTGTGATTTCATGGTGTTTTTTGATGATTTCTCCCAAAATACCAATAAATCTTTAGAATTTGAAAAAATGGATTGGTGTTAGCTTTCTCTATTTACACTTTCAAGACTAAAGGCCGGTAGGCAAATCGCAATATATTCACATTCTTCATCAAATGGATTTGAGTATTGCACGCGGGTGTTTTTATACACTTTAATAGATTCTCCGGCACCTAATACCAAAGTTTCACCCTCTATAGTAAATTGTTTTTTGCCGCGAACCACCATGGTGTATTCATCAAATTTTGGGGTTTGAAAAGGTTCGCTCCAGCCAGGAGGCGCAATCATGTGGGCAATACTTATATCATGATTCCCATCGGTAGCGATACCGAAATGCTCAGCAATATGTTTGCCGTCATCCGTTGGGACGATAAAAGGATTTTTTTGAAGCGAGTATTTTTTGCCCATACCTTGAATTTAATCCCAACCTAACATAAGGTATTTTATTTTTGCGTCATCGGGAATCTGCACCTCCTCAATGGTTGAAGTCGTGTATCTCAGGTTCGCAGGAAGGTCTTCCTTGTCTATTGTAAAATACAGATTGCTCTCTTTGGGAAAAATAACCACACTATTCAAAGTAGTTGCTATTTTCTTTATCGAATAATTTGTTTTGATGTCCTTAAAAGTGCTTTGAAGTCCAATTCCTTTTTCGGAAGCATACCTTCCATCAAAGATCCTTATGTTCTCAATAGTGGGAATGCTATCTTGATTTGGAGTGAGCGTTAACAAATGTTTCCCTCCTTTCTCATAAACATCTATTTTTCCGAGGGCGGAACCAAATTTTGTAGCTAAGGTATCTTGTACTATTGAATCCTTGGAAAAAATAAGTTCAATATCAGCTACAGGGGAGTCTTTCAGTAAAGGACCAATTTGGTTTTCAGCGATTAGGAAGGTTGTGTCTTTTTCTTCACATGAATTGCACAGAACCATGCCCATAATGGACAAAACAATGTATACTTTTTTCATTTTGAATTTTATCGGATAACTTTTTTCAATACCCCCAAAACACCACGAATGAAGGTAGCGCTGGTCAGTACTTTTACCACCGGATTCATGCGTGTGCTCCGGCTTCGGGATGAAGTTCTTCTTGAGGTCGTTTTTTGTTCTTTTTCCTTTTCTGCTTCTTTTTCTGCCTTTTCTATCTTCTCATTTAAGATTTCATAGGCACTTTCTCGATCAATATCGTCGTTGTATTTCTTAACCAATTTGGATTTCCCAATGGCTTCATCCAACTCAGTAGGTGTAAGCACATCCATACGGCTCATTGGGGCCCTAAGCATGGTAGCGGCCAAGGGAGTGGGTCTTCCTTTTTCATCCAATGCTGAGATTAAGGCCTCTCCAATACCAAGAGAGGTCAATACCTCTTTGGTATCATAAAATTCCGAATCCGGGTAGTTTTCCGCTGTCAATTTTATGGCCTTTCGGTCTTTGGCAGTAAATGCTCGAAGTGCATGTTGCACCTTCAGCCCAAGTTGGGCCAGTACATCATCAGGAACGTCGGTTGGATTTTGAGTAACAAAATATAGTCCGATACCTTTGGAACGGATTAGTTTGACAATACTTTCGATTTGGTCCAATAAGGCCTTCGATGCTTCTTTGAAAATGAGGTGGGCCTCATCAATAAATAAAATCAATTCCGGTCGGTCGCTATCCCCTTGTTCTGGGAATGTTCCATATATCTCAGCTAACAAACTCAACATAAATGTTGAAAATAGCTTAGGTCTATCCTGAATATCCGTCAATCGGATAATATTGATATATCCCCTACCATTTTCATCTATGCGCACCAAATCATCTACTTCGAAGGATTTTTCACCAAAGAAAAGCTCCGCACCCTGCTGTTCCAGTTCGATTATTTTTCGAAGTATGGTGCCTGTTGAGCTGGTTGAGATTCTACCGTATTGTGATTGAAATTCTTTTTTTCCTTCCCCAGTGGCGTATTGTAGTACTTTTTTGAAGTCTTTTAAATCGAGTAGAGGAAGTTTATTGTCATCACAATATTTGAAGACGACTGCGACGATACCTTCTTGGGTTATAGTAAGGTCTAAAATTCGAGACAGCAGCACAGGTCCAAATTCAGAAACAGCAGCACGTAACCTCACCCCATCTTGTTCTGAAAGCGTTAGTATTTCAACGGGGAATCCACTTGCTTCAAAAGGTAGCCCTATTTTTTCATGGCGTTCATCAATTTTCGGATGGCCGGGGCTAGGTTGGGCTATTCCGCTAAGATCACCTTTAAGGTCCATAAGAAGTACCGGAATTCCTTTATTCGAAAGATTTTCGGCAATTACCTGAAGGGTTTTGGTTTTTCCCGTTCCGGTGGCACCAGCAATTAATCCGTGCCGGTTTAAGGTTTTCAAAGGCACTTTTACAAATGCATTGGTTACGGTTTCCCCGTCAACCATACCTGCACCCATGGTGATAAAATCACCTTTGGTGGTATACCCTTTTTCAATATGTGCTAAGAAATCTTCTTTCCGCCCCATGGAGTTCATTTTCCGATAAAAATAGGGTAATTTTAAGCAATTCTAAAAATGCCATGATGAAACCAAAACTTTCCTTTTTTCTACTTCTAGCTGTATTCGGGGTGGTACTTTCCATCAATGCCCAGGAAAAGAGTGAAATCATTTTTCATAAATCTCCTGACCCTCAACGGCAAAAGGCTCCTTTCAGTGAGACCGTGCAGGCAGGGAACCTTTTCTTTTTAGCAGGGCAGATAGGGATGGACCGCAGTGCGGGTAAATTAGCTGAAGGAGGTATTAAAGGTGAAACGGAGCAAGCTATCAAAAACATACAAGGAGTTTTGGCGCGCCACAACCTCACTTTGGACAATGTGGTAAAGTGTACGGTTATTTTGAGCGATATCAATGATTTTCGGTCATTTAATGAGGTGTATGTCAAATATTTCACCAAAAAACCCGCACGCACCACTTATGCGGCAGCGGGTTTGGCAGCCAATGCCAAAATTGAAATTGATGTCATTGCGGTGAAGGAATAGTGTTCTTCAATTCGCTTTTATCTTCCAATCCTTTAGAACTATCTTTGCCCTATGGTTTCTGGAGAGATTATGGATTTGGTAAATCAAGGGACAATGCTTCCTTTGATGGAAGAGTTTTATACCATTCAGGGTGAGGGGTACCATAAGGGCACGGCAGCTTATTTTATTCGTGTTGGCGGTTGTGACGTAGGTTGTCATTGGTGTGATGTGAAGGAAAGTTGGAATGCAGAAACCCACCCGCCCACAGCCGTGGATACGATTGTGGAAAACGCAGCTAAATATTCCGATACCATTGTGGTGACTGGTGGAGAGCCTTTGACCTGGGACATGAACCCGTTAACGCAAGGATTAAAGGATAAAAACCTTCAAATACATATAGAAACTTCTGGAGCTTATCCCTTAACGGGTATTTGGGATTGGATTTGTCTTTCTCCAAAAAAGAATAAGCTGCCAACAGACGAGATTTACGAAAAAGCCCATGAGCTTAAGGTAATTGTCTACAACAAGCATGATTTTATATTTGCCGAAGAACAGGCGGCTAAGGTTTCCAAAGACTGCATTCTATATCTTCAACCCGAATGGAGTGTACGAGAAAAAATGATACCACAAATAGTGGATTATGTCATGGAACATCCAAAGTGGAAAATATCCCTACAGACTCATAAATATTTGAATATTCCTTAAAGTTAGCGACCTCCGTTACCTTGTAAATCCAATACACATTCGTCATCTAATACTGGAACTACAGCTAAACCTCTCTGAGCCCTAGCTTGTAAGATTTTCAGCATAGAGTTTCCATCAAGAGTACATGGGGAACTTAAGACTTCACTTTTGGCTACTAAACCTCTAGCAGTTGGGCTGCCAAACTGTAACTGGGCTTGCATCAAACAACCGTCAACATTGCAATGGTTTGGAGCTTCGGTATCTTCATGATCGTTTACCGGCTCGGTACCAAGATTGACAAGCCCAAAAAGATGCCCAAATTCATGGTTGAGGGTTGCTGTTTCAATATCCGTTAAAGTAATAGTACTTGATCTAGCGGCCAAACCTCTAATAGTAGACGCGAAAATGACCATGGAGGTATTTCTAAAAACGGCACCTAGAGTAACCAAACCTTCCTCAATATCATCACCATCTGAAGGAGAATTGGCGAAGTAAATATATACAGCCAGTGTACGGCCATCATTGAAGGCTGTTCGGTTTTCACGTTCCAAGTTGTCAATTTCCTGGAGTGTAAGAGTTTCTTCACCAGGAGATGGTAATTCATTAAAAATAATTTCAATATCCTCTTTAAAGGTCTGTTGACGAATAAACTCTTGAAAATTAGCCATGGTTTCATCGGATGGACGAAAACCTGTTACATGGGCTATCTCTATTAGGATTCTATCAAAATTCGTGTTGGACAGAAGGTCATTTGCTGAGGCTCCTGTTGGTAAAAGGTTGCCAGTTCTATCGACATTTTCTGGTGGAGTAGGAGGTGAGGGAGTTTCTGACTGTGGCGGGTCTGGAGGTGTTTCGGCTGGGTCGCTATCAGATGAACATCCGATAAACAGCCCCAGTAGAGCCAAAAACAGAAATATATGATTCCTTTTCATTTTTGAGATTGTTTCAGTTTTAAACGCAATTTTTTAAGAGTTTATTCTCCCTTAAGGGAAACTTTAGCTAAATAGTCGTAATGCTCTCCAGATATTACAAGGTCACAGTTCAGATTTAAGGAATTACAACATTCTTTTAACATATTGAAATCCAGATATAACCAATCAAAAACTTCACCTTGAACACCTTTATATTCCATAGAAAAGGATATCTCACCATAATAGATTTGGGTTCCGGGAACCCAAACACCACCGTCCTCATCCCGGTCGAACATGTAAATAATATCGCTCGAATCCATTAGAATCTGACCCCCAGGCAATAACAATGTCTTTAAATGGGATAAAAAACCGCTTAGTTTTTCAAAGGTCCCACAGAGCCCAATACCGTTCATTAGCAAAAGGAGTGTATCAAACTTTGTTCCAGAAAAATCTAGTATGGAAGAATGTACTACAGATTCTAGCCCTCTTAGTCTACATACTTCAAGGGAAGCTTCGGATTGGTCCAGTCCGGTAACATCTATTCCAAGACCTTGCAGATATAAACTATGACTTCCTGCACCGCACCCTATATCAAGCACCTTACCTTTAGAAAGCTCCAAGGCTTTTTGCTCTATTTCAGGCATTTCCTTAAAACTTCGAAAGAGATATGGCAGTGGAATTACGTCCTCATCCCCCAAAGAAGAAAATGTCTTGATATCCTCTGTGTACTCACCTCTTTGAAAATCCAATAAAGCTCTTCCGAATATATCCATGATACAACTGCAATACACAAAGATGGGACATTTAAACCTAGCCTAGGTTTAAATGGGATTCCTTTTTTAAGTTTGTCCCTATGGAAGAAGAGTTGGAACAATTACCAAATAAGGCTCGTAAAAAACATAGGGAAAACAAAAAGTTCTTCGCGAAACTCAAAAAGAAACCGCCGAAAAAGTTGGATTACCTTATGCAGGAACTTCATTATGAAGAATTCCAACGTACGGATTGTTTGTTATGCGCCAACTGCTGTAAGACCACGGGTCCCCTCTTTACCCAAGCCGATATCGAACGTATCGCGAAGCATTTAAGATTACGACCTTCAAATTTTATAGAAACCTATCTTCGAAAGGATGAAGATGGGGACTATGTGCTGCAAAGTGTTCCGTGCACCTTCTTGGGGGCGGACAATTACTGTTCTATTTACCAAGTACGACCCAAGGCATGTAGAGAGTTTCCACATACAGACCGTAAAAAGTTCCAACAGATTTCAAACTTGACCCTAAAAAATGTTGCTATTTGTCCAGCAGCTTTCAATATTGTAGAGAAAATGAAGGAGCAAATCAAGATGTAGCGATTTCTTATCTTTGGAATTATGGAGCAGCTGATGAATTATTTCGAAACTATCCCCCCGCTTCATAGGAGTCTTATATTGGTCGGGGGAATTACCTTTTTTTGGATTTTGGAGGGCATTGTCCCACTTTTTAATATCCCCTACAAAAAGTGGAGGCATTCAGTACCTAACTTCTTTTTTACCTTAACTACCATTATCGTCAATTTTCCTTTGGCATTCCTGTTGCTTAAAACCTCTGATTGGTCTGTGGCCAACGACTTTGGAATTATAAATTGGCTGCCTGAGATGCCGTTATGGCTTTACGTATTTCTTGGCGTATTGTTTCTGGATTTAATCGGGGCGTATACCGCTCATTTGGTAGAGCACAAAGTGAAGCCATTATGGATGGTGCATTTGGTGCACCATTCTGATCACAATGTGGATACTACTACAGCAAACAGACATCATCCGCTAGAGAGTTTGATTCGGTATACCTTTACTTTGATTGGCGTTTTTTTGGTTGGAGCGCCTATTGGTATAATTATGCTATACCAAAGTCTATCCGTCGTCTTATCTCAGTTCAATCATGCCAATATCAAATTACCTAAAAGAGTGGATGAAGCCATTAGTTGGGTAATTGTAAGTCCAGATATGCATAAAGTACATCATCATTTCCAATTGCCTTACACAGATTCCAACTATGGCAATATTTTCTCCATTTGGGACAGAATGTTTGGGACTTATATGCAGTTGGACCCGGATAAAATCGTTTATGGTGTGGATACGTTTCCTGATGAAAAGGAAAACAGTAGCATCATTGGGCTATTGAGGCAACCATTTCATAAATACCGCAGACCTACTACCGAAAATCATTCATAGAGCAAATAATTGCTGCGCACTTTTTTGAAGGATTCTAGGTCATCCTTCCAGGTTTTTCTGATTTCTTCTTCCGAAAGACCGGATTCAATTTGTTTTTGAAGTTGTGTTGTTCCTGAATGTTTGGTGAAGGAATCCGTTTTAAAGAATTTGGATTTGTCAATGGCATTTTTATAGGCGTCCATAATCCATTCTAAAGAGACGGAGTCCATTTTGGGATGTTGTGATACATCTTTGCCATAACACGTTTTTCCATCTTCTTTAGGATATTTGGAGCCGAAATTTGGTTGGGGCACATAGTCGAAATCATATGCAGTACTATCTAGAAAAGAAGCCCCGTAGCGTTGAAATTGAGATTCGGTTCCTCGACCAGCGTTTACGTTTGTCCCCTCAAAAAGACCCAAGCTCGGATAAAGATTTATGGAAATGTCATTGGGCAAATTAGGAGAAGGTCGAATTGGTACAGAATAGGAAGTTTGATGGGTGTAATTTTCCAAAGGGATAATGGTTAGGTCCGCTTTTACTTCTTTACGCAACCACCCCTCGCCATTCAACATTTGAGCATATTCACCTATTGTCATTCCATACACCAACGGTATTGGGGTCATACCCAAAAAACTGGTATGCTCTTTTTGCATGGTAGGACCATCTACATAATGTCCGTTGGGATTTGGTCTGTCGAGCACCATAATGGGAATGCTGTTTTCAGCACAGGCCTCCATAACCAGTTGCAAGGTGGCGATATAGGTATAAAAACGAACTCCAACATCCTGTATATCAAAAACTACAATATCTAAATCTTTAAGTTGCCCTTTTGAAGGTTTTTTATTCTTTCCATATAGAGAAATTATAGGTACTCCTGTTTTTGTGTCAAGGCCGTCAGCCACCAATTCTCCTGCATCCGCTTTTCCGCGAAACCCATGCTCCGGCGCAAATACTTTTTTGATTTGGATGTGATGAGAGAGCAGGGAGTCGACTAAATGGGTATATCCTTCTTCCTTAAAAACCACGCTGGTGGGATTGGCGATAATAGCCACATTCTTGTTTCTCAAATATGAGAGATACATATCTGTTCTATTAGCGGCAATAATAACCTCTTTCTGGATTTGTTTTTCAGAAACCTCAGTACTGTCATCTTTGGATTGAGGTGTTCCTTTACAAGCAGAAAGCAGTAAAACCAAGCAGAAAAATGTACTTTTGAGAACTGATAAATTGGGCATCCGTTGAATTTAGAACTATTTATTGCTAAGCGCCTGATTACAGGAAAGGAACATAAAATTAGTATTTCCGCTCCTATAATAAAAATTGCTATTGCCGCTATTGCCATTGGCATCATTATGATGCTTATCGCCATTGCCACGGGTGTCGGGTTAAAGCATAAGATTCGTGAGAAAGTTGCAGCGTTCAACGGGCATATCCAAATTTCCAATTACGATAATAACGCTTCAGAGGTTTCAGTTTTTCCAGTTTCCCTAGAACAAGAATTTTATCCTGAATTTACTATTGTTGATGGAGTTGCGCATATACAGGCTGTTGCCACTAAAGGTGGGATTATCCGTACTGAAGATACGTTTGAAGGTATGCTTGCAAAGGGGGTGGGGACGGATTATAATTGGACCGTTTTTGAAGAATATTTGGTGGATGGACGGTTACCGGATTATACGGGAAAACTCAACGACGAAGTACTGGTATCTCGAAGAATGGCAAATAGGTTGCAACTAGGAGTAGGGGATTCTTTTTTCTCCTTTTTTCTCAAGGAAGACGACCCTTCAAAATTCCCCAACAATCGTCGTTTTCAAATAGTTGGTGTTTATGATAGTGGGTTCGAGGAGTTTGATGCAACTTATGTTTTTGTGGATATCCGTCATATTCAGCGAATGAACAAATGGGAATCCAACCAAATTGGCAATTTCGAAGTATTCCTTTCGAATTTTGATGAGATGGAAACCAAAACCAATGAAATCTATGGTAAGACCATTTCCAACTTGGACACCCAAAATATCAAGTCTAAATACTTCCGCATTTTTGAATGGATTGGACTTTTTGACTTTAATATTGCTTTGATCATTGGAATTATGATTATCGTGGGCGGAATCAACATGATTACAGCGCTTCTGGTTTTGATTTTGGAGCGTACTCAAATGATAGGGGTTTTAAAAGCCTTAGGGTCGGAAAATTGGAGTATTCGAAAAGTCTTTCTTTACAATGCAGCTTATTTGATTACAATTGGTCTGTTTTGGGGTAACTTAATTGGGTTAATTGTACTTTTCTTGCAAGACCGTTTCCGCATTTTTAAATTTCCAAATCCTGAAGAATATTATATTGAATACATTCCGGTATTTATAGATGTTCCAACAGTAGTTTTACTGAACCTTGGTGTTATGTTACTTTGTCTTTTGATGTTGTTGGTGCCTTCCTATATCATTACAAAAATAAGCCCAGTAAAGGCTATGAAGTTTGAGTAGGCATAGCAGATAATTCTTTTATCCAAACCCAACATATTTCACTTCAGATAACAGGTTTCCCTATTTCAAAAAACTATCTTTGTGCCCGATATGGAATATGCAGAAAATATTTTGGAAACCATAGGTAACACGCCTATGGTCAAACTCAACAAACTTACTTCTGAACTACCCTGTTTGGTGCTTTCCAAATACGAAACCTTTAATCCTGGAAACTCCGTCAAAGACCGAATGGCCTTGCAAATGGTGGAGGATGCTGAGGCAGATGGAAGGTTGAAACCAGGAGGTACCATTGTAGAAGGAACTTCCGGTAATACGGGGATGGGTTTGGCCTTGGCGGCCATAGTGAAAGGATATAAAATGATTTGTGTCACCACGGATAAACAATCCAAGGAGAAAATAGATATTTTAAAGGCAGTAGGGAGCGAAGTACATATTTGTCCAACAGATGTGGCTCCGGACGACCCAAGAAGCTATTATTCAACTGCCAGAAGACTAGGGGAAGAAATTCCTAATTCCTGGTATGTCAACCAATACGACAACCCCTCTAATGCCAAAGGACACTATTTAAGCACCGGACCGGAGATTTGGGAGCAAACGGATGGCAAAGTTACTCACTTCGTGGTTGGAGTAGGAACGGGTGGTACTATTTCAGGTGTTGGAAAATACCTTAAAGAACAAAATCCAAACGTAAAGGTTTGGGGAGTGGATACCTATGGTTCTGTTTTTAAGAAATATCATGAGACCGGTGTTTTTGATGAGAAAGAAATATACCCCTATGTCACTGAGGGTATAGGCGAGGATATACTTCCCAAAAATGTAAATTTTGACATCATTGATGGATTTACCAAGGTGACCGATAAGGATGCTGCTGTTTACACTCAAAGGTTGGCAAAGGAAGAAGGTATGTTTCTGGGCAACTCAGCTGGAGCTGCTATTAAGGGGGTTTTGCAATTGAAAGAGCATTTTAAAAAGGATGACGTCGTTGTGGTTTTATTCCATGATCACGGGAGCCGATATGTGGGTAAAATGTTCAATGACGACTGGATGCGAGAGAAAGGTTTTATCGAATAGGTATGGAAAAATTAGTGCTAGAAAATCAAATTGTCCGTATTGATGCCGGAGAACTGGTGGGTTTTGAGGTGAATGGCCACGAATACATCCATCAAAAAGGAAGCTTAGGATGGAGTAGCGCTGATACAGAGATGTTTCCGATAATTGGTCCTGTGGCGAAAGCAAATTACTTGGTACATACTCCAAATGGTAATGGTGTGTTGGATCAACACGGTCACATGCGCCTCATGGATTATGAATTACTTTCAAGTGATAGCGTACATGCTATTTATAAAAAGTCTTATACCGCTGGCACTCCTGTTAAGAATCGAAAATTTCCTGAAAAATCCGAGGTGGAGTATTTGACTTGGCCTTATAGCTTTACGTTCGAAAAGCACTACCATTTGACTTCGCAAGGGCTGGAGATTTCCTTTAAGATAACTGGGGATGAAGACATGCCTTTTATGTTGGGTTACCATCCGGCGTTTAAGTTGCATTCAGATGCACCTATAATTGTTGCAGGGGATAGACAAATTACGTTGGATGAGGTGTTGGCCGTAGGAAGTAGGGCACTACAAGTAGCAGACTGCACTTCTATAACGCTAAAGGATGAAAAAGATATTACCGTTTCTACTGAAGGCTTCGGACACTTTATGTGCTGGACGGAAGTCAGGAATATGGTTTGTATAGAACCGATTAGCTTTTATCCTTATGCAGTAGAAGAAAAAAATTTACATAAAGGCTTTAAAAAACTGAAAGGACAACCACAATTCAAGGTATTTCTAGAACCCAGAACTTAACCATATTTCTTCTGCAATTCAGATACGACCTGTTCTGTTTTGCTGTTTTTTTCTTTTTGCTGTAAAACTTGGGTGGGTCTAGTTCGAACTTGATAGTCAAATATTTCCCAGCGCTCGTAGGTGTCTTCCACTTCGTAGGTCTTTATCGAATTCTCGTTTACAAACCGGATTTTTTTTCTCAACTGATCATTCACCAGTAACCCAAGCATTATACTCTGGTATTCTTCCTTCCGCGCCGGCTCTGTATTTGTGGAACAAAAAATAAGGTAAGATTGACCATTCAAGGGATGCTTGGAGATGCAGACTTCCAAGCGTTGGGAGGCCATCATTTTCCCTAGTTTTTTAAGGACTCCAATGGCGACCCAGCGACGGCTGAATTTTTCATCAACCTCATTGCCTTGAGGCATATGATGGGTCAGATGAAACTCTTTAGTGATTTCAAATCGCTCGATATCTGCTTTGTGACTAACCCTCAGGAAAAACAGATTTTCAAAATGATAGTCGTTTGGAAGTATATTGGTAAGGCGTTGATAAATGGTCTCCGGAGAGGCGTTGTACTTATTTTTAATAGCTACAATGGAACGCCAATCAAAAGTAGGTTGAGCTAAAAACTCATCTAGCTGTTTCCGAATCAAAGTTCTAGGAATAATGAGAGCTCCCGCAAAGTATGATGCATAAAAGTTGTTAAGGACTTGGTCAAAGTTCTCAAACTTAATCCAGGTGAAAGTGTATAGCCGGTCCTCAATATTCAAATGATTGTAACCAATCTCCTTAGCGTAAATAAAGGTCTTTTGTGCATCATCTATATGTCTTGATAAGAGCAAGGTTTTGGTCTTTGGGATAAAAATGGAGCGTAGGCTAACCGATTCCTGATGTTTGGTCAAATCTTCCTCTACTATGGTATAGCCATACTCTTCCACTAAAATTTCCTTCAACTCTTGGGACGTAACAGATTTGTTTAAATCAATCTGGTGGGATTGTGATAGGGAAACAACAGCTTTTTCAATTTCAGAAAAAAAATTATTGTTGGCCTCTTGGTGCGAACGAACCGAGGCTAGGTAAAAATTCTCCTTACCGAGATTATATTGTTTGGCTATGCCTATAATTGTACTGATAAATGCATTGACCTTGGTCGGGGCATTGGCCACAATATCAATGAGGTCACTCTCCTTTATTCCAAAAAGTTCTAGGGGGAGTTCCTTCAAGATTTTAGACTTGAGCAACTCGCCTACTGGAGCTAAGTTCTTATCCAGCTTCAGGGATACAAGATTGTCATATGGGATTTCAAGCTTGTCAGCAAGAAGGGCAATTTTATCTGTTTTGGGATACTTTTTGCCCTTTTCAATCTCATTAAGGTATGATTTAGATAACCCTGTAAGTTTTGATAAACCAAAAAGAGACAGGTTCTTTTTGGTTCGAATCTGCTTAAGCTTTAACCCAAAAATAAGTTTGATGTATTCTTCTTCCATTTTTCGCAATCAAATATAGGCTATTTTGCGAATAACATAAAAATTGCGAATAAATAATTTTTAGCGAACGTTCGCTTGTTTTATTTAAAAGTTTCTTTTATCCTTGTATGAACAAAATCAGTACGTCATGGAAAATATCTTAGCATCACCCACAGACCTTCAGTTTTCAAAAGAAGTGACCAATTATTATCCTGAGCTTTTAATGGATGGAGCTTTGGAGTTTGTAATAGAGCTACATCAAAAGTTTAATAGGGAGCGGTTACAATTACTGAATAAGCGGTTGAGACAACAGGCCAAGTTTGATCGGGGTATTATGCCGTCTTTCCCAGCAGAAACAGAAGAAACCCGCAACACAGATTGGCAGGTGAAACATATTCCAGAGGATTTGTTGGACCGTAGAGTGGAGATTACGGGTCCAGTTGAACGGAAAATGGTAATCAATGCACTTAATTCCGGCGCCAAGACATTTATGGCTGATTTTGAGGACAGCAATGCGCCTACTTGGGACAATTGTCTTCAAGGACAACAGAATTTAATCGATGCCAATACTCGAAAGATATCCCACTATGATTCTAAAAAGGAGAAATCATACAATTTGAATAGCGAAACAGCTGTTTTGTTGGTAAGACCGAGAGGTCTCCATTTGAACGAGCGCCATGTCTTGATTAATGGGGAAGAAACTTCAGGAAGCCTTTTTGATTTTGCCCTTTATGTATTCCATAACACCCGAACGCTTATGAATAGAGGCTCAGCACCTTATTTTTATTTGCCGAAGTTGGAGCACTATTTGGAAGCAAGATGGTGGGATGAAGTTTTCACATTTTCAGAAGAATATTTGGGCGTACCCGTAGGAACATTCAAGGCGACCGTTCTTATTGAAACTATAACGGCAAGCTTCCAATTGGATGAGATAATTTATGAATTAAAGAACCATATCGTGGGACTGAATTGTGGACGTTGGGACTACATTTTCTCCTACATCAAGAAGTTTAGAAATCATCCCAGTTTTATTCTGCCCAATCGAGACCAAGTGACCATGACGGTTCCATTTATGGATGCCTATTCCCGTTTGGTCATTCAAAGATGTCATAAAAGAGGGATTCATGCTATGGGTGGCATGGCAGCACAAATTCCAATTAAAAGCGACCCCGTTGCCAATGCCGCAGCATTAGAGAAAGTTCGATTGGATAAGGAAAGGGAAGTCATAAATGGACATGACGGTACTTGGGTGGCGCACCCTGGATTGGTTTCCATTGCCATGAAGGAGTTCAACAAACATATGCCGGAAGCCAATCAAATCGAAACCAAGCTACGTGAAGACGACGCGATTTCGGAATCGGACTTGATAGCTATTCCAGAGGGTACCATCACGGAAACAGGAATTCGTAAAAACATGAATGTCGGGATTCTTTATCTCGAGGCGTGGTTGCGAGGTAATGGCTGTGTGGCTTTGTATAATTTGATGGAAGATGCCGCTACAGCGGAGATATCCAGAACACAGCTATGGCAATGGCGCAAGTTCAATGCCCAATTGGAAGATGGAAGAAAATTCAATGATGCGCTTTACACAAGGATTTTTGAAGAGGAAAAAGACAAAATCATCCATTTGGTGGGAGAGGCAAATATGGGGAGCACCCAATTTGAAAAGGCCTTTGAGCTTTTCGATAAGCTAGTAAGAACAAGAGAGTTCGAGGAGTTCCTCACACTAAAAGCCTATCGCGAAATCGCATAAATACGTATTATCAACAACTAAAAAAATCCCAAGAATGCGCGAACATTACAAGGGATTCATATCAAATTCGAAATTTAAAATTATGGAAAAAAAGGAAAGGATTCAAACGTTATTAACGGATTGGACAATTAACCCCAGATGGAAAGGAGTTGAAAGGCCCTATACAGCAGAAGAAGTGATAAAACTTAGAGGCTCTTATGAAATTGATTATTCCATTGCCCAAATGGGAGCTGAAAAGCTTTGGGACAAATTGAATAACCAAGATTTTGTAGCTGGGTTGGGAGCGTTAACTGGAAACCAAGCGATTCAGGAAGTGGAAGCAGGACTTGAGGCCATTTATCTAAGTGGATGGCAGGTGGCTGCGGATGCCAACCTATCAGGGGAAATGTATCCGGACCAGTCCCTTTATCCAGCCAACAGCGTACCCATGGTGGTTAAACGAATCAATAATGCGTTGTTGCGAGCTGACCAGATTCAAGTTGTGAACAATACAGAAGATCAGAAGGACTATTTGGTTCCCATTGTTGCAGATGCCGAGGCAGGATTTGGAGGAAACCTAAACGCTTTTGAATTGATGAAATCCATGATTGAAAGTGGTGCTGCAGGGGTTCATTTCGAAGATCAATTAAGTTCTGCAAAAAAATGTGGACACTTGGGAGGCAAGGTATTGGTGCCAACCCAAGAAGCAATCAACAAACTGATTGCAGCTAGATTGGCTGCAGACGTTATGGGAGTACCCACAGTGATTATTGCACGTACCGATGCGGATGCAGCTAATTTGTTGACCAGTGATATTGATGAGAGAGATCACAAATTCATCACAGGCGAGCGTTCCCCTGAAGGCTTCTTTTATGTGAAGAATGGATTGGAGCAGGGGATAGACCGAGGCTTGAGCTATGCACCATTTGCGGATTTAATCTGGTTGGAGACTTCCACACCCGATTTGGAGCAAGCTAGAAAATTTGCTGAAGGCATACACTCCCAATATCCTGATAAAATGTTGGCTTACAATTGCTCCCCTTCTTTCAACTGGGCGGCTAAACTAAGCAAGAACGAGATGGAAACGTTTAGGGAAGAGTTGGCTGAAATGGGATATAAGTTCCAGTTTATCACCTTGGCCGGGTTCCATGCTCTTAATACAAGTATGTTCGAGTTGAGCAAAGCGTATAAAGAAAAAGGTATGGCCGGGTACTCGGCACTGCAGGAAAGAGAATTTGCATTACAAGAATTTGGCTTTAAGGCAGTTAAACACCAAGGCTTTGTAGGAACCGGGTATTTCGATACGGTCCAAAATATTGTTACTTCTGGTACATCAAGTACGGTAGCTATGAAAGGAAGCACAGAAACCGCTCAATTCTGATGCATTCTAATTTAGTTGGTTAGCAAATGCCCCTGTTAAAAGGGGCATTTGTTTTTATTAAACAAAAAAGTTAAAAAAATCATAATTTTTTAACATATCATGTCTTTTTTCTTGTTAATTTAGTGGTATGTAAGCAAATCGGTCTTTTTTGTTTATCGATTTTGCTAGAACTTTTCTCAAAAGAAACAATACGATTTCCTAAGGAATTCTGGTGTAGGGGCTTTTTAAATTTTGAGTAGGAATATGGATGTTATTGTTTTTTATGTCAGCATTGCGGCCCTGATTGTTGTAGCATGGATTATTTTCATGGTAAAAATGTACCGTAGAATAAAAAAGAAGGTATAAACTTCGAGAGTTCTATAATTCCAAATACTTCAATTTTGGCATCATACTTTCCACGATACGCTGTGTTTCGGGGGTGTTTTTTTGAGGGATAAGAAAGGCCTCAATGTCAGTTTTAGATTGTATCTCAGCAGTATCTTCAATAAATCCATACCCTTTATATTGCCCGTCATCTACAAGTACAAACGCTTTTTCGTTTACGTATCTCCCTTTTTCCTTTAGCAACTTTATCCCCGTCTTTTCCTCATTCAAATCCGAAAGGACCCTATCCACTTTAGCGTTGTAGGTTTCAATTTCCTCCTTCCCTGAGCAAATTCCTTCACAGAAAGATTCTTCATAAAAGGAACAATTGGATTCGGTTAGCTGCAAGTGACAATATTTAGGGCAAAGACTATAATGCATGCAGATTTGTTTTAAAAAGAGCCTACAATCCGTAAGGTTGTTAAACACCTTAAGAGGATATTGAACGGATTTTAACGTATTGAATGCCAAATGCTTTATACCTTTTCGGTCTTCATAACAGAAAATACCAAACTGTTTTATGTTCTTTTTTTGGGCCCGATTATAGATGGGGTAGTGTTTTTTTATTTCGGCTGATTCCATTAAAAGCGCCACCAACTCACTTCCCGAGAGTTCAAAATCAATATGGGCAGTCTCTCTGCAGAGTCGAATCTCTTTTTCGCTCTTGTCATAGAAATGTCCCAACACTCGTTTTCTTAGGTTGATGGCCTTGCCCACATAAATAATGTTGCCAGTACGGTCTTTAAAAAAATAGATACCCGGTTTTTGGGGAATGGCATCCAGTTCAGCCTTATCCAAATGTGGGGGAAGTGTAGCCTCTTGGCTTCTCGCATTGAGAAACTTCTGGATAACCGTTTCAGAGGTTGGACTTCGTAACAGTTTTTCAAAAAGGAGCGCAGTGGCATGCGCATCTCCTCGAGCGCGATGCCTATCCGAAAGAGGAATGTCTATAGCCGAACACAATTTCCCCAAACTGTAGGACTGGAACCCTGGAATCAATTTTCTAGAAAGACGAACCGTGCATAGTTTTTTGCGAACAAAAGGTATTCCCAGTTGTCTGAATTCCTCTTTGATGACCCCATAGTCAAAATTAACCGAGTGGGCCACAAAAACACTGTTTTGGGTAAACTTTAAAACTGTATCTGCGATTTCGGAAAAAAGCGGAGCATGGGCCACCATTTGGTCGTCAATACCCGTAAGACCGGTAATAAAATAGGGAATAGGGCTTTGCGGATTTACAAGTGAGGTAAACTCATCCACAATCTGTTCACCGTCATGTTTAAAAATGGCAATCTCGGTAATCCGATTGCCTTTAATGCCATTGCCCGTGGTTTCTATATCGATTATGGTGTACACCTGACTAAGTTAGCCAGAAAATATCGATACAAGAAGGCAAAAATGTTAAGTGAGAATTACAAAAGTATTTCCCTGCCTAACACGGACATGATAAAGAAAACCGTAATGGAAATAATAAGACAGCTGACGGCAGCAATACGATTATCCTCAATAGAAAACTCTTTTTTGGCACGTAATAATAAAACTTTCATGGGGGTTTATTTTACTCCAAAGTTGGGTTTGCCATGTCTATTCCTTAAAAAGTATCGGTTAAGTCAAAAAACTGAGGATAAATGGTATGAAACTCTGCTTTAATCGAAAAAAGGTGTTTTTTAACCATTTTTCTTATGGATGAAATGGGGCTTTTGGTCGATAAAACCGAAGGGACTAGAACCTGTCTCTCAAAACCCTAATGAATAAGACCTTTCCAGTCATTTGAAATTTTGTGCTCATCGAATAGGTGACTTTACAAAAACTTAACCTGTTTTGCGGGAAAACCCCAGTTTTTCTAAGGTTTTTGTGCAGTGCGTTTTAAAGACTTATTCATACTTTTTCCAAACAATTAGCCCTAGACTTCCTGTTTTCTTATTTGGCATATTGTGGTCAATACCAAAAATATCAGAAAAATGATTCTGATGTTGTTGCTGTATTGTTTGAATAGTCCAAATTTAATTATGAGAAGTTACATCAAAGTATTAGTTTTTTCCTTTTGCGTTTCTTTTACTTATAGTCAAAAGATACCTACTATAACATTCGATTCAAAGACTAGAAGCTACGATAGTATTGTGCCGTCATCAAGGGCATTTAACATAAAAATTAAATATCCAAAAGAAGAGTTCAGTGCTATAATGTTACTAGAAGTAAAAAGAAATAGTAAAGAAGAGGAACAAAATTATGCTTGTTTTATAAAGGGTAATCCCAATGAATATTTCTTATATGATTATTGGGATATTGAAGAGGATGGGGTCAAATATTTGATGATTCGAATAGATCAAGAGGACATTTCGATTAAGTTAATGAAGAAATATAAGTTGTTTATTTTCAAATTGAACGAAGAACCCCGCAAACTGATTTTCGATTACGTCAAGTCTGGTGTTTTTGCAGAACCAAATGAGAATTTTTTTATCGAGAATTACAACGAATTCTACAAAAAACTTAGCAAATGCGAACAAACCATTACCCTTTTTCCAGAAACTATCGTAGATGAATTAAAATTGGTCTTTAACAACGTCAAGGCGAAAGAAAAAATTAAAAAGTTATATGAAGAGATTGCGAATGAAAAAGAGAAAATCGTAAATAGTTTTCCCGATAATATTAAACTCAATAACTCTACTATAACTGAACTGATTAGATTTATTTCACTCGTAGATAAAGAAGAAGTATCAAAAAATTCCTTTGATTCCAAAAAAATGCTCGATGTGCTATATAGTTTAAGAGAACTGGACAAAACTGATTTTAATGCTATTATTATCGGAAAGAAATCAATCCAGGGAGATTTCAACAATAAAGTTGATGTTCTTTCGAACAACCATTCCGAATTTAGTAAGCTTTGGAAAGTGGTTTTTCTTTATGAGGCATTAATAGAAGATGAAATCTCCGAAAGCTTTATACTTTTTTTAAAAACCATAACATCCATTCTTGAAACCAACTTGAAAGCAGAAAAAGAAATTATAAAGAAAAATTATGAAATAGAGACAATCGTCGATGAGGCTCGAAAGAACAATAAAGGTGAGTATATATATATTTATCCTGAACTAATTTCACAGAATAATGATTTCGATACATATATTCTTTCGTTTAAGGATAGGATAAAACTAAAATTTACGCCAGATGTTGGTCTGGTAAACTATGGATTTCAAAATGGTTTCAATGAGGTCTCGCCATATTTGGGATTTCACTTTAATCTTTCATACCTAGATAAGGACATACCATTTAGTTCTATTTCAAACAAAAATATTTGGGACTATCTATCGATTAATCTAGGTTGGGCCTTTAACTCAATAGAAGAGGAAGGTAAAAGAGAGGGATTAATTGAGAATGGGAGTTTAATGACCGGCCTTGGAGTGCGAATAAATCACACCTTCAGAATTACTCTAGGCAAAAACTGGTTCTATAAATTGGATGAAAATCCTATTTCCAATAATCGAAGCATTACTTCTTCTAATTACGTAGGCCTGTCGATCGATTTTGAGGTAAAGGATTTGTTAAATGGATTTTCAAACGTTTTTAAAAATGAGTAAAAGAGTACGTTATCTGTTAACTATAACCTTAGCTTTAGTAACTTCTTGTTACGAAGAATCAGATTTTGCAAAAGCTAATTTCACTTTTGATGAGTTGGTCAAAACCGTTGAGATTGAAAAGACTAATTTGTTAGCGGATGGTATGGACGAATCTTTGGTAAAAATTTTGTTTCCACCCAATACTACCAACGACACAATAAATTTTATTGCTACGCTGTCAAGAGGAAATTTTAAGAATAATCAAAATGACACCATCAATATCGAGCCAAAATTAGAAACTAATGAATCTGGAAATTTAGAGAAATCTATTGGCATTACAATAATAGCCCCAAAGGAAGTAGGAACCTCCGAATTAAGATTGGAATTAAACGGCTTTGTTAAGGTAATAAACCTGACATTCGAAAGAAGTTATCCAGATGCAATTCAAGTTGTAGCTGCTCCAAGAGTTTTTAGCAGAAAGAGAGTTGAAAATGTGGAATTAAAAACTGTGCTTTTTAAGGAGATTGGACAGCCCTCATTTAACACAAAAATTTCATACGAAGCAGTTGATACGATTGGAAACAAAATTGGACAGATAGTTGCTAAGTGTGAACTAGATACCAGCAATACAAGTTGTACAGCTTTGTTTAATATATGGCCGGATACCTCCTATTTGGGAAGGATTAATGTAAAAGGCTTTGTAGATGAAGCACCCATTGATATTTCTAATGAAATCAGTTTATTTACCATAGAATAGTTAAAAGTTATGGATAATTTTTTAAGGTCAATTGATGATAATCAAGACCATCTAATAGAGGAAATTCAGTCCTTAATAAGGGAAAATCTTGATTTAGAGTCATTCGACATTGATGAATTGCGATTCTCATTGAAGAAATCAGAAAAATGCAGATGGAAGAAAAAAAAGTATACACGAAATGGACAGGTTTTTGTCAAGCTAGTTCGGGTTTGTTAGAAAATCAAAAACCACTTTCTGCTCTTTTCATTGTTTTCATGTATGTATAAAGACCAGAACCTAGTTCTGGAATAGAGGTGATTACTGGCTTCAGAACACCTACATTTTTGATACTCCCGAATAGCTCACCAAAATCTGAGAATTCAAGAAACTTTACGAAAAAAGCGGTCAATAGCGGATTGCCTATTCAAATGAATTAATTTGACATTGAGGACTTAACCCCATCCAAAAACTCTGCCTCAGAAAAAGGAATAAGCTGGGCGGCCAGCTCCAAAACCGCTTGAATGTTCACATCTGGTTCGGGAATCTGAGGGTGATTAGCTGAATTCTGATTGTCCAAGGCCAAAATGCAAACGTTGAGTAGCGATTCCAAAGTAAAAAGCAAATCCCGGTAATCCCTCACTTCTAGTTTGGAGGCACCAAAACCACCTTTTTGAGTAGTAAGCGAACTAAAATAAGCCTCAAGCGGAAGTTCCAAATGGGAAAGGTCTAGTATTTTGTTGGTTTTCATGGTGGAAGATTTGTAAACTAATTATATGACAAATATAGTTATTCAATTCAATTGTCAAACTTTTGTATGACAAAAATGTCACACTATAAGTTGACATTTGTTTTGTGACAAAGGAAAAGCTTAAACAAAAGGTAGGGGAACGCATTATTCAACTACGTACTAAAAAAGGTTGGAGTCAATCGGACTTAGCCAGAGCTTGTGGAAAAGATCGTCAAGCTATGGAAAAGCTAGAAAATGGAAAAGTGAATCCAACTTTGTACACACTTCAAGAAGTAGCTTCGGCATTAGAAATTTCTCTTTCAGAACTCATAAATTTCTAGAATTTTAGGGTATTAAATCAATCTTTTGTTCCTAAATATTATAGATAACTTGACTTAAATTCCTCACTCATCATACGATTTCCGCTCCCGAATACCACCACTAGCTCGGTGGATTATAACATCTGCTTTATATTTCCTGGCTAAACCTTTGGCTTTGCGGATAGCAGTGCTTTGCTTTCGGTGTTTGCTGGTGATACGTTTGTTCCCTTCACGTCTCACGGCCCAACCACCCTCATAAGGCACGACATGCTGGTGCCAGGTACGGCCTCTTTTACTGCGCTGGGCGCTGTTAAAAAAGACCTCGATAAGTTCTATAAGGGTTCGTAACCAAGATTTGCCTTTAGACATGGAGTTGTTTAGTCAGCTCCCAATATACAGGTAATCGCTGACATTCCCTCCTTCGCTTTTCGCTACGCTCAAGCTTAGGAGGAAGTAGGTGGAGCCGGAGACGGCCGAGCGTTAAAAAGGTCTTCAAGACCTTTTTCGCGAAGGAGCGAGCTGGCGTGTTGGCTTTCGTATCCCGTAGGCGTAACGAAAAAAAGCGACCAAATGGTAGCTTTTTGAAGTGGAGCCGGAGGGATTCGAACCCTCGTCCAAACAAGCAATTGCAAGGCTTTCTACATGCTTAGTCTTTGTTCGGTTTTCGTGGTATGGCTGACCAAAAACCGCCTACCATACCCTTAGCTTCTTTAGGTTTACGCTCTTACCGAAGCCGTAAAAACGCTATGTTGACTTTTATGGTGCTCCTAAAAAGGTCGCCATCAACAAGGGCTACCAAGGAACATTCAGCTTTCCCGCCTGGCGGGACTAGGCTTGGACTTACTATAATTCAGTCAATTAAGCAGCTAAAGCGTAGTTATTTTCGCCATTTAAAAAGTTGGAACAGAGATTAACGAGCATCGATTCCATAGCTCGGCATGCTTACATTACCATTGGTCTTGCTGTCAAAACCAGTCGGCCCCATAATGAGTTAGGTAAGCTTTGCTTACCGTAAACGAATTACGTCCTGAACTTGTTTCAGGACCTCATCCTCTCTCATTTTTTTATCAAAGAACCAACGTCACTTCGAGTATCATGCCAGAATGATGTATCGAGAAGTGGGCGTTTCCCATTTTCGCTAAAGCTTCATGGGTCGGGCTATCGGCTATACGCGCCTGCCTAGCCAAAGCTATGCGACGGCGGGGTATCTGCCTCTATCCCTAACGCGGGCACCAAAGTTAACCATTTATCTCGCTTTAAACGGAAAAGTTTGTTTACCCTTTTCAAACCTCTTATTTTAGGTCAACAATTATACCAATTCCCAAATGAAGTTCGGAATCATACAAGAACGCAAAAATCCACCTGATCGTAGGGTGGTCCTTTCCCCAACCGAATGCCAAAATGTCCTAAACCAATTCCCTTATGCAGAAATCCAAGTGGAAACCTCAGCCATTCGGGTATTTACCGATTCAGAATACGAAGCTGCTGGGGTTTCTATCCATGAGAATGTAGAGGATTGTGATGTAATGCTTGGAGTAAAGGAAGTCCCTATCGATGCTCTGACTCCCAACAAAAAATACTTCTTCTTTTCCCATACTATAAAAAAACAACCCTATAATCGGGATTTGCTACGGGCTATTTTAGAAAAGAACATCGAACTCTATGACCATGAGGTCATAACCAATCCAAAAGGGCAACGCTTGGTTGCTTTTGGTCGTTACGCCGGAATTGTAGGGGCATACAATGGTGTGCGCACGTATGGATTAAAATATGGAACATTTAATTTACCTAAAGCGGAAACCCTTCGCGATCAACAGGCATTAATAGATAATCTTAATAAAATACAATTGCCCAACATCAAAATCCTTTTGACCGGAAAAGGCAGGGTAGGTAATGGTGCAAAGGAAATGCTCGATGCCATGGGTCTCAAAAAAGTGAATGTTGCCGAGTACCTTACGGATACTTTCAACGAACCGGTGTATTGCCAAATCGACGCTTCGGAATACAACAAACGTAGAGATGGTGTTCGTGGCAACAAAGCCGATTTTTTCGCTAACCCTGAAGAATACAAATCCAATTTCTTCCGATTCGCCAAGGTGACCGATTTTTATATCGCGGGACATTTTTATGGCGATGGAGCTCCTTATCTATACACTCGAGAAGATGCTAAACACGAGGATTTCAAAATAAAGGTGGTGGCCGATGTAAGCTGTGATATAGATGGCCCTGTGGCTACCACTATTAAACCCAGTACCATTGCAGACCCTATTTATGGGTATGACCGGGTTTCTGAAACCGAAATAGACTTTAAAAATCAAGATGCCATTGCCGTTATGGCCGTGGACAATTTGCCTGCCGAGTTGCCTCGTGATGCCAGCAACGGTTTTGGCGAAGCCTTCTCCAAACATGTCATTCCAGCCTTCTTCAACGGGGATAAAGATGGTATTTTAGAAAGGGCGAGGATGACTTCGCATGGAAAGTTGACACCTAGGTATTCTTATCTCCAGGATTATGTAGATGGTGGATAACAATCACCACTTAATCGATGTGCATAACTTGTGGGTTAGTCGTAGGTTATTTTTTCTTATATTGAGCTTTCCTTTTAGCCAAAGCAGTGAAATTCAACTGGATAATTCCTGTAGACGATACGATTACAAAAAAAGTTTGTATCGATTTAGAGTACCGTCTTAGACCTAGGATTACTAGGTTCTTGCTATCACAATATGATAGTGATCACTTGATTGATTTCTCTAAGTTTTATTTTGATGTAGATCTCAAAAACCAGTGGATTTGGATTTCAGAAAAGACCCCGCAAGACTACATTGAGCGTATTAAAGAAAATTTCGACATAGAGATAAACGGCTCCCACCTTTTCTCCGTGGCGTAGACCTAATTAGTTCCAGGAACGCTTACTCCATCGGAACAAGCTAAAGCTTATCAACAGAAAAAGTCCAAAAGCAATACTCATCAACCAGGTATTGGGATGGTATATACTGCTGACTATTTCGGAAAACAATATTTTAGGCCTTAGCAAGATGTCCCAGGAATTAAAACGCAAGAACCTCCCGGTATAAATTCCGTACCCGCTCAGAAAACAAATTAAAATAACAAGAAGATGCTTTCTGTTGTTAACTTCATGAAAAGTAAAAAAATCCCAAAGTGAAAGCAGAAATAGGACCACTCCATTACTTGCAAAAACGAACATCATAAACAGGTCAAACCAAACCCAATTGGAATAATCATTATGAAGATGAATCAAATCCGTAATAAGATAAGGAGCGTTAGGGAGTAACAACAACCAAATTCCCCAAAGACCGTACTCGAGCACTTTGGGGGTTTTCCAATGAAAATTGAATAGAATGGCCTGACTTAGGATATAAGGCACTGCCGCCAGAAAAAGGTTCCATAGTAAAAAACTATAAAAAAAGGTATTCATGGCGATTACCCGGATGAACACTAATAGGATAGCAAATCCTAAAGACAATAATAAGGGGTGATACTGCCAAAAAAGAAATCTAACAATATGCATGGGTTGAAAATTAAAATACCGCCTCCACATAGTGCGAGGCGGTATAGCGTTTATGTAGACAACTGTGGATTTCCGCTCCAGTCTATTTTTCGCGAGGCGAACATAATCATTGCAAGGATTAAAAACAATCCCACACTTCCTACCAGTAGAGCATAGTCTTCCAATTGTATAATGACAAAAATGAAGCTGTACAAACTGAACATGGAACTTAAGATGAGAAGGGTAAATTTCGCATTCTTAAGGATAGAACGGGAATAGACCGTAATTAGCGTAATCACCGAAACTCCTGAAATCAAATAGGCAGCTAGGTAATTTTGATGTTCCGAAATAGAGATGAGTAGGGTGTAAAACATCACCAACGCTAGTCCAATCATAAGGTATTGAAAGGGATGTATGGCAATTTTGCTGCTAATTTGAATCAGAAGAAAAACCAACAAGGTGAGCCCAATAATCATAAAGCCATACTTGCTGGTCCTCTCAGTTTTTTGATAATCATCAATTGGTACCAAAAATTCGGTGCCAAAAGAAAAATCCAACAAATTGGGAAGTTGATCAAAGAAGTACTGCCCAAACCTTCGATTGGTCTCCAAGACTTTCCAGCGGGCCTCAAAACCATTTTTCGTGATTTTTTTTCCTTGTGTGTCCGGTAAAAAATTTCCATTAAAACTCGGGGAATGCCAATTGGATTTCATAAAGACCTGGGTTTCTTTCCCAATGGGAACAAACCTGAGAGTCTGGCTCCCGTTGATGGTAACATTCGATTGAAAATCCAAGGAGTTATCCAAAATTGTGTTGATATCCATAAGGTAACCGGACTCCAGGGTATTCATCGTAGCACTGTCGAACTTGGGTTTTAGCGTGTAGTTTGTTCCACCTAACTTAATGGTTACGGTATTTCGAATACCTTTCAGATTGCTTGTTTTAAAGAGTAAGGTGGCCTTGTCCCAAAGAATATCTTCATCCTTGATTTCCTTGCTGGAAAAATCAATCTGTGCAAACTTTCCGGTAATCTGGTTTTCTGAGGTATATACAACCGATTCGTAAATACCCCGTTCCAAAGGTTGGGTGTTTACGTTGGAATTGATATCCAATTCCCATGGAAAAAAGTAAGCCGTATGCTTTTCTGGTTTTTGGGTAGTCAAAAAGGTTTTGGTTTTTTCATCAAAGGTCTTTTCTTCAACATAGGTAAGGTAGGGGACCTTTAAAATGGGACCGTTAAGCGTTACTTGTTTTCCCCATTTGGCATTGATTTCCTCAATGACTTCCGTCTGCCGATAACCGCGCTCGCGAATAAGATCTTTAACAAATCCCAAGGGGATTAGAAGAATAAGAAGAAGAAATCCTACCGCAAGCATTTTTGCGGTTATTGAGTGTCTAAACCAGTTTCCAATTTTCTGTCGTGTAGATTCCATATAAATAAATTTAAAAGTACTTTGTATTTCAAAGTGATTACATAAAAAAAATTAGCTTTTCGTTTTTATAATGGCTTCTAAGGCTGCCAGGTGTTTTTTAAACTCCTGTTTGCCTAGTGGCGTTGCCCGATAGGTTGTGTTTGGCTTTTTACCAATAAATGCTTTTCGTATCTTAATGTATTCCGCTTTTTCCAAGGTTTTGGTGTGACTTGCCAGATTACCATCGGTTACATCCAGCAACTCTTTTAGGCGGTTAAAATCTACCTCTTCGTTCACCATAAGAATAGACATGATGCCCAAACGAATCCGGTGATCAAAGAGTTTGTTGATGTTGTCCAGAAGTCCCATATTATGACTTTCCTTCTTTCACGTAAATCAGGCTACCATAAATTATATGCAATACGCCAAACCCAAAAATCCAAAACCAGAGTCCATAACCCGGCATAGCTGCACATAACAGCCCAAGAACAATTTCTACATAGCCCAAATATTTGATGTTGCCCAAGGTATATTTAGATGCATTTACCAAGGCCAAGCCGTAAAAAATGAGCATCAAAGAGGCAGTTAAACCATAATGTTGACTTTTTAGTTTAATCAGGATGTAAATGCCCCCGGTGACCATGGGAACCAAAAAATTAATCAATAATCTTTTCGAAGTCCCATCCCATATCTTTTCATTGTTTTGCTTTGCTTTTCTTGTGGTCAATAATAAGGCAGTGACAAAGCTGAGAAGGGCCACACTGACCAATACTACCACCAACATTCTAAAATTCCAACTGTGTAAAACCACATAATCACCTTTGGGAAGAAGAAATAAATAGGCTATGGTGGCTCCAAGTATGGCGTAAATTCCAGCAAGAATTCCCGAAAGTCCACTTAGAGATAGGAATCGGGAAGAACGGTTCATCAAATTTTTGATTTCCGAGATATCTTCGAGATAATTCTTTTTTTCCATTTAAAAGTACTTTGAAATACAAAGTTAATTTATTTTTTCAATAATTTCATTTATTTTGAAAGAAACCTATAAAAAGCCCATATTTTGGATTATGAACCCAGCCGAAGAATACATCTTATCCCGCGAGGAACCTTATCGAAGCATTCTATTACACCTTAAAGCTGTTATAGAATCGGCTATTCCAAATGTGGATATGAAGTATAAATGGGGTATACCTTGCTTTTATGAAGGAAAACACCCTATTTGTTATTTGAACGCCTCCTACAAGGGCAAGTATGTGGACATAGCTTTTTGGAACTCCGCTCATTTAACCAAACATGTAGAATTGATGTATTCAGAAAAACGGAAAGTTGTGAAGTCGTTCCGTTATAACAGGTTGGAAGAGATTAATAATACTATTTTAACCGAGGTATTGAAAGAGGCGAGTTCCCTGAAACAAAAAGGTTTCTACAAGAGAGATTAAAGTTGGCTAACAACTTTTCGTATCGCAACCAAATCCGTAAGTAGTTTTTCAAGCAAACTCAAATCCAACATATTGGCGCCATCACTTTTCGCATTGGCCGGGTCAAAATGGGTTTCCATAAAAAGACCGTCAACACCTGCTGCAATTCCAGCTCTAGCCATAGTTCCAATTAGCGCGGGACGACCCCCTGTTACCCCAGAAGATTGATTGGGTTGCTGTAAGGAATGGGTCACGTCCAAAACGACGGGGGCGTATTCTTTCATCGTGGGGACTCCTCTAAAATCTACAACCATATCTTGATAACCGAACATGGTGCCTCTATCCGTAATCCAGGCTTGCTCATTTCCAGAATCGGTTACTTTTTTTACCGCATGCTTCATGCTCTCAGGGCTCATAAACTGCCCTTTTTTTAAGTTGACCACCTTCCCAGTTTCTGCTGCAGCTACCACTAAATCGGTTTGTCGTACCAGAAACGCTGGAATTTGGAGTACATCCACATATTCTGCAGCTTTTTCGGCATCGCTAATCTCATGGATATCTGTTATTGTAGGCACCTCAAATGTTTCGGAAACCTTTTTAAGAATTTTGAGTGCTTTTTCATCTCCAATTCCGGTAAACGAATCAATGCGACTACGATTGGCTTTTTTAAAGCTGCCCTTAAATACATAAGGAATTTTGAGCTTATCTGTAATATCAACAACCTTCTCCGCGATACGAAGGGCCATATCTTCACCTTCAATGGCGCAAGGTCCGGACAATAAAAAGAAATTGTCCTCTTTTGTATGTTTTATCTGCGGAATACGACTTAACTGCATACGTTTAGTTTTGGCAAAAATACTATTTTGAAAAAGTTTCTGTTATCACTAAGCACCCAAATACACCTACTATGCGAAACTTTGTGCTTCTTTTGGGGTTTTTGAGCACCCAATTGGCACTCTCCCAGTTTGGAAAAAACTGTGAAGTCCGCCAAATTAAAATCAATATGTACCACCCAGGTTTGGAATACGAAATGAGTTTGGGGGTGAATTCAACCTTGGATGCACGAATTGCCTACCAATTTTCTTTGGATCCTTTTACAGAAAGACCTGTTGAAAACTACAAGCTTTTTCCGGCAATAACTATTCAGAACAGATATTACTACAATTTTGATAGACGGGCCACGAGTGGTAGACAGATTTATGGGAATTCCGCTAACTATATAGCTCCATCCGCTTCGGTGTTCTTTGCTGGTGATGATTTTGTTGGCGATGATATAACACGCAGCACCTTTGCCACAGTCGGCTTGGTGACGGGAATCCAACGAAGTTATAATTCTGGTTTGAGTTTTTCCGTCGATGTCGGTGCCGGTTACTACCTCGGAGAATTTAATGGAAGCATTCAACCAGTTTTCAATTTGAGCATTGGCTGGATTGTGAGCGAGAAAAGATGGTGCGTGGGGCGATAACTCCTAAAGCATTATTTTCTTTATGGCATCCATATAGCCACGACTTACCCGAACTACTTCACCATTGTCCATGGTAACATCATAACTCTTACCGTATTTGTTCAGTTCCGTCACTCGGTCCAAGTTGATTATGGATGAGCGATGCACTCTCAAAAAGAGTTGAGGGTCCAATTTTTGCTCTAAATCAGAAATACCAAAGTTGCTCAAATAAGCCTGGTCCTTTGTATGGACTTTGGAATAATCACCATACGCCTCTACCCATACAATTTCCTCACATTTAATGGTAATCAACTTTTTGTTGTATTGCACTAATACGCGACTCGGATAAGAAGTATCCTCCATAAACACGCTTTGCGCTAGCTCTCCAATTTTGGAAGTACCGGATTTTAAACGTTCCACGGCCGTTTTAAAGCGTTCTTTTGTGTAAGGTTTTAAAAGATAGTCCACTGCATGCACCTCAAATGCCTTAAGTGCATACTGATCATAGGCGGTGGAAAATATAATTTCAGGAATTTCTTCAAGGTGATTTAAGACTTCAAATCCTGTTTTTCCTGGCATTTGAATGTCCAAAAAGACCAAATCGGGTTTAAAACGGTTAATTTCATGGATAGCATCTACTCCATTGTTCACTTCGGCAATCAAAACCAAGTCTGGATAATCTTCCAAAAACTCTTTGATAAGAATCCTACCTGCTTTTTCATCATCGGCAATCAAAACTTTTTTCACAGAGCGAATCGAATTTTTAGTCCTTGGGGTTCATTGTCAAGTACTTCCAAATGCGATTGATACATTTTTTGTAAACGTAATCGTGTATTGGTAAGACCAACTCCTTTTCCGAAAATACTTTCTTTGTCACGTACTCCAGCTCCGGTATCGGCAATTTCAAACTTTAGTTTGTCATCCTCTTTGAAAATGGTAATGGAAATTTTACCTCCTTTGAGTTCATTGGAAATACCATGCTTAACAGAATTTTCAACCAAAGGTTGGAGTAGCATGGGAGGGATTCTTTCATGATACAAGTCCTCGGGAACATTGATTTCTATGTTTAAACGCTCCTCAAATCGAGCCTTTTCTAGTTCCAAGTATTTTTTTACAAATTCCAATTCTTCTTCTAAGCGAACCCATTCTTGTTTAGTCGCTTTTAATTGATACCTGAACAAATCAGCAAGCGTTGCAATTAAGGTACGCGTCTTTTCCTGCTTAGGAGGTACAGAAGCATTTATGGTATTGAAGACATTGTACAGAAAGTGGGGGTTGAGTTGCGCTTTAATCGCAGCCAACTCACTTTTGAGTGCAGCTTGCTTTAATTCGCCTTCCAGCTTAAGCTTTTTCTGATTTTCACGATAATGCTCATATGCATGAAAGATGCCAAATTGAATTAAATAGAAGAGGCCAGGAATGTATAAATCCCATACAGAACTAGAACCTTTTAAATGGAACCATCCCACTGCCTCACTGATTAAATAGTAGATTTTCTGAGCACCAAAAATGAAAAGGGGTAGAAAAATAATATGTAGAACCAATCGTTCCCAAAGCTTTGAACTTTTTAAGTATACAAATAGAAACCACCAAATAGGAATAGTGAAAAGGAGGAAAATAAAGTACTGCAAAGCACCCCCATCAATGAAAGCATAAAGACTAAATAGGGAACTTGATTCTCTTCTTACGTCAGCAACACTTAACCAAACGGTAAGGTGGTAAAAAAAGGCAGAAACAATATAAAAAGCGAGAACCATCAAAACTTCCCTTATCCTGATGCCCCAAATGATTTTTTTGTCCATTTTGATTTTTTGGAAAAGATACTTCTCAACCCCGATTTCTAAATATACGTAAAAGATGAATGGTCCCATAGGTCGATGAATGATCCTGGTCCATCCAGCGCTTCATAGGGCCACTCATCGGCTTCTTCTTTTAAGAATGTAACCAAATTCAAAATTTTGGGTATTCAATTTAAAATAATGACCATCATGAAAACCGTTTTTTCTTTCATTCTTTTTTGTACCGTTCTTGTTTCGTACTCACAAACTATTACAGGAACTTTAAAATCAGCAATAGATGAACCTGTTCCCTATGCTGCCGTAACCATAAACTCTCCTTTGGATTCTTCTTTGGTAAAAGCTACCATAAGTAATGAAGAAGGTGTCTTTGTTTTAAAAGGCATGCTTCCCAGTGAGTACCTCTTTAAGATTTCTGCACTTGGATATGCAGACTACAATAAAAAAATAAACTACACTGGAGGGGATTTGTCATTAAGAACTATTGTATTGACGGAATCTGCCCAAAACCTCGAGGAAGTTACTGTGGTTGCTGAAAAACCCATGGTACAGGTACTGGCCGATAAAACGGTATTTAACGTTGAAAATACCATAAATGCGACCGGAACTAGCGCTTTTGAATTACTTCGAAAGGCACCAGGCGTAATTGTAGATAACAACGGTGGCTTTATCGTTGAGGGTAAAACGGGAGTACAAATTTTTATCGATGGAAAACTTTCTATTTTACAAGGTGAGGATTTGACAAATTTCTTGGAGAGCCTTCAGGCAACTGATATTGAAGCTGTTGAAATTATCACCCAACCCTCCTCAAAATACGATGCAGCTGGAAATGCAGGTATCATCAACATAAAACTTAAAAAGGACAAAAGCCTTGGCACTAACGGAACCTATAATACTGGGGCTACTAGCGGGGATTTTGTGCGTTACAATTCCAGCATCAATTTCAACAACAGAGGTAAAAAAGGAAATCTATATGGAACGTATAGCAACCGATTCGGAAAGACTACGGGTTTTTTAAATCTTCTAAGAACCCAATCCAATACCCAATTTGATGCGAGGACCACAAGCATCTATGATAGAAACAGTAATAACATCAAGTTAGGCTACGATTATTATGTGGATTCCAAGCATACCGTTGGTGCTGTGGTTAACGGAAATTTCAACAATGGGTTTAATACGAACAATACACGTACACCCATACGCCCAGCGGGAATTGCCGATTTGGATAGTGTACTAGTGGCATTAAATCAAGTTGACAATACATCCTACAACATTAACGCAAATGTGAATTATAAGTATGCTGACACCCTAGGTCACAGCCTTAATATTGACCTAGACTACGGAGGGTACAATAGTGACCGGAATGCGTTTCAGCCCAATACCTTTTTAGATCCTACGGAGTCCATTGTTTTTCGGGAAACAATCACCTTCCAAGAAACACCTATTGATATTGAGATAGCTACGGCAAAAGTAGATTATGAACAAAACTTCCTAAAAGGAAAGTTGGGAGTAGGCTTTAAACTTTCTTATGTGGATACGGACAATACGTTTAACTTTTTCAATGAAATCAACGGGCAAAACGTATTGGACGATACCCAGAGTAACCAATTTCGGTATACCGAAAACATCAATGCGGGGTATTTCAATTACAACAGGAAATGGGGTAAATGGAACCTACAGTTTGGTCTTCGTGTCGAAAACACCGTATCCGATGGTAACTTGGAAAGTACACAAGAAAATGAAAACAACAGAGTTGAACGAAACTTTACTGATTTCTTTCCATCTGGAGGACTTACCTATCAACTAAATAGAAAGAATCAATTTGCACTCAATTATAGTCGTAGAATCCAACGACCCAATTATCAATCCCTTAATCCGTTTCAATTTCGGTTGAATGAGCTTTCGTTCAGCGAAGGAAATCCTTTTTTGCAACCTCAATATACGAACAACGTAAAACTTTCCCATACTTACAATTACCGATTGACCACGTCCATTAGTTATAGCCGAATTACTGATTTTTTTGCAAGAGTCACCTTGGAAGAAAATGAAAGCATAAGTAACTTGACTACGCTGAATGTGGCAAATCAAGAGGTGTTCAATTTAGGGGTCTCTTATCCAAAAAAGCTTTTCTCTTGGTGGGATGTGTATGTGAGTGTAAATGCTTTTATCAGTGATTATCAAGCAACCAGCCCTGAGTTTTTGCCCGTTAGACAGGAAACGCTCAATTTCTACGGTCAGAATACATTTTCATTACCTAATGATTGGCGTTTCGAAGTTTCCGGTTGGTACAATTCCCCATCAATTTGGGGCGGAACCTATCAAACTGATGCGCTGGGGTCATTGAATGCTGCTGTTCAGAAGAAGTTTATGGATGGTAGGTTTACGGCAAGACTGGCGGTTAACGATATTCTATTTACATCTCCATGGAGTGGTATAACCCAATTTGGTGAATTGTTTATCGATGGAAGTGGGGGTAGCGATTCCAGACGAGTCGCTTTTGGTTTAACTTACGATTTTGGAAGAAATGAAATCAAAAAATCCCGAAGAAGAAAAACTGGATTGGAAGATGAGAACAAGCGTATAGGGAGTTGAATTATGGTACGGTCTTTGGTGTTTTCGGGTAACTAAAACCTGTACCAATGAAACATCTTTTTCTTTTACCACTATTTCTATGTTTTTTAAGTGTTAACGCTCAAACCCAAAAAAATGTGGAGAACAGTCAATTCAAAGTTAATTTTTTGAACCCAGGCTTAGAGTATGAAGTAGGAATAGCCAAAGACCAAACCTTGAATTTTGGCGCTGGATTACAATTTGGGGCCAATTCCGATGGCTATGCCTTTTTTCCTGCACTTAATGCTCAATACCGTTACTACTATAACTTTAAAAGACGCCTTGATAGGGACAAACAGACTCGAGGAAATTCAGCAAATTATTTAGCAGCTTCAGGAACTTTGTTTTTGGAAGAAGTTATTGTTGGAAATTTGGACTCTGGAGAGGGGTATTTTGGATTTGTTGGTCCAGTTTATGGAATTCAGCGAACCTATCGCAAAGGATTCAATTTTAATCTTGAGTTTGGTGTGGGATATTACTTTGACAATTTTCTGGACGATGACGGTTTTGGCCCAACAGTCAGTTTTAGCATAGGATGGGTGCTAGGTCAAGGGAAACGTCAAAAATAGCTAAAGGAAACCCCTAGGAATCAATGAGATAAAAAAGACCTTCCTGTTTGGCTGGTAAGGATAAATCGCAGTACCTTTGCGCCCTTAAAACGGGAAGACATGTCCAAAATCAAGAATATTGCCATTATCGCCCACGTTGACCACGGTAAGACCACTTTGGTAGACAAAATCATGTACCACTGTCGTCTTTTTAGGGACAATGAAAATAAGGGAGATTTAATTTTAGATAATAATGATTTGGAGCGTGAGCGTGGAATTACCATTGTCTCAAAGAATGTTTCCGTCATTTATAAGGATACCAAAATCAACATCATTGATACCCCAGGTCACGCCGATTTTGGAGGAGAAGTGGAACGTGTTTTGAACATGGCAGATGGGGTTTTGTTGTTGGTAGATGCCTTTGAGGGACCTATGCCCCAGACACGATTTGTACTTCAAAAAGCAATCGATTTGGGATTAAAACCATGCGTTGTCATTAACAAGGTGGATAAGGAAAACTGTACGCCCGAAGAAGTACATGAGAAGGTCTTTGATTTGATGTTTGAATTAGGTGCAGAAGAGTGGCAATTAGACTTCCCTACAGTTTATGGTTCAGCCAAGCAAAATTGGATGAGCGAAGATTGGCAAAAGCCAACTGACAATATTGAACCTCTTTTGGATATGGTAATTGACCATATTCCAGAGTTCAAACCAGAAGAAGGTTCTACACAAATGTTAATCACTTCCTTAGACTTTTCATCTTTTACTGGCCGAATTGCCATTGGCCGTTTACAACGTGGTACGCTCAAGGAGGGACAACAGATTTCGTTGGTAAAACGAGATGGTTCCATTATAAAGACCAAGGTGAAGGAATTATTCACCTTTGAAGGTTTGGGAAGACAAAAAGTGCAGCAAGTGCTCGCAGGAGATATCTGTGCCATAGTAGGTATGGAAGGTTTTGAAATTGGAGATACAGTCGCTGACTTTGAAAATCCTGAAAAACTAAAGACCATCGCTATTGATGAACCTACCATGAGTATGTTGTTCACTATTAACGACAGTCCCTTTTTTGGAAAGGATGGGAAATTTGTGACTTCAAGGCATATCAAAGAACGCCTTGAGAAGGAGCTGGAAAAGAATTTGGCACTCCGTGTTGAAGAAACCGATAGTGCAGATAAATTCATGGTTTTTGGAAGGGGAGTTTTGCATCTTTCCGTTTTGATTGAGACCATGCGACGGGAAGGCTATGAACTTCAAATCGGTCAGCCTCAAGTGATCATCAAAGAAATTGATGGGGTAAAATGCGAGCCCGTGGAACATTTAACTATTGATTTGCCTGAAGAAGTTTCAGGAAAGGCCGTAGAAATGGTATCCATCCGTAAAGGAGAGATGACGAGTATGGAAGCCAAAGGTTCCCGAATGCTTTGTGAGTTCATTATTCCGTCAAGAGGGATTATTGGTCTGAGAAATCAATTGTTGACGGCTACCGCAGGCGAGGCGATAATGGCCCACCGCTTTTTGGAATACCAACCGTTAAAGGGAGAAATTGCCCAACGAATCAACGGTTCTTTGGTTTCTATGGAAAATGGTACCGCCATTCCATATTCTATTGATAAACTTCAGGAAAGAGGAAAGTTTTTTATCGACCCAGGCGAGGATATTTACGAAGGACAGGTGATTGGAGAAAACTCTCGCGGTGATGATATGACCATCAATGTAACTAAGACCAAAAAATTATCCAATGTTCGTTCAGCAGGGGCTGATGATAAGGCAAAAATTGTTCCTGCAATTAAATTTTCGTTGGAAGAAGCCTTGGAATACATCCAAAAGGATGAGTACGTGGAAGTAACTCCAAGTCACCTAAGACTTAGAAAGATATTCCTTAAAGAAGTTGATAGAAAACGGAATAAATTGGACTAAACCACATGTCCGTGGTGATGCTCTCTTAGACATGAAACCGCGGCACCTATTATTCCAGCGTTGTTCATAAGCTCTGCTTTAACAACTTCTGTATCGATATCAATGAAGTGTTGGAATTCCCGCCATTTTTTGGAAGTTCCCCCACCGACAATAATGAGATCGGGAGCAGTGATTATTTCTACCAACTTTAGGAACTTATTAAAACGTTTGCCCCACTTTTCAAATGAGAGATTTTCTCGTTCTTTAGCAGATGCAGCGGCCCAAGTTTCAATTTTCTTATACTTTTTATAAGGAATCTGACCCAACTCAAAGTTTGGTAGCAATATTCCATTGTGAAAAACACCACTTCCCAAACCTGTACCTATGGTCACCATAATCACAAGACCGTCCCTGCCTTTCCCAACACCATAATTCATGGAGGCGTAGCCAGCAGCATCAGCATCGTTCAAAACGGTAAAAGGTTGGCCGGAAACTTGAGTAAAAAGCTCATCAATATTTACGCCTACCCAACTTTTGTGAAGATTTCCTTCAGATTTACACACCCCTTGCTTCACAATACTTGGAAAACCACAACCCACAGGTCCTTTGTAGTTAAAATGCTGAACGATTTGAGCTACCACCTCGGCCATTTCATCCGGTTTTCTAGATGATGGGGTGGGAATTCGATGTCGTTCAGTGATCATTTCACCTGTTTCCACATTGACCAATGCACCCTTGATTCCAGTGCCGCCAATATCGATGCCTAAAATTTCCATGGAATGGTTTTGTTTTTGAATACGGCAAAGAAACAAAAATCTTTAAAAGTCAAAAGAATATCCGACAAGGTGTTTTTTGAGCAAGCCTTAAGGCTCAATATGATAGTCTATGGAATTCAATGAATGGTTGGGGTCAATAAGGTCCAATAACTTGTCAATAGCTTTTCCAAAACCTGTTAAGGTACCCAGTTGTTTGTTCTTTCCAAGGGCACTGGAAATGGTTTCGTCCCGATTACCGAACTTATATCCCGCTTTTGTAATCCAAAGGGTATTGAATAAATGTTGCATTAAAACATTGCCCAACTGATCTATTGAAATGGCCAATTCCAAAGCAAATTCCCCTATTCCTTTCAAACCCTGCGTGAAGAGTTGCCGGAAAAAACCATAAATCAAACCCAAGGGCCCCGTGAAAACTAGTAACACAATGGAAATGACAAATAGAAGAACTCCTATAAGAGGATTGACCTCTTTATCATTTTTACACTCCTGATGTTTCAATACCATGACTAAATCGCTTTTTGGATGACTTCAAAAATCTTACTTCCGTCACACTTCAAGGTTTTGTGAGGGTATTTCAAAATAAGAGCGTAATCGTGGGTTGCCATTATGATGGTTCGTCCATTCTCATTGATTTCCTGAAGCACTTTCATAACCTCCACGCTGGTTTGGGGGTCTAAGTTCCCTGTGGGCTCATCTGCCAGAATAAGCTCGGGGTCATTCAACAGGGCTCTGGCAATGGCAACTCGCTGTTGTTCCCCTCCAGAAAGTTCATGCGGAAATTTAAAACCTTTGGTCTTCATGCCTACTTTCTCCAGAACTTCCTCAATTTTGCCTTCCATTTTACTTGTATCGGTCCACCCCGTGGCTTTAAGCACAAACTTTAGATTATTATTTATGTTTCTATCGGGCAATAGCTTAAAGTCTTGAAAAACGATTCCCAACTTTCTGCGTAAAAAAGGAATGTCTTTCTCCTGCATGGTCTTTAGGTCAAAATCAACAATTTTGCCTTTTCCTTCCTTCAATGGCAAATCGGCATAAAGGGTTTTCATAAAACTACTTTTTCCACTTCCGGTTTTTCCTATAACGTAAACAAAATCGCCCTTTTTTACCTCTAGATTAATCTGATTGAGTATTAAATTTTCGCGTTGAAAAACAGCGACATCCTCTAAATGAACAATGGTATCCGACATGATTGATGCTTTAAAAGCTAAAAGTACTAAGTTCTAAAATTTTATTCTGTTGCGAGTTATCAAAATGCTTTCTTAAGATAGCTTTATATACTTTGGCGTGGATTTTGACGTTATGGTAACAATCAATCGAGAAACAGCGTAGAACACTATGTATCGAAAAAACCTCTTTTTTTTGCCCGTCTTTCTGGGCCTAGTTTTCACTATTACTGCCCAGGAGACCAAAGTTTTTTATCATGAGGATAAGGCATACCAAGATGCACTAAACCTATACAACAACCAACAATACCAAGCGGCCCAATCTATATTTGAACAGGTGAAATCGACCACTAAGGACGAAGAAACCGAAGCGAATAGCGCTTATTATTCTGCTAATGCTGCGATTCGTTTGAATCAAAGGGGAGCTGATACAAAGATGGAAGACTTTGTAGAGCGCTATCCCACTTCAACGAAAAGGAATTCCGCTTTTTTGGATGTTGCCGATTACTATTTTGAAACAGGAAAATATCCCTATGCCCTGAAATGGTACAAAAAAGTGGATGTTTCTACCATGTCCAGTAAGGATAAGGAACGCTTTAATTTCAATACCGGATATGCACTCTACGCTTCAAAAAGACCCAAGGAGGCTGAGAGGTATTTGAGTCGTGTAAGCAATTCCCAAAAGTATGGTTCTCAGGCTAAATATTATTTGGGATATATAGCCTACGAACAAGATGATTATGATGAGGCAAGTGCCCGTTTTGACCAAATAACGGACCCTGAGTTGCTCAATGAAAAGCTATCGTATTATCAGGCAGACCTCAATTTTAAGTTGGGCAATTTTGAAGAGGCCATTGCTATGGCCAAAAAACAGCTGGCCAAATCGGACAGAAGGGAAATATCAGAGCTCAACAAAATTATTGGGGAAAGCTATTTTAACTTGAAGCAATATGCCGAGGCGATTCCCTTTTTGCAAAAATACCGTGGGAAAAGAGGCCGTTTTAGCAATACGGATTACTATTTGATTGGCTACAGTTTTTATAAGCAAGGAGATTATGCAAATGCCATCAAACAATTCAATAAAATTATTGGGGGGACCAATAACGTGTCCCAGAATGCGTATTACCACTTAGCTGAGTGCTATCTGAATCTGGACCAAAAAACCGAAGCGCTCAACGCATTCAAAAATGCTTCAGAAATGGATTTTAGTTCCGAAATCAAAAAAGATGCTCTGTTGAACTATGGTCGGTTGAGTTATGAGATTGGAAATCCGTATGAACCCGTTCCTCAGGTTTTAAAATCGTATTTGGACACCTACCCCAAGGATGAACACCAACAAGAGATTCAAGAGTTACTGGTGGATTCCTACATCACTTCCAAGAATTTTGAAGGTGCTATGACACTTTTGGAGGAAAATCAGAATTATGCCAGCAAGGAAACCTATCAGAAAGTATCTTTTTATAGGGGAGTGGAACTTTTCTTGGATACAGATTATGAAAATGCAATTGACCGTTTTGCTAAATCCTTAAAAAATCCGGAAAATAAAACATTTCAGGCCAAGGCAGAATATTGGCAGGCGGAATCGGCATACAGAATCAACAGATTTGAGGATGCGCTTTCTGGTTTTTCAAGATTTCAGGCATTGCCAGCTTCTAAATCAATGGATGAATACAACGAATTGGATTATAATTTGGGGTACTGCCAATTCAAATTAAAGGATTACAATGGTGCTGTCGGATATTTCAAAAAAGTGGTCAATTCGAATGAACTGGAAGAGGCTAAAAAAGCGGATGGCTATTTAAGATTGGGCGATAGTTATTTTGTGACCAGTCGCTATACTTTGGCTAAAAAAGCATATGACTCAGGTTCAAAATTAAATGGCCCTGAAAGAGATTATGCCTCCTTTCAAAAAGCACTTTGTGAAGGTTTTTTAGGGAATGGGTCAGCTAAAATCGAGGGATTGAACACATTTCTTCGGCTGAACCCCAAATCCTCTCTAAGGGATGATGCTCTTTTTGAGCTGGGTAATTCCTACGTCAAAGGAGGGCAAGAACAACAGGGTTTACAAACCTATGACCGTTTGATTGCGGAGTATAGTAGGAGCAGGTTTGCCCCAAGAGCACTTTTGCGTCAAGGGTTGGTCCACTATAATGCAAATAGGAATAATGAGGCCTTAACGAAATTGAAAGGGGTAGTTGAAAAGTATCCAAAAACCTCCGAAGCAAAACAAGCCGTGGCTACGGCAAAATTGGTCTATATCGATGAAGGTAGGGTAAGTGAATATGCAGCATGGGCCAGAAATCTGGATTTTGTGGAAGTAACCGATTCTGAATTGGAAAATGCCAGTTTTGAAGCAGCCGACCGAAAATATGCAGAAGGAAAAACCAGTGCAGCACTCAAAGGTTTTGAGGAATACTTGCAAGAGTTCCCGAATGGTGTAAACGCATTGCAAGTCAATTTTAATATTGCTCAAATCTATTTTTCAAAAGGAGAAAAAGAAAAAGCACTTCCTTATTTCAAAAAAATTGCTGATAGTGGTGGCGAATATCAGGAACAAGCCTTAACTCGGGTTTGCGAAGTGTATGTCGCACGAGATGATTACAATAATGCCATTCCCTATTTGGAACAATTGGAGCAAACCGCCGAGATAGCACAAAACAGAACATTTGCCCAATCTAATTTGATGAAGGGGTTCTATCAAAAGAAGAATTATGATTTAACCATTGAATATGCGGAAAAGGTATTAGGCGCTTCCAAAATCGACAACCGAATTAAAAGTGATGCCCAAATTATGATAGCACGCTCTGCCATTGAAACTGGAGATGAGAATTTAGCAGAGACTGCCTTTGCCGAGGTGAAGAAAATTGCCACTGGGGAGTTAGCGGCTGAGGCTTGGTACTACGATGCCTATTTTAAGAACAAGGGACAGGAATTTGAAGCGTCCAATGCTTCAGTTCAAAAATTGGCCAAGGATTATGCCGCTTATAAAGAATGGGCGGGGAAGGGACTGGTTATTATGGCTAAGAACTTTTATGCTTTGGATGACGCTTTCCAGGCAACATACATTCTGGAAAGTGTGATTGCCAATTTCGAGGAATATGAGGATTTGGTTGCCGAGGCGCAAGGCGAACTCTCCATTATCAAATCCAGAGAATCCCAACGGAATTCTTCAGTAGATCCCAATGGTAATTAATCAAAATAAGATGCAAAAGAGAACCACTATATTTTCCATACTTTTTTTGAGCCTTTTGGGCCTTATTCAGGCCCAAGAAACCAAGGATATAGGCACTGAAACAGTAACGGTCGTGAAGCCCTATTCCCCCACTGTTTCAGATGCCTTTAAGCTAAAGTCAAGCCCTGTGTTGGATGATTCCATCGTGCTTCAAAAGAAAAAAATCAACTATAGTATTTTTTCAGTGCCCGTAGCTTCAACTTTTACACCGGCTAAGGGCAGAGCTTCGCGTGTTAAGAAAACACCACCTCCTACACTATATAATTCCTATGCTTCCATTGGACTGGGGAATTTCAATAATGCCATGTTGGACCTGTATACAAGCCGAGAATTCAATCGGGGTGAAAATTTGTTCGATGTCGGCTTGAGCCATCACTCTTCACGCGGAGATATTGAATCAACTCCTTTGGACGCAGATTTCTACAATACAAAATTGGATGTTTCCTACGCCAAGAAGGATAGGGATATGGATTGGGACATTGGATTGGGGCTTCAACATCAACTTTACAACTGGTACGGAGTAGAATTGGAGGAATTTGATGAATCCTTACTTATACCACTTGATGAGACCCAGAATTACTTCAATGCCCAAGTAAAAGGTAACTTAAGTTTAGAGGATTCTTTTTTTAAGAATGGGAACCTTTTATTAAGAAGGTTTTGGGATGTCACAGATTCCGGAGAGAATAGGGTTGTGCTCACCCCAACAATAGAGCTGCCTATCACAGAGGAATTGGTCACCATTAAAACCAAGGTTGATTATGTAAGTGGAAGTTTTGAAAATGCTTCTTTAAACAATGCCACCAATGATTCAGGAATAAATTACAGCCATTTTCAGGTTGGGGTAAATCCAAGTCTTTTGATACTTCGGGATGATTTGACCCTAAATTTAGGAGCTAATATTGTGTACGGGCTAGATACCGAAAATTCGGATAGTAATTTCTTTATTTACCCTGCGGTCACTGCTTCCTATCGACTAGTAGATGAAACTGTAATCGCGTATGGGGGTATTGAAGGGGAACTGAGACAGAACTCGTATTATGATTTTGTCCAAGACAATCCCTACGTTTCGCCAACTTTGGAAATTCAGCCTACGGACCAACAATATGAAGGATATTTAGGTTTGAAAGGGCAACTTTTACCAAGTGTGGGGTATAACATCAAAGGTTCCTATGCAGCGGAAAACCGGAGGCCTTTGTTTTTGTTGAATCCGGAAAACCAATCTAGAAGTACTGAACCAGGTTATTTTTTAGGCAATTCTTTTCAGGTTTTTTACGACGATATCAAAACATTGAGTGTTTTTGGGGAGTTGAATGTAGATGTCAATCGTAATTTTTCATTGGGTGTCAACGCCGAATTTTATGATTATGATACGGAAACAGACAATCCTGCCTGGAATTTGCCTTCTGTAAAAGGCTCCTTGTTTTTGGACTATCAAGTGTCCGAACAATGGTATTTTGGCGCTAATCTGTTTTATGTTGGAGAACGTGAGGATTTGGATAGACAAGTTCTTGCTGGTCCGCTACCGCCTATTCCTTCTGATGTAATTTTGACTCTCGATAGTTTCTTCGATGTAAACGCCCACGCGGGTTATCGTTTTAATGAACAGCTTTCCATTTTTGTGAAGGCGTCCAATATTGCCAACAATGACTATCAGCGATGGGCCAACTTTAGGGTTCAAGGGTTTCAGGCTTTAGCCGGGGTCTCTTACAAGTTTGATTTGTAAGTAAAAACGCAATATTTTCTTAAGAAAATCGTTATGATTAGCTCTAGATGAAGCCTTTTTTCGTCTAGAATCCCAAATCTGAACATGAAATCATGCGATTACAGTTCATTCAAATAGTGGTATTTAACCTATGCGCCATAGGTGTTCTTGCCCAAGAAGTCGAGAATCTTGTCCATAATGGCGGGTTTGAAGATTTTGTAGAGTGTCCTATTAAAATGAGTAATCTCAATAAGGATGCAGAATATTGGAACGCCCCCACATTAGGTACCACGGATTATTTCAACATCTGCAGCAAGACCAAACTTGGCATTCCAATGAATTTTAAGGGAAAACAAGAAACCTTTGAAGGAGAGGGTTATGTTGGCCTTTATTTGTTTGCTCCCAAGGATTATCGGGAATATATTCAAGTACCGCTTACGGAAACTTTACAAAAAGGACATCGATATCGACTAAGTCTCTCCCTAAGTCTTTCTGAAAAATCGGATGGAGCGGTGATGGATATGGGCGCGGTTTTATCGGAGAAACCACTTTCGGTACATACAAAAAGACAATTATCCAATGCAATGCTTTCTTCGCAAAGCGTAAAAACCACTCATTCCAAGTCATTTTCCAATTCTGGTTTCTATGAAGATAAGCAGAACTGGATGAAGCTAAGTTTGGATATTGTGGCTAAAGGCTTCGAGAAAAATTTGATTCTGGGAAACTTTAAAAGTAATGGAGGCACTAAGTACCTTGATTTCAAAAAGGACCCAGCAAAACCTGAAGGCTATGCCTATTATTATGTAGATAATGTGGTTTTGGAATATTTAGGGCCTGAATACAGACCAAATCAAAGTTATGTGCTTGAGCATGTAAACTTTGACTTTGACAAGTTTGAACTCTTACCGAAGGCCAAGTATAACCTGAGAGAAGTTTATTCCTATCTAAAGAAGCACCCAAGGCTAAAGGTAGATATAAGTGGACACACAGACCATTTAGGTTCTGAAGAGTACAATAGTACGCTTTCCAAGCAAAGAGCCAATATAGTTGCCAAATATCTAATTCGTTTGGGGCTGGAAAAAGACAGAATTACGTACAAGGGATATGGAAATACCAAACCTTTGGACACCACACTCACCGATAGGGCCAGAAGCAAGAATCGTAGGGTCGAGTTTGTAATGACAAAATTTGAGGATAACTAGGGCTTATTTCCCTTCTAGAAGCTTTCGCATTTCTGCATTGTATTCTAATACAATTTCACCAGCACTACCTCCACTTAAAACAAAAAAGGACTCCGTTTTGTAGCCTTTGGAACTGATGTTGATTTTCCAATGAAAGTCTTTTTCACTTTGAAGAGTGAAAACACCATCAAAATTAGTATAGACTTTGTCTTCCGTTGAGTTGATTTCAACAGCTGCCAGATAAATTGGTAATCCCAATTCATCAATAATCTTCCCCGTAACAGCATTTTGGCCAAAACCAAAAAGGGGAATAGCAATAAGGCTTAGCGTAAAGGTAACTTTGCGCATAACAGTAAGATTTGGACTAGTATAAACGGTCAAAAATCCGTTTTAGTATAGACTCACATACAAGGATGCCTGATTGACAACATAAATCGACCAAAAGGAGATCAAACCGCAATACAGGGGTAAGTACTGCGTTATTAGGCATACGGGAACAAATAAAAACATTTATAAAATGGTTACCCGTATTCTATCCTTTTTCAGCTTCAGCATACTTTTTTGTACAATGGTATCAGCACAGAACTTGATTGTAAATTCAAGTTTTGAGGATTTCAATAATTGCCCCATAAGCATATCTCCGATGGATGTGACAATTCAAGAAATTTCGTTACCCACCTCAAGTTCGGGAGATTATTTCAACCAATGCGCTAACGAGGACTTTGGTGTTCCTTCTAATTTTAAGGGAAACCAACTGGCTGCTGATGGTTCTGCCTATGTTGGACTGTATTTTTATGCATTAAATGATTATCGGGAATATATTCAACTAAATACCGCAAGGATTCTTAGGGAAAAGCATCCTTATAAGATTTCGTTTCAGGTGAGTTTGGCTGAAAACTCCACATTGGCGCTGAAATCCATGTCAATTTTGTTGGTTAACCAAAAAGTAAAAGTTCCTAATTCCTCTGTTTTGACCAAGTCAAGATTGGATTTGGAGCCAGGATTGGAATTTCATGAGGTTCGTTTGAAGCCGAATAACTCCATGGCCGATACTGAAGGATGGGTAACCTTGACTGCTGAATTTGATGCCAAAGGTTTCGAAAACCATATCCTGATTGGAAATTTCCAAAACAATGGAAATACACAATTGTTAAACTCAAATGAATTGGCTTCTTCTAGCGACTTCTCTTACTATTACATTGACAATTTTGATTTAGAGGAACTACCACGTGTAAACTACGAAAAGGATAAAATTTATGTGATGGAACAGAATCCTTTTGAACCCAAAGGTTATGAGTTGGATGCAAAAGCTCTGGCTAGTGTTCAAAAGATTTTTAAATACCTAAAAGAAAATGCTGAGGTTCAAATGAAAATTACCGGGCATGCGGACAACATTGGAACCAAAGAGTATAATAAGTTCATTTCCTCACTACGAGCAAGAGCTGTTGCTTTACACCTAAAGAAATTGGGTATTGCCGAAGACCGTATCGTTTGGGAAGGGGTAGGGGACACCAAGCCACTTCGTAACGGGAAGCTAAAGGCCAACGATTTTGAGGACGGCCGGGTAGAGTTTGTAATGACCAAGGTAGATAACAAATAAAAACTGCCTTTCTAGACTTTTTCTATTTTTGGGTAAACCCAGAAAACATGAAACAGTCTTTCAGTGCTTTTTTTCTCACCCTCTTATTTTTTGCTTGTAATCCTAAGGAAGAAGTAGACCTTTTAGTCTACAATGCCAACATCTACACCGTTGATGATAATTTTTCCAAGGCCTCATGTTTGGCAGTAAAAGATGGAGCATTTGTTGCGATTTCGCAAACGGATGATATCCATGAAAAATATACCGCAAAATTAGAAATAGATGCCGAAGGCAAAACGATTGTCCCAGGCTTGATTGATGCACATTGCCATTTTTATGGTTTGGGCCTTAACCAACAAGTAGTCAATTTGGTCGGAACCCAAAGTTATGATGAGGTGTTACAACGTGTTGCCGATTTTCATAAAAAAAACCCATCAAACGTCATCCTTGGCCGTGGTTGGGACCAAAATAATTGGGAAGTCAAAGAGTTTCCTTTCAATGAACCCCTAAATAAGATGTTTCCGGATATTCCCGTGGTTTTGCAACGAGTGGATGGCCACGCATATTTGGTAAATCACAAAGCACTTCAGATGGCTGGGATAGATAATTCCACTCAAGTGGAAGGTGGTGAAATTGTTAAAGAAAATGACCAGATTATAGGAGTTCTCGTGGATGCCCCTATGGCAATGGTGGATGCGGTTATGCCCCAACCAACTCGCGCATCACAGATTCAGGCGTTGCAAGAAGCGGAAAAACTCTGTTTTGATTATGGACTTACCACTGTAAACGATGCCGGATTACATAGGTCTACCATAGAATTGATAGACAGTCTTCATCAAACAGGCGGTTTATCTATTCGAATATATGCCATGGTAAGCAATACCCCTGAAAACTTGGATTATTATTTGAACAAAGGTATTGTCAAGACAGATAAATTGAATGTAAGGTCTATAAAAGTCTATGGAGATGGGGCTTTGGGTTCCCGTGGAGCTGCCCTTAAGGCACCTTATTCGGATAAGGAAGGCCATTTCGGGGCAATGATAACCCCAGTTGACCAAATTGAAATCCTAGCAGAACGCATCGCAGCTTCAGACTACCAAATGAATACACATGCTATTGGAGATTCCGCTAATGTGGTTATACTAAAAACATATCAGAAAGCATTGGAAGGGAAAGAAGACAGACGTTGGAAAGTAGAACATGCACAAGTGGTGGCTCCAAAGGATTTTGATTACTTCAAAAGCGGAATCATTCCAAGCGTCCAACCTACCCATGCGACCAGTGATATGTATTGGGCAGAAGACCGATTGGGTCCTGAACGGATTAAGGGAGCCTACGCCTTCAAACAATTATTGGAAAAATCGGGAACAGTAGCCTTGGGAACTGATTTTCCAGTAGAACAGGTAAGTCCGTTTTTAACCTTTTATGCCTCCGTGGCACGAAAGGATTTAGAAAACTACCCCGATGGAGGTTTTCAAATGGAGGGGGCGCTATCAAGGGAAGAAACACTAAAAGGAATGACGATTTGGGCGGCGCATTCCAATTTTGAAGAAGATGAAAAAGGAAGTATTGAAGTAGGTAAAATGGCAGATTTTGTCATACTAAGTGATGATATTATGACCATCTCTGACGAAAAAATACCTGAACTAAAGGCAGAACAGGTTTTTTTAGGAGGAACCCAGGTGAAATAAAAAAAGCGAGCTTTTCAGCTCGCTTTTAATTTTTTCAAAATTCTCTTTTTTAGAAAGAAACAGGAACGGCAACACGAGTTGTACCCCATCCCATTACCATATGAGCACCACTATCAACATCCTTGTAGGCGATTGAAAAAGCCTCCAAAGACTCAGAATCGGATGAAACTGCTCCAGTAACTCGGGTTACATCAGCGGCACTATCATAGGAATACGCACCCCACTGGTTTAAGTTACTGTTCAAAATAACGGTCCATTCGCCTTCTCCAGGAATAGTGAACAAAGAATACGTTCCGGCTTTAACAGCTTTTCCTCCAAATGTAGCATCTTTATAGAAGGTAATTTCAGCTGCCTCATTGGCGCCAGTTCTCCAAACTTTTCCTGCAGGAGCAAGGTCAGAAAGATTTCTGCCCTTAAGTTGCGGTCTGCTATACACAACTCGTACAGATTTGTCTGCTATCCTATAACTAGTAGGATACGAAGCAATATCTGCAGGGCTTTTATCAAGACCGCCAAATTTTTGTGCTGTGGCATCTGTAGTAAAGACCAAACCAAGGGCTAAAAAAGAAAATAGAATCAGTTTTTTCATGATGTTAAGATTTATGCGTTCAAAACTAGGAGGTATATCCCCGCTATACTTATAAAGAGACGTTAAATTTTAACAACCTTTCAAAATGTTCATAAAAAAGTGATTCTTCCTTTATTTGCTTTCTAATAG
>JBCDAX010000021.1:0-60955 GCA_039184805.1 Bacteroidota bacterium | reverse complement strand
GTTGAATTAGTCTTTTGAAAGATACAAAACCCAAATCGATTTGTTAAAGGAAATATAAACTTGAATTTTTATTTGGAACGAACGTTCTGAAATATATATGTTTGTATCGGAATGATTGTTCCAAAATAAACAAATAATCAAAATTTAATAGAATGAAAAAGTTAGAAAATAAGGTTGCGGTCATTACGGGGGCAACCAGTGGAATGGGCCTTCAAACTGCTAAAAGATATTTAGAAGAAGGTGCAAAAGTGGTCTTGACTGGAAGAAGTCAGGAAAAGTTGGATGCTTTAGAAAACGAGCTGAGCGGAGATTATCTCTTAGTTAAAGCTGAAGCCTCAAGTATTCAGGATAGCAAAGATTTAATTTCTAAAACTGTCGAACATTTTGGTAAAATAGACGTACTGTTCCTTAATGCTGGAATCTTTCGATTAGAAACAATAGATGGACTTACTGAAGAAATTTTTGATGAAGTTCATAACATCAATGTAAAAGGACCTGTCTTTACCGTTCAAGCGGCTTACGAATATTTGAATGAAGGAGCTAGCATCATTTTCAATACCTCCGTGGTCAACATAAAAGGATTTGGAGGGATGACTGCTTATGCTTCGAGTAAGGCTGCTTTGCGCTCTATTGTCCGCACGTTGGCATCGGAATTTGGTCCAAAAGGAGTTCGCGTAAATGCAATTGCACCGGGTCCAATCGATACCCCAATTTATGGAAAACACAATGTACCTCAAGAGAATATAGATGCCATGGCATCCAACTTCCCATCAATGGTTTCATTGGGTAGATTTGGAAATGCCGATGAGGTAGCCACTACCGCATTGTTCTTGGCTTCTTCGGATAGTAGTTACATCACTGGAGCTGAAATCCCTGTGGATGGAGGCTTTGCCCAAGTATAGATTTTTTAGATACATTTGGTTTGGAAAGGAGACGAGAATCATGCCACGTACCAAACAATTTGATGAAAAAGAAGTATTGAATAAAGCAGTGGAACTCTTTTGGGAAAAAGGGTTCCACGCTACTTCTATGCAGGATTTGGTTTGTCACTTAGGGATAAATCGAGCAAGTCTCTATGACACATTCGGGGGCAAAGAAGAACTGTTTAAGAAGGCTTTTCAAGAATACCGTAATTCATCTGGTGATATAGTAAAACGTCTTTTAACGGGAGAAGCATCGGTGAAGGCTGGATTCGAAAAACTTTTCGATTTTGCCATTGAGGAAACCATTACTGACGAATGTCGAAAAGGATGTTTCGTAGTCAATACCACTACAGAACTCATTCCTGGAGATGAAACCATTCATAGTATTCTTTCCGAAAATTTGGAAAATGGAGCTAGTATGTTTGCCTCGGTAATCCAAGATGGAATTGACAAAGGTGAAATTGATAGCTCAAAGAAAGCTAAAGATATCGGTTTGATGCTTTTTACGTTCTATAATGGCTTCAGAGTGGTTTCCAAAATTGATACCAACCCAGAGAAATTGAAAAGTATAGTGGCAACAGCACTATCCATTTTGGATTAAGCCAATAGCTTACTTTGAAGGTTGCGATTCTGTTTCTACCCGATGATACGCAAAAGTAACCTCCTCTTTCTTGTTTTCATTTCCAATTAAAACATACATTTTAATTTCTTTGGAACTTACTTTCTCAAGAGTAAAACCTTCAAAATAAAAACGGTTCTGTTCGATTTTGACAAGCTTGAAATCAACGGTCTCATCTTGGGTCTCCCATCCTTTTAAATCCCCATGAAAATGTTTGAGCTGGAGAATCAAGGTGTTGTCCACTTGCTGAATATGCCCAGCTTCATAAAAGGTAACGGCATCATCGTTTACCAATTTAAAAACAAACATCATGGAACCTCCCATGGGGGGACTCCATAGTTCTTCCGTGACACCTCCAAAGGCTTCGCCTTTCCAGTGGCCCGCTAACCAAGACACTTGATCTAGAGAGGCCTCTGGGGATTTTTGATTCGGTTCGAGTTGCAAAGTTTTCTGCGCGCTAAGAGTCACTGTCATCATAAGCGCTAAAAATAAATGGGTCTTCATGATTGTCTTTTTTTAAAAGACGAACCAACTTTATTCAATTGGACAATGCGAACTTTACATTTACGGAAGTTTCTACTTTTATTTGCTCAAAATCAACATCCAAAGGCTCTGGCGCTTGGGCCACAGAAGCTTCGGCATACACATTTATTTTCTGTCGCGCGTAGGTTCTGGGATAACCAGGAGCCGTATTGTCCAAAATATGCAGTGCGCGGCCTACTTTTTGGTTTAGCGGAGCAGTAAGGGCGTCCGCTTTTTTCTTAGCTTTTTTAACTGCTTTTGATTTGAGTTCAAGCTCCAATGCCTCCATTTTGGAATATTCGGTTTTTTCCAAATAGGTGTTTGCAATATCCAATCTTTCCAAAGCGGCAAGAGCCTCACCTGCTTGTTTTCCAGAATAGACTAGAAGAGAGAATCTTTTACTTTTTAGGACATCTTTTTGTCTTAAAAAATACTTTTTAAAATTACTGCTCAAATCCTTTATGAAAAGTTGTTTGTCCAAATTGATTCCCATGGAACGAAAAGCTTGGGCCATTTTGTTTTCCTGTTCTTCAACTGACTTTCTTCCCTTGGAGTCTTTTTCGGTAATGGTGATACTTAAATAGATTTTATCGGGAGTAACCAGAGTATCAACACGGGCGGAGGTTTCCAGATATGGAGTATCCAAAAAGTTTTTGGTTTGGGCGGTTGTTATTTGCGAAGTTCCTAAAAGAAACAAGAATAGTGCTATTTTTTTCATAGTACATCATAGTTAGGTTCCACACTAAAATTACGCTTTAAAGGTGGAATCTCTTACAACAAGATTGGTTTTTATTTCTACGGTCTTAGTTAAGAGATCCTCTTTTGGATTTTCTATTTCATCTATCAAATACTTTGTACAAGTTTTGCCAATTTTGTTGCCCGGTTGGTCTACTGTAGTTAGCGAAGGATTGATTATAGTAGAGCTAGCGGAGTTGCTAAAGCCTACCACGGCAATTTCTTCAGGAATTGGAATCTTGAATTTGTTCAGTGCTTTGATAACACCAATCGCAGCACTATCGGTAATGGCAAAAATCGCGTCAGGTCGCTTTGTTAAGCTCAGTAGCACATTGGCCATCATTCTGCCCTTTGTCATAGAAATATCTTCTGTACTTAAAATTATCTTCTCGTCAATAGGTAGGTCATGTTCTTTAAGCGCCCTTAAATACCCTTCAAACCTTTTTTCACTATTGAAGGAACCTTCGGTCTCCTTGATGATGGCTATTCGTCGTTTGCCTGTATTGATAAGATGTTCCACTACATTATATGCGGCTTCTTCTTCATTAATCACGACCTGTGTGCACGGAATTTTATCGGATACTTTATCAAACATAACCAAGGGAATACGAGGCAAAACTTTTAATACACCATCAACGGATTTGGTTTTTCTCGAAAGCGACAGTAGAATGCCATCCACACCAAACTGTATCATGGTGCTTAGCATTTCAGCTTGCTTTTTCTCATCGTTTTTAGATTCGGAAATAATTACACGGTAGCCCAGATTTTCCGCTTCCTCCAGTATACCTTTCAAGATGGTAGTAGTAAAATAATGGGAAAGATTAGGCACTATCACGCCTAGAATGTGTGATCTGTGACTTCTAAAGCCACTGGCGAATACATTAGGAACATAATTCAAATTTTCAGCTAGTTTTTGAACTCTATTCTTGGTTTCAATACTAATGTCCGGATGATTATTCAGTGCTCTAGATACGGTGGAAATGGATAGGTTTAGTGCTTTTGCGAGTTCCTTTAGCGTAATGTTTGGCTTCTTATTCATAATGTAAAAGTAGGAAGGAAGTTGGCCACTTATCATTAAAACACCGAAAACGTTTTCGCAAACGTTTGCATATCAAAATCGCAAAATTTTGGCAATTTCATTAGATTATACAAATAAATTTACTTCATCATTGACAAAATGATAATCTGACTCAAAAAATGTCTCACAAATAACTAAACAAAAATGAAAAATTTAGCATTTGCGATATTCCTCTTGCTAACCGTTGGAACGGGTATCGCGCAGACAGAAATTACCGGTACTGTGGAAGATGCAGCGGGAGTTCCTATTCTGGGAGCCAATGTATTGATTGTAGGCACTACCGAAGGAACTACTACCGATTTTGATGGTAACTTTTTACTCTCTACTACCTTAAGTGGTAGCCAGACCATACGAATTTCCTTTATCGGTTTTTCTGCTATGGAGCAAACCGTAGACCTCAATGGCACTGCAGTTACCTTAAATGTCGTTTTACAAGAAAGTGGACAGCAGTTGGATGAGGTAGTTATCACAGCTTCAAGTACGTTCAGGTCCCAGAAACAAGCACCTTTATCTATTAGCTCAAAAAAGATAGCTGAAATCACAAAGTTATCGGCGAATAGCCAAGCGGATATCCTTAGAGATGTGCCTGGTATTACTGCAGAAGGTGGTGGGGGTGAAACGGCTACCAATCTATTCGTTAGAGGTCTTCCTTCTGGCGGTCAGTATGTGTTTAATCCATTACAATATGATGGAATGCCATTGATAAGCACTTTTGGTTTGAATTCCTCCGCGCATGATGTTTATGCTAGACCAGATATCGGGTTTAAAGGAGTTGAGTTTGTTCGTGGGGGTGCCGCAGTACTTTATGGTGCAGGTTCTGTTGCTGGTATTATAAACTACACCAGTAAAACTGGAGATACCAATCCAGGAAACATCATTAATGTGGAGTGGGGTAGTAGAGGTAGACTTAAAACGGATTTTTATTCTGGAGGAAGATTAGGAGGAGAGGATTCCAATACTTTTTATGCGTTTACAGGTTTTATTAGAAAAGATGATGGACCAATAGATACGGGATTACCAACAAGAGGGGTCCAGTTTAGGGGAAATATCAAAAAGCGTTTTGAGAAAGGTTCCTTTACCATTCACGCGCAGTACATAGATGACAAGGCACAGTTCTTTTTGCCATTACCGTTGCAAGGGGATTCCCGTGAACGAATTGCTGGGAATGATGGCGAAGATGTCGAGCAGTTATTATCCAGTGAGCTTGCGGAAACCTCGTTCCTCACACCTGGAGGGGTATACAAAAGTCCAATTGAAGATGGTGTTTTTACCAAGGGTGGATTCATTATGGGAGATTTCGTATATAATTTCGATGACAGATTACGATTTAAATCCAAAATCAGATATGCGGATTATCAACATAATTTCGCGCTATATGTAGGTGGAAATGGTGATTTTGGAAATCCTATCCGTCTAGCGGATTATGCAGCTGCTACGGGAGATAGAGTATCACCAGGGAATACCGGTTTCACGGCAACCTACCAAGGTGGCGACGGTTCTCAAATAAGTGATAATGATTTAGTGGTTGAGAACTTGCACATTGACAGACTGAGACCTTTGGAAGATTTTTCAGGAGAAGCCAGCCTTAGTCTACGGACAGACAATAATGTACATACGTTTACCTTAGGTACCTTTTTGGCACGAAGTGATGCAGAAGATGTAAACTTTCAGTATCGAGCCTTATCCGAATTCAACAACAACCCAAGACTTATTAATCTAAGTTTTGCAGATGCAGGTGGGGGAACAACCGTATTTTCCGATGGAGGTATTTACAATAGAATTGGTCAGACCACCAACCGCTTTTTATCCCAAAGCAGAACTGCGGTATATCTAACGGATGAAATGGTTTTTGACAGATGGCGTGTTGACGTTGGGCTACGGGTAGAAATTACTACAGGAACTTTTAGCGATGGTGGTTTGGAAGATATTCAAGTATATGATGACCCTAATTTAACTCCTGAATTAAGTACAGTACGATTTGCAGATGGGTCGTTCACCAGAGCAGAAATTAATGCCACAGACTGGGCGTTTTCTTTAGCGGGCCTTTATGAATTGACTGAAACTACAAATCTATATGCTAACTTCTCCAGAGGTTTCTTCTTCCCACAGCAAAGAGGGTTTATTCCAACTCCGGGAATCCGTGAAACCAATTATGATGGGGAAAACATCATTCAGTTTGAAGGTGGCGCAAAGTTTGGAACTTCGGCCTTCTCCGGTTCCATTGCGGGGTATTTTGTGAATCTTAGTGATAGGGTGCGAGTAGACCAAGCCATTGTAAATGGTTCATTGATTGATGAAAGACGTAGTGAGCAGACCACCCGGACTTTTGGAGCGGAGGCCACATGGTTGTATAGATTTGCCCAGGACTGGAGTCTTAATGGAACAGCAACCTATCAAAACCATGAAATCACCCAGAATGAAACTACAGATTTGACCAGCGGTGACGTTTCTACCATAAATGAAGGCAATGAAATTGGAAGGCAACCTAACTTTTTGGGAAGTTTAGGCCTAAACTATGACAATAGTAACTTTGACGCCAACTTTACTTTAAACCATACGGGAAGCAAGTTCACTGACGATACCAACAATGTAGAACTGGATGCGATTACTATCGCTCGAATTGGAGCAGGTTATACCTTTAGAACGGAGGAAATCAATTCCGTTCGTGTTGGTTTTTCAGTGTTCAACCTTTTTGATAGTGATGGTTTGACCGAAGGTAACCCACGAGCAGGAATTGGGGGTCAAGTGGATGACGGCGAGTTCTTCTTTGGTAGACCCATCCTACCGAGGAGATTCTTTCTAACCGCAACATTTAATTTTTGAGTAGTTAAAAAATAGTTTAAGTTAGTTTGGTTCAATTGCGTATTGGCGGCCAGTACCGTCAATACGCTTTTCTAAAATAGAATCATGATGGAAGATTTGATTGATAGGGCGAAAGAGGTATTGGAGAATAACTTTCAAGATGGAGGCTTCACCATTCCCAGTAAAGGACTATACCCGTTCCAATGGAAATGGGATTCTGGCTTTATAGCATTGGGCTATGCTCACTATGATTTGGAAAAAGCAAAAAAGGAAATTCAAACCCTATTGAATGCCCAATGGGACAATGGTTTTATTCCCCATATTGTATTCCATAATGACAGTGACACCTATTTTCCTGGTCCGGATTTTCACTTGTCTCATTTGCACCCACAATCCTCCAAGGAATTTCGCTCAACGGGTATGACCCAACCACCGGTAACAGGTTTTGTTTTGGAGCTCCTATATGAAATTGCTAGTGATGATATGCTGGGGTTTGTAAAGAACAATATTGATAAGGTGTATGACAATCACGTTTATTTCTATGAGAATCGTGATGTACACAATGAAGGTCTTGTTTACATATACCACAACTGGGAATCGGGTACGGATAATTCACCCATATGGGATGATATTTGGACAACTATGAATCCTCCGGAATATACTTTTGAACGTAGAGACACTACCCATGTTGACCCAGCGCAAAGACCATCAAAAAGAGAATATGATCATTACCTCCATATCATTGAAATAGCCAAAGAGCATAATTATGATGACTCTAAAATAGCCGAGCACTCCCCATTTTTGGTTTTGGACCCCTTGTTTAACTCGGTATTGATTCGTTCCAATGAATCTTTGATAAGACTCTATGAAATTTTGGGTGGTAACGAAGATAAAATCAACTATCTAAAGGAAAAACAAGAAAAGGGGATAAGCAGCATGAACGCGAAGCTGTTCAATGAATCCTTGGGAGCGTATGTTCATTTTGACCTAAGAAATAACCAACAAATTCCATATGTCTGTTCATCGTCATTTTCTCCATTATTCGCAGGAATACCAGATACATCGAGAGCGGAAGTCCTAAAGAACACCATGCAACAGAAGTTTGGTGGGGAAAATCGATATTTATGTGCCTCCTTCGACCCTACCAGTGAAAGATTTAATCCAAGAAAGTATTGGCGGGGACCAGTTTGGATAAATATGAACTGGATGATTTATCATGGCTTGTTGAGGTATGATTTCAATGAGTTGGCAGGGCGTGTAAAAACCGATTCCTTGGAATTGATTTCGAAGTTTGGTTTCTATGAGTATTTTGATTGTAGAAAGGATAATCCAGATACAGAAAATAGTGGGTACGGCGGAAATAACTTTTCCTGGAGCGCTGCCTTGTTTATTGACTTATTGAGTTCAGCTAAAAACTGATGCCATGATATTCGATTTTTCCAAAGAATATAAGTTGGAAAATGATAGGGTGATTCTTGAACCTCTAGAGCAAAAACATCTCAAAGAATTGGAACCACTGGCTCAAGAAAAAGAGATTTGGACCTACTTTTTAGGAGCTTCGGATGGAAGTGGGGATTTTAAGAAATACATCCAAGATGCCATCGAGTCGACAAAGAAAAAGGAACACTACGCTTTTGCAGTTTTTGATAAAAAAGAAAGTAAGTATGCAGGCTGCACTCGTTTGTTTGGCTTTGATCTTGAATTGGATATTGTGCGTATAGGATATACTTGGTACGGGAAAGAATTCAGAGGAACGGGTATCAATAAAAACTGTAAGTATTTGATGTTTCAATTTGCATTTGAACATATGCTTGCAGAAAGAGTAGGACTAGGAGCTCATGAAGAAAATAAGGTCAGTATTGCAGCTATGAAAAGTGTAGGGGCTATTGAAGAAGGGGTAATACGAAATGCTTTTCCCTCCATTCGTAATGAAGGTAGAGCGGATGCTGTTTTATTGGGAATTTTAAAAGAAGAGTGGTTTCAAAACCTAAAAAATAACCTAAACCAACGCTTATGAATTACATTGATTACATCATCATTATCGTCTATCTCATTGCCTTTTTGGGAATTGGTTATTTTTTCAAGGAAAACAAAAGCTCAGGGGATTATTTTTTAGGAGGACGAAGTATGGGTTGGCTTCCGCTGAGTTTGTCTACTATGGCTACCCAATTATCGGCCATAAGTTTTATTTCAGCACCAGCTTTCGTTGGTTTAAAAGAAGGTGGTGGGTTGCAATGGCTCACCTATGAGTTTGGTGTACCACTGGCGATGGCTTTTCTCATGGTGGCTTTGATTCCTACTTTGTATAAATCTGGGATTGTAAGTGTTTACGAGTATTTAGAAAAGCGTTTTGATGCCTCTTCACGATTGCTGATTAGTTTTGTTTTTCAAATAAGCCGCTCCGTGGCAACCGGGGTCATGGTGTACACAATGGCCTTGATACTTCAGGCTACCATTGGGGTTGACTTTTGGATTTCGGTATTGATTATTGGTGTGATTACACTAGTGTATTCTTTTCAAGGCGGGATGAAGGCAGTTATTTGGGGCGATGTAATCCAAATGATTATCCTATTCTTGGGTATTATCATATGCCTGGCCTATGGAATCAGTGAATTAGGAGGCTTTGAAAATTTCTTGACCAATGTGGATAAGGATAGGATAACCGCTGTGGATTTCACCAAATGGGGTTTCGATAATGCCGATAAAAATGACGAGTTCGGTTTTTGGCCCATGATTATTGGAGGCTTCTTTCTGTATGCTTCATATTATGGAACGGACCAAACGCAATCCCAACGTTTGCTTTCCGCGAAGGGAATGCCGACTATAAAAAAGTTGTTATTGGCCAATGGCCTCTTTCGTTTTCCGTTAACGCTTACCTATTGCATCATGGGATTGGTGCTCGGAACGCTTTTGGTTCAGGATTTAGGCTTTCAAGAGATGATGGAATCCGTGTATCAAGCGAATATCGGTTCCTTGGAAGGAAAAAAAGCCGATTTAATGGTTCCTGTTTTCATAATCAATTACCTACCCAATGGAATTATCGGAATCTTGATTGTAGCCATTATGTCCGCGGCTATGTCTTCCTTAAGCTCCACAGTCAATTCGCTTTCAGCAGTGACCATGGAAGATTTTGTAAAACGCTTTAGACCCGATATGAGTGATTCCAAGTATGTGCTCACCTCAAGAATCTTGTCACTTTTCTGGGGATTGGTTTGTTTGTTCTTTGCCTTTTTTGCAGGAAGTATTGAGGGTACGGTAATAGAGGTGATCAATAAAATCAGCTCTGTTTTTTATGGACCTATTTTGGCTGGATTTGTTTTGGCGATATTGACCAAAAAGACGCATGCTTTAGGTGCTAACATTGGAATCATTGTTGGGGTATTGTTTAACATCTATCTATGGCTTTATGTTCCCGATGTATTTTGGTTCTGGTGGAATGCTATTGGTTGTGTGGTAACCATAGTTGTGGCCATGGTGGTAAGTGCTATGATAAAGAGAAAGGTGAACGAAGGTTTGGAGGTAGTGTATTCCCCATCTAAGAAAGAAGTAGGACTCTTATTAGGATTTTTTGCCTTTATCGTGGTGTTGAGTATTTATCTACCCGATATTCTTTCATAGCCCAAAGAACAAAAGTGACAAAGTCCCTAAAACAAGGGTATATTTGAATCCTATTGCAATTGGGAATTATGAAAGAACATCTTTTTAAATCGATTGTCCTTGGCTTTGTTTTAGGCCTATCTATGTCCTCTTTTGGACAAATTAATGAACAGGACTATATCCGTCCCCCATACTTAAATCCTGGTGATACTGTGGCCATAGTAGCACCTGCTGGAATACTCAAGAATCGAGAAAAAAGCATTTCCAAAGCCATGGAAATTTTATCCTCATGGGGATTGCATGCAGTTTTAGGGAAGCATTTGTATGCTAAGAACAACCACTTTGCTGGAACAGACGAACAAAGGGCCGAAGATTTTCAAAATGCAATGGATGACCCAAGTGTAAAGGCCATCTGGTGTGCACGCGGAGGTTATGGATCTATGCGGATTTTGGACAAGTTGGATTTTTCCCGATTCCAAGAGAACCCAAAATGGGTAGTGGGATTCTCAGACATTACCGCTTTCCACGGCAAATTGGACCAACTGGGCATACAGAGTGTTCACGGTATGATGGCAGCGGGTCTTGAATTAAACGAAGAACTCTCCGACGAAACCCAAGAAAATATTGCTAGCTTAAAGAAGACCCTTTTCGGAGAAGTTTTGGAATATAAGGTTGAATCATCTCCATTTAATAAAAAAGGGACGGCATCCGGGGTTCTCGTAGGAGGTAACCTTTCCCTCCTTCAGGCGAGTCTGCAATCCGATGCCAATCTGAATACAACAGGTAAGATTCTTTTTATTGAGGAGATTGGTGAATATCGATACAGCATTGACAGGATGCTCTATAGTCTAAAACGAGCAGGTTATTTTGATGGACTCGCCGCGCTAATAGTTGGGGAAATAAGTCAAGTAAAAACCAATACGACCCCATTTGGCATGAGCAATGAAGAACTTATTTTAGATGTGATAAAGGAATGTGATTTTCCTGTTCTTTTCCATTTTCCTGCGGGACATGGGGATAACAATAGGACTATGATTTTTGGTGAAAACGTTGTTCTCGATGTTCGAGTGGGAGAATCCACCATAACCTTCAAACAAGGCGATTGATGAAGTTTGTGCTTGCTCCGGATAAATATAAAGGCTCTCTATCTGGGCTTCAATTTTGCGATGCAGCGGAGCAAGGTATAAGACGCGTTTTTCCAGAAGCTGAAATTATTAAAAAACCCTTGGCTGATGGTGGAGATGGAACCATCGAGGTAGTGAATCAGCATTTAAATGCCGCGGAAATACAAGTTCAAGTGAAGAACCCGCTCTTCAATGATATTCAAGCGGGGTATCTCTTTTCTGAGGAAAAAAAGATTGCTTTCATTGAAATGTCTGAAGCTTCGGGGTATAAGTTGCTACCTAAATCAGAGTTGAATTGTATGCATACAACTTCCTTGGGTACTGGGCAACTCATCAAGGATGCTTTGGACCGGGGTGCAAAACAAATCGTTTTGGGAATTGGAGGAAGTGCGACCAATGATGGTGGTATTGGAATGGCCACCGTTCTAGGCTATCAATTTTTAGATAGGCAGGGAAACCAAGTAGTACCTATTGGAAAAAATCTAAGTGCTGTAACTACCATTACCTATGAAGATTTGCATCCCAGAATACAGGATGTCGAGTTCAAGGTAGCCTGTGACGTAAAAAACCCTTTATATGGACCTGAAGGGGCTGCCTATGTATACGGACCGCAAAAGGGAGCTTCACCAGAAGAAATTAAACTATTGGATGCCGGTTTAGAAAATTTGGCCAAGGTCATTAGGAAAACATTTGGAACGGATGTGCAAAATATTCCTGGCGCCGGAGCGGCGGGAGGCATGGGTGCAGGAGCCATAGTGTTTTTGAATGCTAGTCTTACCTCAGGGATTGATTTAATCAAGGAAATGGCCCAATTTGATGATGTTATCCAAAATGCTGATTGGATAATCACGGGCGAAGGACAACTGGATAGTCAGACCCTTTCAGGAAAAACGATTGATGGGGTAATTAAGTCGGCCCAAAAATATAAGGTTCCAGTAGCTGCACTTTGTGGGTCTGTTTCGGTCAGTATTCAAGAACTGGAAACTATGGGGTTGGATTATGCAACCTCCGTTTTGAACCAACCAGGAACCTTACATGAAGCTAAGGAAAAGAGTCATGAAAACTTAGAGTTGGCCGCTTATAATTTTGCCAAATTCTTAAAGGCTCAATCGGGTAAAAAGTAAACTAATCAAAAGGCAGTAAATCGGGTTTTAAATACCGTTGTTTGGCCAGAGGTGAATTATAGATATCAAATCCATAATGGCTAGCCATAAGTTCCTTGAAGTTGTTTTTCAGCTTTGGGTTGTTCTTTATAAAGCTGATGAAATTTTCTGCATTGTTTTTGAGCATAAAATGATATACCGCGCGAACGGCCGCCACCGTCAAGGTTGTATTGAACTTTTCTGGAACTCCTAGCTTTGCCGTATACGCCTGAATTTGCGAAACGATGTTTGTAATGGCATTTTCTACTCCATACTTTCCAATATTAATCCAGGCCAGTCGAATGTGTGCCTCATGCGTGAAAAGTTCTGGAGGCAATTCACCTACTTCAAATTGTTTTTCAAACTCAGAATCTGTCATCAGTACTTTTTATTCATTTTGAATTCCAAAGAGGTCTTTACAACGGGCCATTCGCTATTCAAGATAGAAAAGATAACCGTATCTCGAATATTACCCATTTTATCAATACGATGGTTTCGAATTATCCCATCTTGTTTTGCACCCAATCTCAAAATGGCATTTCTTGATGGGAAATTGAAAAAATTGGTCTTGAACTCTACTGCAATAGCATCCAAGGTTTCAAAAGCATGTTTTAGCAAAAGGTATTTACATTCGGTATTTATTCCTGTTCTCTGGACCCTTTGGGAATACCAAGTATAGCCAATCTCAACCCTACGATTGGGAGCATCCACCGTGCAATAGCGAGTGGAGCCCACAATATTCCCTGATGATTTTTCAATAACTACGAAGGGAAGGGCCAATCCTTCTGATTGTTGTTGTAAGGCAAAATCAACATACGAATCCAGACTGTCCTTTGAAGGAACAGAAGTATACCAGATTTCCCAAAGAGTACCATCAGAAGCGGCATCCAATATCTCTGATTTATGAGAAGCAGTTAGAGGTACTAGTTTTACCAAGTTGCCTTCCAATTCAATTGGGGTTATCCAATTTGTCATTACTATAAATTTATACCCAAATATAATGGGATTTTAAAGGTACCTGTTATGAGAAGTTTACTTTTGAATTCAAATTGTTAATGGCTGAATATGGAACAAAATATAGGATTGGTGACACTTGTGGTAAAGGAGTATGATGAGGCGATTGAATTTTATACCCAGAAAGTTGGATTTGATTTGGTTGAAGACACGGAGCTTTCCTTAGACAAACGGTGGGTTGTGGTTAAACCGAGAAATTCAAAAAGTAGCGGTTTGCTTTTGGCGCAGGCTGCAAATGAAACCCAAATTAAAAGTATAGGAAATCAAACAGGGGGTAGGGTATTCCTGTTTTTGAATACGGATAACTTTTGGAGAGATTATAAAACGATGATTGAAAAAGGGGTCAACTTTTTGGACGAACCTCGAGAAGAAGCGTATGGAATGGTATCTGTCTTTGAAGACCTGTATGGTAACAAATGGGATTTGTTGGAGTTAAAGAAATAAGGTAGACATTTACTTCCTATCTTTTAGACGATACATAAACTTATGACCACTCCATTGGTCGTCTACCGCAGCTACTTTAGTATCTACCAGCCCAGCATCCTGACCAGCTTTCATGACATCAAATTTGTCAATTTCGGTTGGAATTTTTGAAGCCTTTTTAGGCCAACTTATCCAGAGAATCCCATCTTTTTTCAAGTTGGATTTTACCTCGGAAAGGCTTGCCTGTAATTCCTCGGTCTGGGTAGCGAAAATATGGATGAAATTGACGCCTTCTTTTTCAGCTGAATCAATCAGAACGACTTCTTCCGGAAATTCATAAAAAAAATCAAGATAAGGCTTGGGAGAATTGAAGACTTGAATTAAAAAACCAGGTTTGATGCCCAACTTTTTAGCCAATGGTGTTCCTGAATAGCCTGCCGTGCTCATTTGTTTATCAGTTTACAGTAAAGTACAAAATAAATAACCTCATAAGAACTCCTTATGAGTTAGAAATCATCTTTTTCAAAAAACTTTGTTTGTAAGTCCGGCCAATGGGTAATTCTTTTTCTTGTATCAAGACCGTCTCATGGTTCCAAGATTCAATTTTTCCGATGGCTGCTATGAATGATCGATGAATTCTCACAAAACATTTAGAATCTAATTTTTCAAGAGTATTTTGAAGGGTTTGTTTACTGGAGATGACCTTATCTTCAAGATACACATGCACATAATCCCCTTTACTTTCTATATAAAGTATCTCATTGGGAGCAACGGGTACATTTTTTCGTTGGGACTTAAAGTAAATGGGCGTAGTACTGTTTTGGATAGTACTGTTTTCTATGGATAGTTTGTTGACTGCCTGAAGAAATCTGGGATAGGATATGGGTTTCACTAGGTAATCCACGATATTAAACTCATAACCCTGAAGGGCATATTGCGTATATGCTGAGGTCACAATAACTGCTGGAGGGTTTATCAGACTTCTTAAAAAATCAAAACCTCGAATACTGGGAAGATGAAGGTCCAAAAAAATCAGGTCTACCGGTCGGTCTTTTAGATGAATGTGTGCTTCCATAGCATTGTAGCTAATTCCATCCAGTTCCAAATAGGAAACCTGGGCGATGTAATCCGCCATAAGCTCTGCGGCCAGAGGTTCATCCTCGATGATATGACACTTTATTTTTTTCACTAAGATCTAATGCTAGTTCAACTGAAAATGATTTGGAAGAGGGTCTGACTTCCAATGAAAAAAGTTTATACTGTAGCTCAAGCTGTCTTCTTAAATTTTGTAATCCTATTCCTTTGGTGTTTATCGTTCTGTTGGAATCCATCGAATTTATAACACCAAAAAAGAGATGCGTTTTATCCTTTAGTTGCAAAATAACTTGGATGTTCTTGTCCCCAATATTTTCTGAAGCGCCATGCTTAAAGGCATTCTCCACTAGAGGAAGCAATAGCAGGGGTGCTATAGAAACACCTTCAAGGTTTTCGGATATTTGGGTTTCTATTTTTAGTTGAGGTCCAAATCTCAATTTTTCCAAATCAACGTAGTTGTGGATTAATTCAACCTCTTTTGATAGCGGTATAAAGGTCTCTGGAATTCCATAAAGCATAAATTTGAGTAATTCTGAGAGCTTAAGGATGACCTCAGGGGTCTTCTTCGATTTTTTTCGAGATAGAGCGTATAGATTATTAAGGGTATTCAATAAGAAATGCGGATTGGTCTGCTGTTTTAATGCCTTAAGCTCAACACTCAACTTTTGTTTTTCCAATTCTTTTTCCCGGTTTTTGGCAAGAGCCTGTTTTTGTAATAAGACTAGTGCAGTTCCGATGCCTGCCACCCATAATAAATCCATCATAGTCGATGAAAGTCGGCGCAGTCCGAAAAAATTACCATCCCATGCCAAATCACCCAACAGCTGAGACTTTACTATCAAAAAAACAAACAACCTGTAAAGTACTGCTGACGCTCCAAGCCCAAATAGAAACCAGAGGAATTTGGCAACTGGACCCTTAAAAAGAGGAAGTACCCAATACGCTACCCAATACGTGAAAAGCATTTTTGGAATCAGAGTGCCGAATTGACTAATAAGGCACATCCGGAGTACGGCATAAACCCCTAGGTCTTCATATTTAGGATAGGTCCAAAGGTATTCGTGATACACTTTTATTAAAACGTATGCCGCCCAGAAGGCAATATGCCAAAAAACAAAAATGTTGTTTTTATCTCTCATTTAGGCTTTAAAGCTATTAAAAAGGGGGCAGTACTACCTCGAAAGAGGACAAACAACGGAGTTTGGTAGATTAATGTAGGTAAGGAACTTAAAATAAATCGTTTACCTACGGAAACTAACAGTCTGACATCTGTACATTGTTTATTTTCAACACTTTACTGTATTTTAGTAGATATATGTTGGTCTTACATGATATGAAGAAAACGTTAATAATTTTTCTGATGATGGTTGGTCCAGTAATCAATATGCTGGCTCAAAAACTCGATTATGTTAGTGAAAAGATGAGGTTTGAGTCAGCTATATTGATGGAAGAACGTCAAATGGAACTATATTATCCCAAGGAAAAGTCAGATGCTGTAATCGCTTTTTATGTACTTGATGGCAATTGGAACCGTGATTTGGTCAATGGTACATTTGCCCATTGGGTAAAATGGAATCTAATGCCCAAAGCAGTTGTGGTTAACATTGACAATATGGGAAAAAGAACCCGGGATTTAACCCCAACTCCAGATGATGAGCGATTTCCGGGAAGTGGTGGAGGTCATACTTTCCTTCAGCATATTTCCAAAGAGGTAAAACCTAGAATTGAAACGGAGTTTGAAAATATTCAGTATGAGGTTTTGGTTGGACATAGTTTTGGGGGACTATTCTCTTTGTTTTCCCTGAAAGAACAGCCCAATCTCTTTGACGGATATATTGCCATAAGCCCATCGGTTTGGTGGAAGGATAAATACATGTACGGAGATTTTACCAGTGTAGAAACTGGCCCAAAACCATTTGTTTACATAACAGCAGGCACCGATGATCGGGGCAATACCCAAGCCAGTAAGGATTTTGTGACTTGGTTGGAAAAAGAAGGAATTGAAAACCAATTGGAACTCCACTCAGATGTGATGGATGGCGAGGACCACTTTAGTAATGTCCCAATATCCCTACATTCTGGAATAAAGCTGTTGTTTCCCAAACAAAAGTGGAATTCAGATGTACTTTCTTCGTATGATTCTGATGGTATGACAGCAATGAAAGAGAAGATAACAGAGTTCAAAGAGGACTATGGCGTCCGATTTGTATTTCCAACGGATGCCATGCTTTCCAAAGCCCTAAATCTTCATCAGCAAGGAAAATCTGAACCAGCAGCAGAATTACTGAAGTGGATACAGGTTCAAGAAAAGGGCAACTACCAACCTTCATATTACTTAGGGTATATCTACAAAAACCTAAAAGAAAAAAATAAGGCAATGGAACATTATCAAAAGGCCTTAACGATTGGGGGTATGCCCGATAGAATGAAAACGGTTATCGAAAGAGAAATAAATCAACTTCAACCCTTGGTGAAAAAAGTATCTCATTTCTCCACCAATCAGGTTGAAACCTCTTTGGCATTTAATCCTGCGGAGACCGTTGCCTATGTTTCCAGACATAACGGAAAGTGGGGAAGCAGGGAAAATCCACCTTCAAAAATCTACACCTACCAAAAGGAAAATGGGGGATGGATTATGGAAGGGATATCAAATTTTAGTGACGAAAACACTCAAGTCAGGGACTCGGATATGTTTATTTCTTATGATGGGAAAGAAGCCTTTTTTGTCTCTACGCGCACGTACGCTGGAAAAACAGATGCTAATCCGGATATATGGAAAAGCACTTTTCAAAACGGTACTTGGTCCAAGCCCAACCCGGTAATAGAGGTTAATTCTGCAGGTTACGAAGCCAGTCCGGTAACTGACGCTCAAGGAAACCTATATTTTAGTTCCATTCGAGAAGGTGGAGTAGGGTTGGGAGATTTTTATAAGGCCAGGCGCAATTCTGATGGAAGTTATAATGTTCCTCAACTTTTGGAAGGGAATATCAATGGTCCTTCCGGGGAATGGAACCTGCTGGTTTCTCCAAAAGCCGATTGGATATTGTTTGAATCTTCAGGCCGTGAAGAAGGCTTATCTGGATATGGAGATTTGTATTTTTCCAGTAAAAATGATGAGGGGTGGTCTAAACCTCAACACGTGAAAGAATTGAACACTACAGGTTCAGATTTGAACATTCGCTATTTACCCAAAACTGAAAGACTCTTTTTTGTTAGCAGTAAAACGTTGGAAAACACCGATACCGATATTTACGAAGTGGATTTTAAACAAATTGAATCCTATACAAAGCAATTGGAGAATAAATGAAACGAGAGGTATTTTCAATAGTCCTGATCATAAACTGTTTTTTGATTTCCTGTGCGGGGAATGAGGTTTTTGATGAAGATAAAGCGCGAAAAGAAATTTATGAACTTCACAATGCCCAACGAAAATATCATTTTGAAAAGGATTCTGTTTCCTTTGTCAATCAGTTATCATCAAATTACATGGAGGTAAGCAAAGGAATAGTGGCCACTCCCAAATTGGAAGATAAGTTGAGCCGTTATCATAGATACTTTTCTCAGGTAGAATTTCTGAAATGGGACGATTTGCAAGAACCTACTATCCGATTTTCCGAAGATGGTTCCTTGGCCTATACCATTGTCGATAAAATAGTTCAGGTATCATATCAAGATGAGAATGGTAATGAAACTACAGGAGAAACACATTTCGCATGGGTTGCAATTTATCGGAAAACTAGAGAAGGTTGGAACATAGAATGTGCAATATCAACCAACGAACCTATTTCTAACAATGAATAAAACAATGTGGCTTTTCGTCTGCTTTACTTTTTTCTTGAAGATTTCAGCTTATGGACAAAGTCAAACGGTGGAGTATATCCTTAAGGATAAAGATGTAATTCCTGAAGGAACGGCCTACAATGAAAAGGACGACATAATTTATATCGGAAGTGTTTACAAACAGAAGGTCATTGGAATTGATGCCCAGGGTAATGAATATGATGTTATAAAGAACAACGCCTTTGGAATCTTAAGCCCTATTGGGATGGAATATGTTGAGGATACATCAACCTTGTGGGTCTGCGCTGCATTAGCTCCAATCGTGAATGAATCGGGCGGGGATGAATGGGTTACGACTATCCTTTCATTCCATATGAAGGATAATACACTAATTAAAAATATAGAGAACTGGATTATGACAGCCCTACTTTCTTGAACGATTTAACGGTCACTTCAAATGGCACGGTTTACGTAACGGAGAGTGTTAATGGCTGGATTTTCAGAATAGACCCAAAAACCGATTCACTTGAAAAATGGATGGAATTGGAGGGGTATGATTTTCCGAACGGAATAATCTACGATGACATATCCAGAGTTCTGTTTGTTGCTGTCAACCAGGGTATATTACGGATAAATCCGTTGACAAAGGAAACACAATTGCTAAAAGCTCCTGAACAAATTAGTTCTGGGGGAATAGATGGTCTTTCGATGTATGAAAATTACTTTATTGGTCATCAAAGCACAAAGGTGAGCAAGTTCTATTTCAATCAACAAAAAACAAAACTGACATCGGTTGAAATTTTGGATACAGGAGAGGAATTTGATTCCAGCACTACAGGTGAGATGGGCAATGGGTATTATCATTACATAGTTAATTCTCAGATTCGAAGTGGAGTAAACCAAGAAGAAAAACGAATTAAACCCTTGGATAGCCTTGAACCTGTAATCATAAGAAAGCTAAAACTCTAATTGTCCTAAAAATTTAATACTACTCATATCATGAAAAACCTAAGTATTTCCCTTTGTCTCTTTGTGAGCGTTATTTTTTGTGGTAATGCCCAAGAAAGTAAGAAGATATCCACTATGGATTTCGTCCAGATTGTTGATGGAAATCGCGATGAGACGGTCTACTATTTTCAAAACAATTGGAAGATTTTGAGGGAGATGGCAATTGAACGAGGCTATATTCACTCATTTGAAGTTTTGGAAACTCCATATAGTGATGAAGCCCCTTTTGAATTGATTTTGATTACCACGTATAAAGATGATGCCCAGTATGAGTTAAGGGAAGAACATTTCAGGGAACTTATAGAGGAGAAAGGGGAATTGAAACTTTTAAATAATAAAAAACCAAATCAGTTTAGGAAAACACTTTTTAATAAAGAAAGAGTGGGGTACTGGTAGTGATATACATCTAGCCAAAATTAAATTCGAAGAATGAACAAAAACATACTTTTTCTATTCACTTTTATTCTTTGTCTCGTAGTATCCTATGGCCAAAAAAAAGTCTTTTGGAAATTCAAAACGGCGGATAGAATTTATTCCACTCCCTTAATTGACAATAACATGCTTTTTTTTGGGAGTGGTGATGGGCACCTTTATGCTCTGGAACTTGAAACAGGAAAATTAGCGTGGAAATACAAAACCGCTGGGAAAGTACATTCTTCACCATTTCTTTATAATAACGATGTATTCTTTTCGAGTACAGATGGAAATGTATATTGTTTGAATAAAACCGATGGTACACTTCGGTGGAAATTTGAATCCCAAGGAGAGAAACAATATGGTTTGTGGGATTATTATCTATCCTCTCCCCAAGTAAAAGAAAATATTGTGTATTGGGGATCTGGCGACAACCACATTTACGCAATAGATGCAAGGTATGGACAATTGCTATGGAAATTTAAGACCAATGATGTGGTTCATGCAGATGCAGTGGTTTACAAGGAAGCTATTTACATAGGAAGTTTTGATGGTCAATTATATAAGTTGAATAAATATAATGGAGCATTAATCTGGAAATTCAAGACCATAGGTGCTCGTTACTTCCCTAAAGGTGAAATCCAAAGAGGAGTAACCATCCATAAAGACTTGGCCTATTTTGGCAGTAGGGATTATAATCTGTATGTGGTAGATACCAAAACGGGAAAAGGTGTTTGGAATTATAGACAACCTCAAGGATGGATTATTTCAACCCCAACCGTGGATAAAGAGCATGTTTATTTTGGTTCATCAGATGGGCATAAGTTCTATTGTCATAATATAAACACAGGTCTTAAAGAATGGGAAGTGCCTACCAATATGAGGATTTACTCTCAAGCCACTTCTTACAAAGATGATATCGTCTTTAGCACCTTTGATGGAAAAATAATGAGTGCAAACCAAAGAACCGGGAAATCCAAATGCATCTTTCAAACCCAGGCAAGCAAGGAAAACTACCATAAAATATTCAAATCAGATGGTAGTTTTGTTGATGGATTTAAGCTATATGGTCCAAATTATTTGGAGTCAGAAAGTATGATACATGATTTGGGATCCATATTGTCCGATCCAGTGATTCATAACGATAAGCTATTCTTTGGGAGCTCCGACGGCTATTTGTATGCATTGCAGCTAGAATAGTTTAAATTGGAAGGGTGATAAATCACATCAAAGTAGCACAAAATCTTTACCAATGGCCTGTTCCTGGTTCTCCTTTAAAAGGTCCTACTAATTCTGGTGTAATCCAGCCTGCATAAAATCGACCGGGTTGTGGTTTCACCTGTATGCCATCAATTCTACAATCAAGATGCTGCGGATAAAAGGCTAAATGGTGCTTTAGCTTTTCAAATTCCCTAAAAGGGTTTTTATAGGACCAGGCTACAGGAATACCTGGAGCGTTTTTTAATTCCCAATAGGTAGCACTGCCTTTCCATTCACACATAGAAGTCTTCTTAGGGATTTCCACTAGCGTTGATATTTCAATATCTTGTATAGGGATATAGTATGTGGGTGGACTGGCTGTCTCAAGGACAGCAAGTGCCCTTCGAGACTGGACTAAAAGGGTAGCCTTATATTGAATGGTCACAAGCTTGGTCACACGTTCAATGGCCGGAGGGCGTGGAAAGTCCCACACTGACCGTTGCCCCTTTTTTGGGGCTACCGCGAATGGAGGTCTTTTATCTCCTTTGTAATTCCAATGTTCGCGCGCTTTCTTCAGCCATTCCGCTTCATTATTTTTTGGCATTGCAATCGTTGGTTTTTGTATAGATTAGCTCATATATCATTTTTTTCAAGCACTTAAGATTCAAATCGAGTTAGGATATTGTCCATTTTATTTAGAGATATTCCGAGGTAAATTGGGCTAAATCCTGACTTTCTTCCAATAGGTTAATCACTCCCATTGCTGCAAGTTCCCCGGCTTGCATAGCTCCATTTAATGATCCGTTGAGGAGCGTATCACCCGCCAAAAATGTTCTAGAAGTGAGTCTTGTTTCCTCTGGGCTAATGAAATTTTGAATGTTTTCAAGGTGAGGCAACGCTTTTCGTACCGAATAACGTTTCAAAAACTTCACATGCGACATTCCAAAGTATCGTTCAAGTTCTTTTGCCACTTTTTCAATTAAAATATCCTGTGATACGTTATGTTCTTTAACAAGGGTTACCGAAATAATGTGATTGTCGGACTTTAGATTGAACAGGTCCGTTAAGGAGAATACGCTGTTAATTTGAGCCTCTTCATCTGCGACTAATTGAATCACCTTGAACTTTGACGCGGGCTGTATAACTTCAAAATAAAGTGTCTCACAGCCCTTCCATCGAAACTCTTGATGTCTGAGATTGGGAACTAGAGAATTGGCATCGGTCGCGATTATGGTCAAATCACTGGGGATTTCGCTATCATCTTCTAATATTAAACATCCGTCCTCAACACTTTTCACGGTTGTATTAAATAAGAATTCTGAACGCTTGAGTCTGGATTTTAGCTGAATGGGAATAGCTTCTATACCCCTTTTTGGAATGGCCGCTGATCCTTCTCCAAACATTTTGTAAACAAACTCGAACATTCTGCTCGAGGTACCCAGCGTACTTTCTAGGAAAATTCCACTAAAAAATGGCACAAAAAACGCTTGTATGATTTTCTCACTAAAACCTAAGTCCCTCAAGTATTCTACAGTAGTCACTTCTGGACTTTCGAATATTTGGTTTAAGGTCTTTTTTTTAAGCCGCTGTTGAAGTTTGAGTATTTTAATTTTATCACCTACTGTCCCAATTGTACTGGTCAGGGTGGGTAGGGCAAAAGAAAAATTACGGAGAGGGTCTCCTATAACATCTTTTTTTCCATCCTTGATTATCATGGCACCAGGCTCAAAGAATGCGAGTTGAAGGGCATCCATATCAAGATATTTCTTGGCCATGGGGTAGGCTGTCAACAACACCTGAAACCCAAAATCGAGCGGGGTATCATTAAGAAAATCTGTCTTGACCCTGCCTCCAACCCTATCCGTTGATTCAATAAGTACTGGTTTATATCCGTTTTTCTCCAAAACTGTGGCCGCTATCAGTCCGCTAATGCCTGCGCCGATAATGTAAATTTTATAGTCTGATTTCTGAATTGCCATAGACTAGGTCATTTGGTTTTTTACGGTTGTTTAAACAAAACTTTCATGGTCCTCTGGTCAATAGGAATAATACCAATCCAGTTCTGCACGGTAATATGCTATAGCGGTATTATCTTCTTGGTATCTAATTGAATGGTTTACCAATTCATACTTGAAATCAATACCGATAAACCTTTTTCTCACCACACTTATATACTCGCGTATGATAAAAATGATATCTGTTGATACTTTGGAGGAAAAATGAAGTAGTGCTTTTTTTTCCAAAGCGTCTTCCGGATATATTTTTACCACTACAGGCGGTTGCATATGTCCGTTCATCAGTTTCTGCCAAACTTCACGAAAATTGTATGTAATTACAATACGGTGGCCGTCAATAGTCATTCGCTGGTTATATGTATTTCCCATAGTTTTTTTGTAAAGATACTCAGCAAAAGTTTTGTTTAATAATTTAAGTTAAAAATTAAACAAAATTTTAAACTATTGCTCTTTTCGATTAATTTGGTATCTAAAACGAATAAGGATTTTACAAAAGCATGGATAAATAAACGAAGAGTCTCCTCTAATGAAATGCATAGTCTTAACATCATGACCATTCGATTAATCTTATTCTTTTTTGTTTCAATTTTAGTACAGAAAAGTATGCTATATACGTTTACCAAAGATTCGGATATCAGTGATTGGACCATTATCGATGACGTTGTTATGGGAGGAAAATCCTATGGAAACTTTTACCTGAATGAAGATGGGAATGGGGTTTTTGAAGGTCGGGTTTCATTAGAGAATAACGGGGGTTTCTCTTCCCTTCGTCATCAACTATCCAAAACAGGAATAGAGAAGCATTCCACGGTTGTGCTCAGAGTGAAAGGCGATGGTAAAAAATATCAGTTCAGAATTAAGGACAAGCGATCCAATTACTACTCCTACGTCAGTTACTTTAAAAATCCGAAAGAATGGCAGACAATTAGAATTCCTTTATCAGAAATGTACGCCAATTTTAGAGGGCGTAGGCTGAACATTCCCAATTATGATAAAAAGACCATTGAAGAGATTGGATTTTTGATTGGAAATAAAACTGCAGAGGACTTTAATCTTGAAATCGACCATATAGCCCTTGAATGATTGGAAATGATTAATCATTTTTAATTGTTTACTTCCGTTTACAAACGAAAACAAATGGTTACCGTACAGTTTTAGTGTCTTTGGCGTCTTAGGTTTGCCTTGTCGGATGGGAATATTCGATGGTATTAACTGTTTAACGCTAAAATTAAAACACATGAATGCACTAAAAAACAAAGTACAGTTGATTGGAAATTTAGGAAATGACCCAGAGATTATTATTCTAGAAAACGGTAACAAACTCGCCAAATTCTCTATGGCCACCAATGAAACTTATAAAAACTCAAATGGAGAAAGGGTAACGGACACCCAATGGCACAATGTGGTGGCTTGGGGAAAAACGGCAGAGATTGTAGAGAGCTATTTAATAAAGGGCAAAGAGGTTGCCGTTGAGGGTAAATTGACTTCTCGAAGCTATGAGACGAAGGAAGGCGAAAAAAGATACATTACTGAGATTCAATGTAAAGAATTGTTGATGTTGGACAAATAGTGTTTGGTAAATCATCGATAAAAGGGAGCAAATGCTCCCTTTTTCTTTTAAAATCAATGATTTAACTATAATTTAAAGAACAATGAAGTAACCAATGGCCCATTCAAACGTCTGTGTATAAAAGAATCATAAAATGAAGCGGAGTTATATGCTCATAATAGTCCTACTACTTGGTTTTGCTAAGCAAAGTCAAGGGCAAGAGCCTATTGCTAACTCCAAACTCCTTCGTTTTTACGAGAACTTGGCAGAACGTGATGCTGCTTACGAACAAGGACTTGAGCTTAATGGTCAAGATGAGTTGGATTACTGGACCGATCAGGAGAACTTTGAACGTGAGTTGGGGAAATCAAATTTTTCTTTCTACTTGGTGTACATGAAAAGTAAGAAAGAAGCACATCGCAAATATTTGCAAGAATGTCAGGGTTCCTGCCCCCATAGTGATGTGTATTGGAGTAAGATGAGAAATTATCTATCCGCACCTGATGCCTCTGATATTTTTGCTAACAGTGGAAAGATGGTTCAATCGACAAACCTAAAACATTAAAAAACCGCCTACAGGCGGTTTTTATGCAACTTTTTTCAATAAATCATAGCAAGGGCATCTTTTACATCTCTTGCTTTCTGACTTTTTGTATTTCTTACAGCATTTGGTCTTACAGTTGGTAAGTGGCAGCTCCTTTAAAAGCGCTTTCTTAATTTTTTTGCTAGCTTTTTTATTTTTCCCCATCCGAAAAAATCAGTGGGCCAAATATAGCTGTTTTAAATTAATCTAAATAAAGATTTGATGGTGCCTATTCACCAGCTGTATCAGATGCTGCACTTTCAACGGTAAGTTGTTGGATATCCCTATCAAATAAGTAAAGACCTCCTTTATCGTCACCAATTAAATTGATTTTGTCCAAAACGGTTCGCGCCAAGGCTTCTTCCTCAAGTTGTTCGGCTACATACCATTGTAAAAAGTTATGGGTAGCATAATCTTTTTCTTCCAATGTAATATGGACCAATTCATTAATACTTTGCGAAACAAAAACCTCATGGTCAAACAACTTTTGCAACATTTTTTGAAGCGTACCAAATTCAGTTTCTGGTGCTTTTAACTGAGAAACTGTAGCATGGCCTCCTCGCTCGTTTACGTATTTCACCAGCTTAAGCATGTGCATGCGTTCCTCATCAGAATGACCATACATGAATCCGGCTACGCCTTCAAGTCCCTTTACTTCTGCCCATGATGCCATGGAGAGATACACTTGTGATGATTCCGCTTCTATACGGATTTGTTTATTTAAGGCTTCTTCTAGTCTTTTCGATAACATTTTTTTGCTTTTAGATCTTGTAAAATTACGAAATGGACTTGGTTTTAGGACTGGAACCTAGTTATTTAAAATCAGATTACTTAAAATCAGAAGCGTACTGCAACACCCATGGTGCCCGGTCCAAAATTGAGATTCCAACTCAGCTTTTTCTGTTGATTATTGTATTTTTCGTCATATTTGGAATCCAAGTACCGATCAATAGACTCAACAATGAAAATACTTAGTACAGTGCTGAAGGCAACATCCGATACCCAATGAAACCTATCAGTTATTCTTGCAAAGCCAGGGATTAACCCTACAGTATAAATACCCGCTTTTACCCATGGACTCTTGAATTGTTTCGCGATAGCATAGGCATTGGTGAATGCCAGCATGGCATGCCCCGAAGGGAACGAATCAAAATTGAACACTCTTTTTAAGTTAAAAGGGTCATACGTACTTGAAGACTCGCCGCTTTTAGGACGTGCTCTACCGATAATACGTTTACTTACTTGCTGTAAAAACCCACCTGCAGTGGCTGAAGCAATTAATAGAACCCCTGTTCTTCTAAGCTTTTCGTTTTTGGTGAACAATCCAGCCAAATACACCCCCCCGGTCAACATATAGTTGTTTTCAGGACTACCATATTCATTACCATAATCCACCAAAAAATCAGGGACATCGTCCCGGAAACCGTTGGCCCAATCATCTAATTCATCGTCAACTGTAAACAAAAGGAGGGTTCCAGCTGATAGATATCCGAAATTGGCCCAATCATTTCCCTTCCAGTGAAAAGGTCTACTATAGGCATGTCCAATTCCTCCAAAGATATTCCCAATGTCATACGTAAAATTGGTCCAAAGGTTTTCTTTTTTGTCGAGCTTAAGTTCTTGGGTATGTATTTGATTGAGAATGAAAAAGAAAAGTATGGTTGCTATAAATCTCATAAACTTGAATTATGTAAAATATTAAAACTAAGCATAAATATGTTGTGCTAGTCTAAAGGTGTTTGCATGAGCTTCAATAATCGTTTTGATTTCTGGGGAATACCCCCCACCCATACTGCATTGAACCGGTATTCCATGTTCAAAACAACTCTGTAATACAAAACGATCTCGTTCTTTGCACCCATCCAATGTCATTCCTAAAGTGCCTAGTTTGTCGGTGGAAAGCACGTCTACACCACACAGATAAAAAATGAAATCAGGCTTTAGTTGCTTCAAAAGTTGAGACAAGGTTTCTCTTAAGATGGACAAGTATTCTTCGTCCTTTGTTCCTTTTTCCAGAGAGATATCCAAATCGGAAGTTTCTTTTTTAAAGGGATAATTTCCTTTGCCATGCATTGAAAACGTGTAGACAGCATCATCGTTTTGGAAAATCTCAGCAGTTCCATTGCCCTGATGTACATCCAAATCCACTATAAGGATTTTGTTGGCTAATTTCTTTTCTTGTAGATATTTTGCTCCGATAGCTTGATCGTTGAGCATGCAAAAAGCTTCCCCTCTATTGGAATAGGCATGATGGGTACCCCCAGCAATATTCATAGCAACCCCATGTTTCAAGGCAAATTCACACCCCTTTATGGTCCCATCCGCTATAATGCGTTCTCGTTGTACAAGTTCATCGCTAAGAGGGAAACCAATTTTCCGCACTTCGCTTGGCTTAAGTTGGAGCTCGACTAAATTCTTGTAATATTCCGCATCGTGAGCAGCCAAAATCGATGAATCCTGAAGCAAGCTGGGCTGAAAAAAATTATCCTGAGTGCAAGTGCCTTCATGCACTAGCTGCCTCGGTAACAAATCATATTTTTCCATCGGGAAGCGATGACCTTTAGGAAGTGGATGTTTGTAAATGGGGTGGTAGGCTATCTTGAGCATTAAAGCTATCGTATCAAGGTCATTTTTTTATATACTTAATCACCTTAGCCCGGTCCAGAAGTCGTATTTCTAAGTGCAGACTGTCAAGTTTGACCAACTCATAACAATACGTTTCATTTTCATCCAGTACATTCTCCAATCTGAGATGCCGGAACGATGGGTCTAAAGGAATATTATTATTGCAAGAGGGACTGGTGTGACTTATTTGATATTTGAATGTGTCGCTTTGACGACCATAGTAGTAAAAGTAACATTTGCCATTTTTACGAAATTTTAATTCTGAATGGGAATCCTCAATGGACTGCCACAAACCTAAAATATTAGTATCTATGTCTTTGGATGGACCATGCATATGAAAGCTGTAATCTAGTAAGCTAATTAAGCCAATGAGTACTGCTAAGGTTTTTTTCATATTTCAGAATCAAATTTGGTTTGATAGAAATAAGTGTTAATAAACACTTCAGATATTAGCTGATTACTTCACCATTCCCAACCCCTTCCTCATCTGGGTTTACAAAGACTAGTTTTCCTTCTTCGTTTTCTGTCATTAGAATCATTCCTTCGCTTTCTACACCCCGTAGCTTTCTGGGAGCCAAGTTCATCAAAACGGTTACTTTTTTTCCAACGATTTCTTCTGGTTTAAAGCTTTCCGCAATTCCAGAAACTATGGTTCGGGTATCCAAACCAGTGTCTACCTTCAAAACCAAAAGTTTGTTGGCCTTGGGCATTTTTTCGGCTTCAACTATGGTGCCTACACGCATATCCATTTGGGTAAAGTCATCAAAAGTAATGGTGTCCTTTTGAGGGGTAATGTCTTTGTTCATCTGTTCATTAGACTTTTTGGTGGCTTCCAATTTTGCCAGTTGTACTTCTATTTCTTTATCTTCTATCTTGCGAAATAGAAGTTCGCTTTTGTTGATTTGATGCCCTGAAGGCATCAGCACTTCGTTTGTGGGAACCTCGTTCCACAAAATTTGATTTTCACTTGAATGGATGTTAAGAATGAACTTTAGCTTTTCTGAGGTAAATGGTAAAAAGGGCTCACTCAAAATAGAAAGACCAGTTGCTATTTGAAGAGCAACATACATGATGGTCTTGGTTCTTTCCTCATCTGTTTTGATGAGTTTCCAAGGTTCTTCATCTGCCAAATACTTGTTCCCCAAACGGGCTAGATTCATTAACTCTTGACTAGCTTCCCTAAATCGATATCTGTCCAAAGAACTTTGTAAAACGTCTGGAAACGCTGCCAAAGAACGTAAGGCCTGTTTGTCTTGATCAAGTAAATCTGCTGGCCCTGGGACTATACCCTCATAATATTTGTGCGTAAGCACTGTAACGCGATTTACAAAATTCCCGAAAATAGCCACCAATTCGTTGTTGTTTCGAGCTTGAAAATCTTTCCAAGTGAAATCATTGTCCTTAGTTTCTGGGGCATTAGCGGTAAGAGTATACCTTAGAACATCTTGCATATTGGGAAACTCTTCCAAATACTCATGCAGCCAAACGGCCCAGTTTTTTGAAGTGGACAATTTGTTTCCTTCCAAGTTCAAGAACTCATTGGCAGGAACATTTTCAGGCAATACATATTCGCCATGGGCTTTTAGCATGCTGGGAAATATGATGCAGTGAAAAACGATGTTGTCCTTACCGATAAAGTGAAGTAATTTGGTGCCTTTATCCTTCCAATAAGGTTCCCAATCTTTTCCTTCTCGTTCTGCCCATTCTTTTGTTGAAGAAATGTATCCTATGGGTGCATCGAACCAAACATAGAGTACCTTGCCCTCGGCATCTTTAACTGGAACAGGGATTCCCCAATCCAAATCACGAGTTACAGCTCTGGGTTTCAAACCATCATCAATCCAGGATTTGCATTGGCCATATACATTGGGCTTCCAGTCCTCTTTGTGGCCTTCAAGAATCCATTCCTTAAGAAAATCCTCGTATCTGTCCAGTGGAAGAAACCAATGTTTCGTTTTCTTGAGTGAAGGTACCGTTCCGGTAATAGCTGATTTCGGATTAATGAGATCAGTTGCGTTTAAGGATGAACCGCAGTTTTCGCACTGATCCCCATATGCCTCATGATGTCCACAGACGGGACATGTACCCACAACAAAGCGGTCTGCTAGGAATTGCTGAGCTTCCTCATCATATAATTGTTCTGTTGTTTCTTCTATAAAATCATCTTGGTCGTATAGCTTCTTGAAGAAGTCTGAAGCGGTTTTATGATGTATCTGGGCCGAAGTTCTGGAATAGTTGTCAAAGGTGATTCCAAAATCAGTAAAAGATTTTTTTATTATTCCGTGGTATTTATCAATAATCTCCTTTGGAGATACCCCCTCTTTTTTGGCCTTCATGGGAATGGCCACACCATGCTCGTCGCTGCCACAGATAAATGCAACATCATGTCCTTTTAAGCGCAGATATCTGGCGTAAATATCCGCTGGAACATAAACCCCTGCTAAATGCCCGATATGTATGGGGCCGTTAGTATAAGGTAGGGCTGCAGTGAGGGTATACCTAGAAGGAGTTTTGTCTTGAGACATATTGAAGCTAAATTAAGCCTCAAAAATACAGATTTTGGTAGAAGCTGGGGAACTTATGTCACTCAAAAAAGAAACCTCCGAAAGGGCATTCCTAAGATGGGGTGGGAATTGCACAATCGGAGGATTCCAGAGTGTTTACTTATTGGAGTAAGCTTTACATAATCATTACAGATTTACTCATCCGTTCACTACCAACGGAAATCCTATATATGTATTTTCCGGTGGACAGACTGTCTCTCATTCGTTCTCGAATGTTGATTTCAGCTGAACCTTCTAACATCATTTCATTGAAAACTGTACCTACTTTTTGACCCAAGATGTTGAACAGTTCAATATCCACGTGAGCTGCAAAAGGCATTTCAAGATAGATATGGGGTGCTCTTGAGTTTGGATAGTACGGTCTGTGAACAATAGCAGTCTCAATATCCGGGTTTGGATTCATCCCGTCAGGGTCACTTGGTGGAGTCTCCGGTAATGTTGGCGGGTCGTTATCCATAGCAATATCAGGGAAAACTGTACCACTACAATTGAATCCAAGATTAACAGGATTGTATGTATGGTTCAATAAATGTTGCTCTACTAATGGAATTGGCACACAAAGCCATTCCGCTAGAACGGTTGCATAAAGATCTCTAAAATCCATGGTATACTCAAGGTTACCACGACCGTTTGGACTATCCAAGGATGGGTGATCACCAACAAAAGCACTACCGTTAAGACCAGAACCAAAGAAAAGTGTTGGAGCCGCCTTACCATGGTCAGTTCCTAAAGAGCCATTCTCAAAAATTCGTCTTCCAAATTCAGAGAAGGTCATACTTAGTACTTGTTCGTCCTGATTAGTAAAACCTAAATCTTCATAAAAATTGTTTACAGCTATGGACAAGTTGGACATTAGGCGTTCATGGGCCAAAGGCTGGTTTCCATGAGTGTCAAATCCTCCCATGGAAATCATATAGACTTTAGTTCCCAAATTACCTTTAATCAAACGGGCCAATAATGCCAATTGCCTAGCAAAACCATTTTCTTGGTACTCAACGTCATTTGTACCTCGTTCATATGCCTCATTGATTTTACCGGCATACTCGTAGGTAGTATTGGCTACACCTCTTAAGAAACGTAGTTGATCTCCATACATACAAGGTCCAAAAGGTGCATTGGCAATGTCGTAGAAGAAACCTGTTTCTGCAATTTCTTCCAACTGATCAATATTGTTGGTCACGAAAGCATAGTTGGTTTCTTCACCTTGGAAAACCAAGTTGGCGATGTTACCAATTTGGATTGCTGCCGGTGCCTCAGGTGGGTTGATTAAATAATCAGGATAACATTGTTCAAAATGTCTACCCATCCATCCGGTATTTAAACCGGAAAAACCTGTGGTTGTTAAATCCGTATTGGCATAAATATCGGATCCAGTAAAGTGGGATAAACTTTGATTTTGGTATCCAACACCGTGAACGGCTTTGAATTTTCCTTCACCCCACATGGATTCCAAAGAATTCATATAGGTGGGAATGCCAAAATCATCAGTAAGTTTTAATACCTTACTTTCTGGGATATAGATGTTGGGACGGGCATTAGCATAAGTGTCATATTGCTGCACGGGGATAACAGTACTAAGTCCGTCGTTTCCTCCAGACAAGCGTATCAATATGAGAATATTATCAGTTTCTGCATCGGCAATAGCCGAAGTCAATGGTGACGGTGCTGATGCAGTTAATAGATTACTTCCTAAAAACATAGAACCAGAACCTGCAATCCCTAAGGCTTGGAGAAAAGATCTTCTGCTCCAGTTTTTGTGCTCCAAATCATGGCCTTCATGTTCTAGGCCTTTATGTGGAGATGTATCATGAGTATGGTGAGTATCGCACATAATTGTAGGGGTTATTTTAGTTGAAATTCGGGTTCTCTGACAAGGTGAAGCAGTAGCAAATAAACTTGGGTATCAGCATTCTGCAAGGTCATATTCCATGAGTTGGTTTCATATATGTTGTTATTCTCATATGGCTCACGGAAAACAATAATGGCTCTGTCGTATTCTGCATCGGTTAACAGTCCTTTTGGTAAAAGTCTGTCAACTATCGCCCGAGTAGCAACTGCTGGGTCTGATTCAGTAGTACCATTGGCTCCTATAGCCTCGATACCTAAAGTTCTAAACTGTTCCTGATCGGATTGAAAGAAGGCTCGTATATAGACTTCCGAAGTTAACCAACGTCCAATGATGAAGTTGGTGTTAATCCATTCCCTATCTCTTTGCCAACCTGCAACATCAAAAGGATCGAACAATTCTTGACCGATCATCGCAGAAGAATCAATCATATTCTGTATGATGTTGTCATCATAGGTGAAATTGGTCTCCTTCAACATACCGAAATATAAATCGAAAGGACTTTTAATGATAACGCCTATAGCATCTTCATCGAAGAAATGCTGGCTTTTGAAAAGTTGTCGTAAAACCGGGGCCAACTCAAAATTGTTATTGACGAAGGTGGTAGCCAAACCATCGATTATGGTTGTGGCATTACCCATGTTCTCAACAGAGTCACTGGAATCAGGGTGCACGAAATATTCGTAAAGTTTTTTACAAATAAAAGTTGCTATTTGAGTAGGACGCTCGTTGAAAAGAATATCAATGGTATCATCATATCCCCAGTTTCCAGTTTGTCCTAGAATGGTTTTATTGTCTGTATTAAAATCATCAGGATTAAAAGTTACTTGGGTACAGCCCACATCTCCGCGATTGGTATAACCTGATAGAGATTTGGCGGTTTCAATGATATCTTCTTCTGTGTAACCGTTACCCTCACCTAAGGTAAAAAGCTCATAAAGCTCACGGGCATAGTTTTCGTTTGGATTGTTTCCTCGGTTTCTTGCACCATCTAAATAATACAGCATGGCACTGGTCAAACCTATTTCACTTACAAAAGTTTTGAAATTACCGATGGCATTTCGTTGCAAACAATTGATGTAATAGTATAAAAAAGAATTACATCGATATACGTCAATTTCTGTAACGAAATGGTTATGCCAAAAGAAACTAAGCCTATCTCTTAAATTATTATCCAAGAGCGCATTTCCATAAGCGGTTTCAAACTCTTCCTGCTGGGCACGTCTCACCTGTCGGGCAAGATCATCATCCGCGGGATAATCATCATTATTCCAATCAGCCCATAACGGGGCAGGAATGACTGGAGCGGCCAAAGCCTGATCAACAAGATTATCTACTAAAGCATCCGCAGATTGTCCCACTGCGGCATTAATCGTTTGAACCGAGGCACTAAAACCTAGCCTTCGGTACAAGTGGGCAGCACGTAACGCATCCAACGGAGTTGTATACGGCGCCAAGGTCGAGGAATTACAATTGATAAAGTACTCCATAGCAATGTTCGGCGTTAAATAGGTCCATAGTTTTGGGGCAACTATATGTCTAGCTTAGCGTTGGTGTGGTTCTGAAAAGAGCTCACAAATTACAATGTAAACGCAATCATGGCGGTCAAGCACCAAATTTTTCGATGAAATGCACACTTTTTTTTCTATTTTTCAAAATTTATGGGCCAACACAACGCTTTTGGGCATGAAGGAGAGCAAATTGCCAAAGATTTTTTAATTGAAAAAGGATACAAAATCCTTAAACAAAACTATAGATACGACAAAGCCGAAATTGATATTCTTGCCCAAATAAATGATATTCTTGTTGTTGTTGAAGTAAAATCTAGGACTACGGATTTCCTTGAAGATATTTCCCAAAGCATAAACCCTTCAAAAATTAAGCGATTGGTCAAGGCAGCTGACCATTTCGTTGTTGAACATGATTTGGATGTAGAGGTTCGGTTTGACGTTATCATCATTTTGAAAAAACAGCAGGACCATGAGGTAAAACATTTGGAGAATGCATTCTTCCATTTCTAACCACTTGTTTTATTTGTAACAATTTGTTATTTTTGATGAAAATACTGTTTGATGAAGACCATTTCCGCTGTTGTTGAGCATTACATTAAAAAGAAGCCTTTCCTTCAAAGTGCATTGGCGCAGGGTATTATTAACCTCACTTCTCTTTCTAGGCAAATTAAGCCGGAGATTTCGGATGCTCTTGGGAAAGATGTGAAGGATGGTGCCGTGGTTATGGCATTGAAACGACTTTCTGATGATTTAGAGTTTCGTGCAACCCATAGAATCGTCAAAGTGTTAAAGAACATTGGGGAGATTACGGTACGGTCCAATCTAACCGATTATACCTTTTTGGCATCTGATACCATTTTAAGGCAGCAAGCACAACTTTTAGAAGAAGTGAATGTAAACCAAGATGTTTTCTACACTTCGTCCCGAGGGGTTAATGAAATCAATATTGTTATAAGCCATACTATGGATGAAGTGGTGGAAAAGTATTTTGCCAATGAGCGGTGCACCCAGAAAGCAGAAAATCTTTCATCCATAACTGTTAAGCTCCCTGCTGAAAATGTCTCTGTACCTGGAATCTATTACTTCATTTTTCAACGCTTGGCTTGGGAGGGTATTGTACTATATGAGGTCATCTCAACAACCAATGAGTTTACTATTCTGGTAAATGAGGAACAGGTTGATGTGGCATTCAAGACCATCAAAGATTTAAAGACACTTTAGAGCTGAAGGACTTTAAAGATGTTTCTCGTAAATATTATGAATAGCCAATATCAAAAGTCCAAATATTACTGCTGCAACGATTAATACTGTATTGATTAAACCATCAACGGAAAATGAGAGTCGGATGAGGATGGTGGAAATCACAAAACCGGAATTGCGGATAACCTTATGAAATTTGTCCGTGTAGAAAAAGGATACCAATAAAAGGATAACATCAACAATGATGAGAATCGTAAAGAACTCATCGAAAAAGACATTGTTTATATTCTTAATGGAATCGATATCATTATTTCCGATAATAAGGCTATTGTATGACCAATTCCCCAAAGTATATACTGCAAGAATAAATAATATGGGTACCAGACCTATAGAAATCAATTTTTTTAAGGATATGAATTTTTCTATATCTATGCCCAAACCCGTATTTTGCTGAGACATTTTTTTCCTGTTTTTATTCAACCGATAAAACCAATACAGAAGATAGAAGAGCAAAAGCGAAGCTACAATATCATAGGTAAATTGGAGGTCACCTTTAATACTGAACCAATCCGAGCTTAGTTTAAGATTGGCTAAATCTTTAAATAGCCTCCGTATAATTATCAAACTTATTATTTCATACTGTTTGCTTATATAGGTTGTAATAGACCTCGGTAAGTAGAATATGAGTAGGTATACTTCATATAACAGTATAAAAGAAAAAGGTGTATAAATGGCTCCGATTGGATTACCCAACAGCTCTGATTTGACGTTGAGCAAGGATGTAAACTGGTTGATGTAGATTAAGGCTAAGTGTACTACAAAACTCAATATGGCGATAATCAAAGTAAACCGCTCAAAAGTCTCTTTAGTTTTAGTTGAAAGCAAAAACTCAAATAGGAAGGAAAGTCTTTTCTTGAGCAAGGCCATTCTTAAAGTTAGCGATTATCTATTTAAAAAGAACATAATTGATAACAATAAATGTATCCAAAGAATAAACTCTAGGCTGTTTCGTTTTTATTTAGGATAATTAGGTTACCTCTATATGAGAAAAAAAATCTTTTTTGGATTACTAGCCGTGACCCTACTTTATGTAGGTTATTTGGTGTACCTACTAGTCCTTTCTCCTAAGAACAACTTACAGTCCATTTATTTAATTCCCAAGGATGCCGTCTTTGTGATTGAATCTGAAAAGCCGGTTAAAAGTTGGAGAAAAATACGAGAAAGTGATGCCTGGGGGCATCTTTTGAAAAACGACTATTTTTCAGAGCTGACTTCCAATATTCAGGAAGTGGATACGGTTTTTAATGATCAACGCAGGTTGTTTGAATTTATGGATGACCGTTCACTTTTTATTTCCGTTCATATGATATCCCCAAAGGATTATGGGATTTTTTATGTGCTGGACTTAAAACGAATTGCAAAATTGAAGTTGCTCAAGACTTATTTGAACACCTTGCTCAATGAGAATTATTCCTTAAGTAAACGAAAATACCATGATCATGAGATTTTGGAAGTTTATGATCGCACGAGCAAGAAAACCATGTCTCTGGCTTTTATAAAAAATCAACTCATAGCCTCCTATACGCACTCTTTGGTGGAAGCTTCTATTGATCAATACGAAGAACCGGTTTTAGGAAGAAACCTAAGCTTTCTTGAAATCAATGAAAAAGTAGGGTTTGAAGATTTATTTCGTTTATATGTACAATACAACTATTTGGATGATTACATCAACGCCTTTTCAGATAGGCCGGGCGAATGGACCGATCGTGTGAGTCAAAATTTTCTGTTTTCTGGCTTTCATTTCGATTTGGACAGGAACAATACCCTGACTGCAAATGGATATACCAATATTAGTAATGTTAATGAAAGTTATTTGGAAGCTTTGCAGAAATCAGGAACCGCCAAAAGAAGCATACCAGAGATTGCACCCAAACGTACTGCGCTCTATTTGAGTTATGGGTTTGATAGTTTTTCCAAGTTCTATGACAACTTTAAGACGGTACAGCAAGATGACCCCAAACAGTTTGAGACCTATCAGGCTGGAATAGAAAAGCTGGAAAAATTTCTAAAAATCAATGTAGAGGAACATTTCATCAGCTGGATAGGTGATGAGATTGCCTTGCTTCAAATTCAATCCCAAATAACAAAAGGGAAAAATGACATTGCCCTGGTTTTGAAGACCAACGACAGTGATGATGCACGGACCAACTTGGGTTTCATTCTTGATCAAATTAGAAAGAAAACCCCAGTCAAATTCAAAACGGTAAACTACAAACAACATGAAATCAATTTTCTTTCCATAAAAGGATTTTTCAAAATATTGTTAGGGAGCCGTTTTAAGGAATTGGATAAACCCTATTTTACTCTTATCGATGACTATGTAATTTTCAGTAACAATCCCAATACGTTGAAGAGTATTATAAATGATGCCACGGACGAACAGACCCTGTCAACCTCAAAAGACTATAAGGCTTTTGAAAAACGTTTCAAGAAAAAGTCAAGCTTATTTCTATACAGCAATGTTCCTGTGCTATATAATAATATGTATGCTTTGGCTGATGGAAAGACAAAGTCCCAAATGCGGAAGAATAAAGATTTCATTATTTGCTTTCCACAAGTAGGCATCCAAATGACACCAGAGGATGATGTTTTTGAAAGCAGAATCGTTGTTGACTATAAAGATGTAATGGAAGTAAAGGAAAGCTTTCAGTTTCAGGAGGCGGTAAATGCAACAGGGAAGGAAGAATCAGTCTCGAAATCTGGAGAAATAACAGAGGCCGTCTTTAAATTGAGACCTATCTATCCCAATGATCTAACGGCCAAATCATATACCAGAAAACACGCTAATGGTTCAGTTCGGTTTCAGGTAGAATTGAAAGATGGCCTAAAGCACGGACGCTACACTGAGTATTATTCTGATGGAACAGAAAAGATGACAGGTCGTTTTAGAAAAGATATTCAAGTAGGGACTTGGCGATATTTCGATAAGGAAGGCAAGCAGCTACTTAAAAAGCGATTCTAAACTGTTTCCATAGGTTGAACACCTTCCAATAATTAGTACCTTCATGCACTTAAAAATTTAAAGCATGAAGCGCATCCTTTTTTTTATGGCGGTCCTCTTAATGGGGAATCTACTCACGGCACAAGAAGCTTATTTTCCAGAACGAAATGCGAAGTGGACAGCAGTCAACACCAAAAAGTTCTCATATGATTCCCAAGCATTGGATAAGGCTATAACTTTTGCCAAAGAGAATGAATATTCGGGTTCAAAAGATTTGCGCATTGCTATTTTGAAGGGATTTGAGAGGGAACCTTTTCATGAAATCCTTGGACCCACCAAAAAACGGGGAGGTCCTGCTGGGATGATTTTAAAAAATGGATATCTAGTGACCTCTTGGGGCGAGACCCAAAGAGTGGATATGACTTTTAGTGTCACCAAGAGCTTTTTGTCAACGATGGCCGGATTGGCATACGATAAAGGATTGATTTCAAGTACCGATGATAAAGTTGGGCAATACGTTTGGGATGGTACTTTTGATGGCGCCCATAATTCAAAAATAAATTGGGAGCATTTGCTACAGCAAAATTCGGATTGGTCTGGGGAACTTTGGGGCATAAAAGATTGGGCAGACAGACCACCGCGCGAAGGAGGCTTGGACGATTGGAAATACAGAGAACTGCGTGAACCAGGAACAGTAATGGAATATAACGATGTTCGTGTCAATGTTTTGGCCTATTCATTAACACACCTATGGAGAAACCCCATGCCTAAAGTGCTAAAAGAAAACTTGATGGACCCTATTGGGGCCTCTACTACTTGGCGCTGGTTTGGGTATGACCATGCTTGGATGACTGTTGATGGTCTGAAAATGAAGTCTGTTACTGGAGGTGGACATTCCGGTGCTGGAATTTTTATTAGTACAGAGGATATGGCCCGTTTTGGACTTCTATTTCAAAACGATGGCGTATGGAATGGCAAACGCATGATAAGTGAGGAATGGATTGATAAGGCAACTACTCCCTCAACCCCAAATGTGAATTACGGGTATATGTGGTGGCTCAATAAAAAAGCGGGTAGTCGCTATTGGGAAGGTGTACCGGAACATGTTTTCTACGCTGCCGGTTTTGGAGGTAACTTCATTGTAGTTGACCAAGAAAAAGACTTGGTTATTGTGACCCGCTGGTTGCAACCCAATAAAATTGGAGAGTTTGTAAAAATGGTTTACGATAGCATGTAATACAGGTTTTCGGTTCCTACGAATCTATCTTGAACATTGCATTATTGGGCCTCTGGAGTGACCTCTATGGGTGCAATATCTTCGAGAAACAAAACACCGTTTTTTTGACTCAAATTCAGGAAATCAGGGGCACTTTTGTGTTCAGGATAGGATACAAAATGATGATTCTTTCTGGCATTGCGCCAAAAGAGAGCCCAAGTAATTCCAGAGTTCTCAAGTTGAGGATGGATAACATTAGTCCACCAATCTGGCACACGAACTTTGTTTAATCCAGATTCGGTGAGGGCGTATAATTTTTGCTTTTCCTTCCCCAATTGTGCAATTATCTTCAGCTGATTATCTAAATTTTTTGAAAAGGATTTTGCCGTCCAATGTTGATACAGGTCCATTCCCAAAATATCTACAATATCGTCACCTGGATAGTATTCTAGATATACCTCTTTACTATGGAAAGCATCAGGAGAGTAAGCAAACAAAAACTGGTCCGCAGAAAATTCATGGGTAAGTAAATCAACGGTCTCCCGCCAAAGCCTTTTATACTCATCAGGGGAACATTTACCCTTGCCCCACCAGAACCAAGGTTTATTCATTTCATGAAAGGGTCTAAAGATGATGGGTATTGGTCGACCTTGATCATCTTTTATATCGTTAAAAAAACCGGCAATACTAGCCAACCAAGTCTTATAGGTTTTATGCAAACGTTTCCCGGATAGGAGTTTTTTTATGGGTTTGCCTCTTCGATGCCAAGAATCTTCACCCGATATGGGATTACTGGCATGCCAACTTACGGTAATGACTCCTCCTCTTTGGTGTATTTTTTTTATTTGGTTTTTTATCAAAGCAAAAGGTACCGTATCCAAGTTAAATTCCCACCCCAACTCTAAATGGCCAATATCAAAACCATGCACCGAAGGATGTTGTCCGGTAATCTCGTGTACATCTGATTTAAAAAGGGTTCCGTCATTTTTCCACCCAATACCATAGGCTGTGGCATCCTGATGTCCAAATGCATAGCCTTTTTTGGTAGTTTCCTGAAGCCTTTTGTATAGGTTTTGCGCTTCCGGACTTATTTTACGAGACTTGGCGGTTGCAGTATTTATGGTATTTGCCGTTTTTATGGATTTACAGGATTCCATGAACAAAATTAAGCCTACGCAAAGAAAGCAGATTTTTAATATTTGACTTTTGGTGTAGTACAGGGTTTTGAATTTTCTATACTTAAAAATACTGTTTTTAAGATTGTCCAGAATACTGAGAATATGGTGAAAGCAAACTAAAAAGATATATTTCTTGAATCTTGATTAGGCATTAATTTTATTCAATCAACAAGATATCTGCAAAGCCAAATTGTATGGATTTTGATGAGTCTGAGGGATTATCGTAAGCTCTAAATTTTTGTTGGCCCAATTCAAAAGGAACGGGGTATTTAAAAATAGGCCCATCAAAACAAAAGGTGTGGAACTCACCATTTTCACCACAAGGGTCCACGTCGGGAGGTAAGGCGTCCATGAATTCCAACGAAAGCTCTTGGCCCAAAAAGGATTTGTCCAGTCTTGAGTTGTCGATACAAACTGTCACGGCCCTAAATCCTAATTCAATAAATTCGTGAAGTAATTCGTTGGTGTCTTTTTTCCAAATGGGGAAAATGGGCTGAATTCCAAGTGGGCGAAGCATGTCTTCCCGATATTTTTTTAAATCCTCCAGAAAAATATCCCCAAAAACTGTTTGCATGTAACCTTGAGATTTTAAATCCAAAACTTTTTGCTCCATGAGAGTATTATATTCATCCATACTTGGATTTTCTGGAACTTCGAGGATATCCAAAGGAATGCCAATAGCTTCTGCTTGAGCTTCCAAAACGCTTCGTCGTAAACCATGCATGGAAACCCGGTCATAATGCCCATTTACTGTGGTGAGTAAACGGTCAATAGTTACCTTTCCTTCTTGAAGCAAATAGTACAAGGCTAACGCGGAATCTTTTCCTGAACTCCAGTTGAAGTAAGTTCTAGCCTTTGGCATCATCGGGCTGTGGTGGATAAATCCTTTTTTAAAATAAGTGGATTCAGCACATTTAAGGCTTTTGTAACCGTAGTTATTTCATCAAAAACTAATAGCAAACGCAATCCATTACGGGTCTGTTTTTCCTTTAATTGACAAGTGCTCGGATTCTTTTGTACGAAGTTGAGCACTTGGGTAAAGGCAGGACTTTGATAAAAATCAGATTGCTGGTCAGCGATAAAATAGCCCAAAAACTTCCCTTTTTTAAGAATTACCCGCTCCAATCCAATGCTATTAGACATCCATTTTATACGAACGGAGTTGAGCAAATCCACTCCCTGTTGAGGTAATTCTCCAAAGCGGTCCACCAACTTGGATTCAAATTGCTGTAATCCTTCTTCATCGGTTACTTCATTTAATTGCGTATACAGATTGAGACGCTCGGTAATATTATTGATGTAGTCGTCAGGGAAAAGCAATTCAAAATCCGTGTCCAATTGAGTTTCTTTGACAAAAACTTTTTCTTTTTCACCCTCAACTTCATCATATAGCTCCTTGAACTCGTTTTCTTTTAATTCGTCAATGGCTTCAGCCAATATTTTCTGATAGGTCTCAAAACCAATTTCATTAATGAATCCACTTTGTTCGCCTCCCAAAAGGTCTCCAGCACCACGAATCTCTAAATCTTTCATAGCAATATTGAAACCACTTCCCAATTCTGTAAACTGTTCCAAAGCCTCAATCCGTTTGCGCGCTTCGGTGGTCATTACCTCGTAAGGTGGGGTAATAAAGAAACAGAAGGCCTTTTTGTTGCTTCGTCCAACCCGTCCACGCATTTGGTGAAGGTCGCTCAAACCAAAATTATTGGCATTGTGAATGAAAATAGTATTGGCATTGGTTACATCAAGGCCGCTTTCCACAATTGTGGTCGATACCAACACATCAAATTCACCATTCATGAAGGACAGCATTAATTGCTCCAGCTTTTTACCTTCCATTTGACCGTGGCCAATTCCAATTTTCGCATCAGGCACAAGCCGTTGTAACATCCCTGCGACTTCTTTGATGTTTTCAATACGATTATGAATAAAGAAAACCTGCCCGCCTCGTTGTATCTCATAGGAAATAGCATCGCGAATAATCTCTTCGTCTAAACGGATTACACGACTCTCAATAGGATATCGGTTTGGGGGCGGCGTATTGATGATGGACAAATCACGAGCAGCCATCAAACTAAACTGCAAAGTTCTTGGAATGGGAGTGGCTGTTAGAGTGAGCACATCCACATTTTCTTTAATGGATTTTAGTTTATCCTTGACCGAAACCCCAAACTTTTGTTCCTCATCAACAATCAAAAGTCCTAAATCTTTAAACTGCACATTTTTGTTTACCAACTGATGAGTACCAATAATGATATCGATTTTCCCCTGGGCCAAGCGTTCCAAAATATCCCTTTTTTCCTTAGCTGTTCTAAATCGATTTAAATAATCGACGGTTACGGGAAGCTCACCTAAGCGTTTGATAAAGGTTTTGTTATGTTGGAAAGCCAGGATAGTCGTAGGAACCAGAATGGCGACCTGTTTCCCATTATCCACAGCTTTAAAAGCGGCCCTGATAGCAACTTCTGTTTTACCGAAACCAACATCTCCGCAAATCAAACGATCCATAGGACGCTCGCTTTCCATGTCCTTTTTGACATCTTGCGTTGCCTTGCCTTGGTCTGGGGTGTCTTCATAAATAAAAGATGCCTCTAACTCATGTTGCAAATAGCTGTCAGGCGCGTATTGAAACCCTTTTTCCATCCTGCGCTTGGCGTATACTTTTATAAGGTCAAAGGCAATTTGTTTGACTCTACTTTTGGTCTTTTGTTTTAATTTTTTCCAAGCAGCGGAACCTAGTTTATAGATTTTTGGGGCAGCACCATCCTTTCCGTTGTACTTGGAAATCTTATGCAGGGAATGAATACTTACATACAGAATATCCCGATCCCCATAAAAGAGTTTAATGGCCTCTTGCTTTTTGCCTTCAACGTCAATTTTTTGCAATCCACCAAACTTCCCAATACCATGGTCAATATGGGTGACATAATCCCCAACTTCCAATTTGGTGAGTTCCTTAAGGGTAATGGCCTGTTTTTTGGCATAACCATTTTTCAGATGGAATTTGTGATACCGCTCAAAGATTTGATGGTCGGTGTAACATGCCAATTTCAGGTCTTCATCAATAAAACCTTGAAAAAGTGGAAAGACTAGAGTTTGATAATGGACTTCTTGCTCCACATCTTCAAAAATATCATGAAACCTTTTGGCCTGCTGTTCCGAGGCACAGCATATGAAATTGCTAAAACCCGCTGAATGATTCTCATTTAAGTTTTCAATAAGCAGATCAAACTTTTTATTAAAGACGGGTTGAGGTTTTGTGTTAAACGAAATAAGGTCACCCTGAACTTGTTTCAGGGTCTCATTACCAATCTGGACCAATGCGAATTCCTGAATTTGATTCTTCAGTAGGGAAGAAGTAGTGAAGAGCTCTTCAGGTTTTGCATGTTTCAATTCACTTTCCAATTTGGAAAAGCTTTCTTCCGCTTTTTCAAAAAAGGAATCTATTCGTTTATAAACTAGATTTAAGTTTTTTGAAAAAATGACGGTCTTAGGTGAAATGTATTTCAAGAAACTTTCACGGGTTTCTTGAAGAAACTTGTTTTCCACATTGGGAATGATGGTGATTCGTTTTACCTTTTCCGTCGATAGTTGCGTTTCCACGTCAAAAGTTCGGATGCTATCCACTTCATCCCCAAAAAATTCAATGCGATAGGGCTCTTCATGCGAGAATGAAAAGACATCCACAATACCTCCGCGCACAGAAAACTCACCTGGTTCCGTAACAAAATCCACCCTTTTAAATTGATATTCAAAAAGTACTTCGTTCAAAAAGTCAAGGGATAAGGTGTCATCCAACTTTACCTTCAAGGTGTTTTTGTCCAGCTGTTTCCGAGTCACTACCTTTTCAAACAACGCATCTGGATAGGTAACGATGATAGCCGGCTTTTTTCTGGAATTAATCCTATTCAGTACTTCGGCTCGAAGCAAAACGTTCGCATTGTCAGTCTCTTCAATCTGATAGGGTCTTCTATAACTCCCCGGATAAAACAATACATCTTGTTCTCCTACCAATTGTTCTAGGTCATTTAAATAGTATGCCGCTTCCTCCTTATCATTTAGTAACAAAAGAAAGGGGTGTTCCGCGGATTTAAATGTGTTGGATAGGGCAAAAGAAAGTGCTGAACCAGAAAGACCTTGAAGTATTGTATTTTGAGAATGGGCAATAGCTTCCCCTAGTTTCCTTACCTGGGGAGACTCTTCAAATCGATTCGAAATGGCGGATAGGGACAATCGAAAAAATTTGTGGCAAATATAATGCTAATTGGGTATCACAGGAAGCATTCTTTTCGTCATTCCGCGCTTGACACGGAATCTTTTTGTTGAGATGCTGAAACAAGTTCAGCATGACGTCTGAACTAAATCTTAACTACCTCATTCTCGACAATCACAAAAACCTCATCCTCCTTTTTTGGTTGAAGTACATAGGTGCCCGTAAATTCCCCAAAAGCGGGCAAAATCATCTGAGAATCTGTCTTGAAAAAGCAGGGTAGTTTTAATCGTTGTCGCCCAAAACCTTGAAGACGTACCGCAGGGTGAATATGCCCACAGAAATTGAAATACCCTTCCCGTTCTTCTGGGTGGTGCGTGAGTAGAAAATTGTCCAAAAGCAATTCCTCAAAAATAGGCACCCCCAATTGTTCAAACTTATTTGGAGAAATGATATCGTGATTTCCGGCTACTAGAATAACTTCAGCAGGAGTCTTGGCCACCCAGTTTTCAAACAACTCCCATTCTTTATTTAGAGAGGAATGAAATAAGTCGCCTAAAAAACATACTTGAAAAGGCTTGAAATGATTTACAATTTCATCTAATAGAACATAGTTTTTATGTACTGCTTTTCTCGGAACAGCAGCGCCAAACTTTCTAAAGTGGGCTACTTTGCCTAAATGTACATCACTGATGAGCAAGAGTGATTTCTCTCTCCAAAAAACCCCACCATGAGGGTGAAAATCGAATAGTTCACCTTGTATTTGAGAACTTAGAATCACTTGGTGAGAATTTTGGTCATGCGTTTAATCCGGTCCGCCAATTTTTCATTGGAGAGTTTTTCACGAAGTCTATCGGTAATAATAGGAAATGAAAATGGTGTGGGGCGTTCGCATTGTTTCCAAATAATCTCCTGAGTGTCGATTCGTTCCAAAGCTAGCCGCAAACGCCCTTCCTCCAGTTGGTGTTCGAAGGTTTCGGTAAAGGCCTGTTGGAACATGAGGTTGTCCGGTTCAAAATCCCGAAACACATCAAAAAGCAATTGCGAGCTGCTTTGCAAATGTTTCATTTTAATGCCTTTTTCTGGATAGCCTGTGAAGACCATACCACTGATGACTGCAATATCCCGAAATTTGCGCCTTGCCATTTCATTGGAATTCAAACTTTTTTGAAGGTCGGATAGCATATACTCCGTAGTGAACAAATCGTTGTCCAAAACCGCTTGAATATCAATAGGCTTATCAGAAAGCATTTCAAAACCATAATCATTAAAGGCCAAGGAACAGGTTATGGGACTCAATAAACTGATGCGATAGGAGAGGAGACTGCTCATCGCTTCATGAACTGCCCTTCCTTCAAAAGGATAAAAAATATGATGATACCCGTCACGGGTTTTAAATGTTTCAATTAAAAATTCATCTGGTTTGGGAACTATACTTTCTTCTCGCTGTTTCTGGAACATCGGAAGAAGTGCTTTGATTTCATCTGATTGTTTGGGATTATTTGGGTCAGCAGTATATAGTTCTTCTCGTAACAGTTTTGACATTTGCGCTGAAAAACTTAATCGCCCACCCATCCAAGAAGGCACTTTATTGGTTCGTTTGGTGGAATTGCGAACATGGGCATGCATTCCTTTTATACGTATGAATTCCAGATTTCTTCCTGCGAACGTAAACACATCCCCGGCTGTAAGTTTTGAGATAAAGTATTCCTCAATGGAACCAATATATCCTCCTTTTTGATAGCGAACCGAAATAGCGGCATCACCCACAATGGTCCCGATTTGAAAACGGTGACGCATAGCAATTCCTTTATTGTTTACCTTGAATTTGCCATCGGCTTCAACCTCAACCTTTTTATATTCATCATAAGTTTTCAAGCTTTGACTTCCCATGACCAGAAAATTTAGCAACCATTGCCATTCATCTTCGGTAATACCTTGATAGCAAAATGTTTGTTTGATTTCTGAAAAAATTTCATCGGGATAAAACCCGTCAGAAACGGCAAGCGTAGTAAGATATTGAATCAAAACGTCGTAGCTGTTCAAAAACGGGAGGCGGTCTTCTACTGCACTTTCCTTAACCGCCACCTGAAGCGCAGAAGCTTCAATAAGTTCCATAGCATGTGTTGGCAGAAAATATATCACACTCTCTTTTCCTGGTCTATGCCCGCTGCGCCCTGCACGTTGAAGAAAGCGGGCCACGCCTTTAGGTCCACCAATTTGAACCACCGTTTCCACAGGTGCAAAATCAACACCCAAATCTAAACTAGAGGTACAAACTACGGCCTTTAGGCTCTCATTACGGATGGCCTGTTCCACCCAAATTCTAGTTTCCTTGTTGACGCTTCCGTGATGCATGGCAATTTCGCCGGCATACTCTGGGTGTTTTTCCAGTATTTTTTGAAACCAGATTTCACATTGACTTCGGGTATTGGTAAATAAAAGTGTGGTCTTACTCTTGTTGATTATGGGAACCACTTCCTCCAAAAGGTGCAATCCCAAATGGCCCCTCCAAGGGAAGGTTTCCATTTGCTCTGGAATGATACTTTTTACGGTTATCTTTTTGTTCAGTTTGGCTTGGACCAAGACTGAGGTTTTAAACGCTCTGGAAGTAGGGCCGAGAAGAACTTCCCTAGCCTGTTCTAAATTGCCGATGGTTGCTGAGATGCCCCAAATCCGCAGGTCTTTACAGACAGTTTTTAAACGAGACAATCCCAGTTCCATTTGAATTCCACGTTTAGTACCCAGAAGTTCATGCCATTCGTCTACCACAATTGCGGAACAATCTTTAAAAACCTTATCGTATCCTTTTGAAGCAAGTAGTAACTGCAGGCTTTCTGGGGTCGTTATCAAAAGGTCAGGCATGGTGGTTTTTTGCCTAGCTCTTTCTTTGGTTGAGGTATCCCCTGTTCGAATACCGACAGTCATTTGGGTCTCTAAATCATGGGCCACCCGTTCTGCGGACTGCTTGATTTCTTGGGATAAAGCACGAAGTGGTGTTATCCAAATAGCTTTTAATCCTTTTTTATGCTTGGTTTTGTAATCTGGGTGTTTCTTGATGTGATTCAGAATAATTGGAAACCAAAGCGCATAGGTTTTGCCACTTCCTGTTGGGGCATTGAGTAAACCATGCTTTCCGCCCAAAAAAGCCTTCCATGTCTGTTTTTGGAATTCAAAGGGTTTCCAACCTTGTTGTTGGAACCAATTTTCGGCGATATGGAAGAGTTCGGTTTGATTCATCAAAACAAAATCATTCTTATGGTCATTTCGAACGGAGGTGAGAAATCTAAAGCTACTGTTTTTATCTAGATTTCTCAATCGCTTTGCTCTTTTCGAAATGACATTGATACATAAATATGACTAATTCGGAATTAGTTCCTTAAGATCTTCAAGATTGTTTGCCTCCTCAATTTTCTTGTCTTTTCGCCAACGAAGTATTCTAGGAAAACGGGTGGCCACTCCACTTTTATGTCTTTTGGATAAAGCGATACCTTCAAAGGCAATTTCAAAAACATGATGAGGTGTTACGCTTCGTACGGGGCCAAAGCGTTCTAAGGTATTTTTCTTAATCCAAGCATCTACTTCCCGAAATTCAGCATCCGTAAGTCCCGAATAGGCTTTGGCAAACGTGACCAGTTCTTTCTCTCCGTTGTCTTTGGTTTGCCAAAGGGCGAAGGTGTAGTCCGTAAAAAGATTACTTCGTCTACCATGTCCTCGCATGGCGTAAGTCAACACCGCATCTATGGTCAAAGGGTCTACTTTCCATTTCCACCAATCTCCTTTTTTTCGACCCACTTGATAGGGGGAATGGTTATGTTTGAGCATAAGACCTTCACTTCGCATTTCTCTGGCACGTTCTCGTTCTGCTGCAACTTGGTCCCATGAATCGAATTGTAATCGCTCCGAAAGTAGGAGAGGTAGGTCACTTCGATTTCGCTCAACCGTTTCTTCTAAAAGTTCTCGTCTTTCCAAATAAGACTTATAGCGAATATCTTCTCCTTGCCATTCCAGAAGGTCGTAGGCCTTTAAAATTACTGGAGTCTTTTCTAATAACGATTTGGATACGGTCTTGCGGCCGATTCGCGTTTGTAAGTCATTAAACGTCCCAATTTGAACATTTGCATAAGGTAATAACTCTCCATCCAAAACGGTTCCATTGGGAATATTTCCCACAAATTTTTGAAACTCAGGATACTTGTCGGTGACCAATTCTTCACCCCGACTCCACACGAAAATTTCGTTATTTCGAACTATTACTTGTGCTCGAATGCCGTCCCATTTATGTTCCGCAGACCAGTCTGAGATGTTTCCTAAACCCTCTGGTTTATCCTCTAGCGCATAAGCCAAATAAAAAGGATAGGGTTTGGAGAGATAATCACTTTCTTTTTCCTCCAAAATCAAATCTTGGAAAGATATGGTACTTGGATTCCAATTTCCCATGAGCTTATACGCTAAGACATCTTCATCGAGTTCAGTGGCATTGGCTAAGGCTTTTGTCATTAGTTTTTGACTTACCCCAATCCGAAACCCTCCCGTCATCAGTTTGGTAAAAACAAAGCGCTCATAATAATTAAGGTGCTCCCAGTTCTTAAAAAGATATGCCTTTTTTTCATCCTCGTTTTTTGGCTTAAGAGCAATCATCTCCTCCAAAAATCGGGTAAGTGTTTTTTCTGTTGATGCTGTTGATGAAGGTACAATCAACGCAATGGTTTCTGCCAAATCCCCCACAATATGATAGCTTTCTTCAAAAAGCCATAAAGGAATGTTCCCGAGTTCTGCTGCCCACTCGCGAAGTAAGGTGGTGTTAACGGGTCTTGGTGGTCTGCGGTGGGATAGAATGGCAATGGTCCATACTTTGTCTTCATCATTTGCCAAAGTAAAGTATCGTGCCAAAGCCTTTACCTTTTCATTGGTTTTATTGGTACTGTCCAATGTTTTGATGAGTTCAGCGAATTGTTTCATGATACTTCCAAGTTTTCAGTTTCAGAAGTATTGATTTCATTCATTTCGCCTTCGTATTGTGTGCTTTCTGTTCGGGCGTCGTATCCTAATTCCCTTAGATAGCGCGAGAAAATATCAGTATAGCCATGTGTGCAGATAATTTTTTCTGCTCCGGTAGCTTTAATACTGCTTAAAAGCCCTTCCCAATCGCAGTGATCGCTGAGTACGAAACCTTTATCAATAGCACGTCTTCTTCGTGCGCCTCTAAAGGCCATCCACCCGCTTGCCGTTGCAGTGACAAACGGAACCATTCTCCGAATCCAAGTGCTGCCATGAGCACTTGGTGGGGCGACTACCATACTTCCTAAAAGTTCCTCTTTTTTAGTTTCTCTGGTAATCAAATGGGTTTCTGGAAAATCAACCAAGGAACGCAGAACAGTTGTCATATTTTCTACAGCACCATGAGTGTATATTTTTCCTATAGAAGTGTCCAAATGTTTCAATAACCGTTGTGCTTTTCCTAAGCTATATCCAAAGAGAACTGATGTTTTTCCTTCAGCTTGATTTTGGGACCACCAGGTATTTATATCATGGAAAACCTCATTCTGTGGAAGCCATTTAAAGGCCGGCAAACCAAAAGTACATTCGGTAATGAAGGTATGGCATGATACATTTTCATAAGGGGTACATACACCATCATCCTCTATTTTATAGTCGCCGGTAAACACCCAAACTTCACCTTTGTGTTCCACTCGAATTTGTGAGGAGCCAATAATATGCCCTGCAGGATGTAGACTGAATGTAACGCCGTTGATAGTAAAGGTTTCTCCCCAATTCTTTCCAGAAACGGTAATTTCTCCTAAACGATGTTTGATTATGGGAACATTGCCATGGTGCGTAATATACTGTTTATGACCCCAGCGGCTATGGTCTGCGTGTCCATGGGAAATAACGGCTTTGTCTACGGGACGCCAAGGGTCCAAATACACTTTTGCAGCTTCGCAATAGATTCCTTTCTCGGTAAATTGAAGTAAAGGCGGTTTCATAGCTCATGAAAAATACGAATTTCTTTTGGTGATATGTTACTTAGTTTTCTACGGTAAAATTTATATTTGCCCAACAAATTTTAAGGTATGCCCATTTTAGATTTATACGAGCACGGAGAACAAAGAAAAAACTTAGCACATTTTGCAACTCTTGCTACGTTAGCCGCCGTTGATGGAGAAGTTAATGAGAAAGAAAAAGCGATTTTGGACAAGTTCGCTTTTAGACTCAACATCTCTGAAGCTGAGTATAAAGAGGTTATGAAAAAGGATAACAGATATCCTATTGAAACTCCCCATAGTTCTGAAAAACGATTGATGCGATTATTCGACTTCTTTAGAGTAGTTTTTGCGGATCAGGTTGTAGAGGAGGAGCAAATGAACCTTATTGAAAAGTATGCCATTGGATTGGGATATTCCCCAGAAGGTGCTAAGACGTTGATCAAAAAGTCTTATGATATTTTCCATGGTAAAATAGACTTTGAGGCGTTTCAATATCTTTTGGACCGTTAGGCTTGAGCGGCCATAAATTCCTCGGCTTTTTCCACCATTTTTTTACTGCCACAGAAAAACGGAACCCGTTGGTGTAATTCTGTAGGTTGGATATCCATAATGGGTGTGAACCCATCACTTGCTTTTCCATTGGCCTGCTCTGCCAAGAATGCCATGGGATTGCACTCATAAAGGAGTCTCAACTTGCCATTCGAGGCTTTGCTACTTTTGGGATACATATAAATACCACCCTTAATCATATTTCTATGGAAGTCGGATACCAAGGAACCAATGTATCGTGATGTGTATGGACGATCACCTTCTTCCTTCTGGCAATACTTGATATAGTTTTTTACACCTTGCGGAAAGTGTATATAGTTCCCTTCATTCACCGAGTATATTTTCCCAGTTTCAGGGAACTGCATATTCGGATGGGAAAGATAGAAAGTACCTAGAGCAGGATTCAGTGTAAAACCGTTTACTCCATCTCCAGTAGTGTAAACCAACATGGTTGACGTACCATATACAATATAGCCAGCAGCAATTTGGTTTCGTCCGGGTTGAAGAAAATCCTCAAGGGTAACCGGAGTTCCTACAGGTGTTACTCTACGGTATATTGAAAAAATGGTTCCTACAGAAACATTTACGTCAATGTTGGAAGATCCATCCAAAGGATCTATCAGTACAATGTATTTGTTTTGATGTTTTTCGTCAAAACTGTTGATGCTGATAAAATCATCTTCTTCTTCGGAAGCAATACCACAAACGATTTCCCGGTTTTTTAAGGTTTGGATGAATTTTTCATTGGCCAACACATCCAATTTTTGTTGATTTTCACCCTGAATATTTGTATCTCCTGCGGCTCCAATGATATCTACAAGACCGGCCTTGTTCACCTCGTGGTTAACCACCTTTGCAGCTAAACGAATCCCGTTAAGCAGTCGCGAAAGTTCCCCTGAAGTATATTGAAAAGAGTTCTGGTTAGCAATAATAAATTCTCCTAGTGTGCGGTGTTGCTTTTCGAACATTAAGAACTGTTTTATTTGAAGGCAAATATCGGGTATTTTGTGATACTACAACGTTTTCGATAAACTTTAAATTTAGATATTTATAACTTTGAGTTTTATTTGTAACAATATGGATTTTACAATTCGAGTGGCTCAGAAGAAAGATATGGGGCAGGTTTTAAACTTGGTTCAGGAACTGGCTGATTTTGAGAAAGAACCAGAGGCGGTAGAGGTGACTTTACGGGATTTGGAACAACACGGTTTTGGCGAACAACCTTTATATCATTGTTTTGTAGCTGAAAATGAACAAGGTATTGTTGGGATTGCTTTGGTGTATCCAAGGTATTCCACATGGAAAGGTCCAGTGATACACTTAGAAGACCTTATAGTCACGAAAAGTATGCGGGGTAAAGGTGTGGGTTCTGCCTTGTTGGATGAGGTGGTTCGATACGGAAAGTCATTAGGAGTAAAAAGAATTTGTTGGGAGGTTTTGGATTGGAACGAACCGGCCATAACATTCTATGAAAGCAAAGGAGCCCGAGTGATGCGGGATTGGGATGTGGTACAACTAGATGAGATTGGAATAGAAAACTATTTAGAAAAAATAAGTTGATTTTTGCATAATGCGAGTATTTAAGTTTGGAGGGGCATCGGTCAAGGATGCAGATGCTGTAAAAAATGTGGTAAGGGTACTGAACGAAGTAGGGTATGAAGACACCTTAGTTGTGATTTCTGCCATGGGTAAGACGACAAATGCCATGGAAGCTGTGGTTACGGCGTATTTTGAAGATAAAAGAAGAATACCCATTGTACTTCAGGAGGTAATGGATTATCATAGAGGTATTCTCAGCGAACTTTTTAATGATGAAAACCACCTCATTTACGAAAAAATACAATTGCTGTTTGAAGAGGTCAAGGGCTTCCTTGCTTGGAATAAATCTCCAAAGTATGCCTTTGTGTATGATCAGGTAGTGGGGTATGGAGAACTGGTCTCTACTACTATCATAAGTACATATTTAAATGAAGTTGGATTGCAAAATACCTGGCATGATGTTCGGGAGTTGATAAAAACAGATAATTCATATCGCGATGCACATGTCAATTGGCAACGGACCGAAATGGAGGTGAAGTCCAAGGTGGATATGTCAAAATTGAACATAACACAAGGCTTTTTGGGTAGCGATGACAATAACTTTACTACAACATTGGGAAGGGAAGGTTCGGATTATACCGCAGCTATTTTAGCCTATTGCTTGAATGCAAATTCAGTTACTATTTGGAAGGATGTACCTGGGGTTTTGAATGCTGATCCAAGAAATTTCGATGAAACCCGGCTCTTGGACCAGATTTCATATCGCGAAGCAATAGAATTGGCCTTCTATGGAGCTTCTGTCATTCACCCCAAAACACTGCAACCTCTGCAGCGGAAGGAAATCCCTTTACACGTAAAATCCTTTGTGAATCCCACTGGAAATGGGACCACTGTAGGTAAGGGTAAAGGAATTTCTCCCTTGATACCCTGTTTTATAGTTAAGAAAAACCAGGTGCTCTTAAAGTTGTCTACCCTTGATTTCTCATTTATCGTTGAAGACAACATCAGTGAAATTTTCAAACTGTTCCATGATCATCAATTGAAAGTGGACTTGATCCAAAATTCCGCGATTAGTTTTTCAGTTTGTTTGGATAATAAATTTGGAGGACTTAAAACCATTTTACAGGAATTGGAACAAAAATTCAAGGTAATCTGTCACGAGGATGTTTCTTTATATACCATTCGTCACTTTAATGATGATGCAGTCAAATCCCTTCAAAATGGAAAATCAGTGTTGGTAGAACAGCGGGGAAGGGAAACGGTTCAGCTCGTTGTAAAATAAATGTCTACCCTGACATTTCTTTGTTTCCTTATTTGGGCAATTTCCTATCTTTACTTTTACCTAATTGATAAAATATGGGGTTGGTTTCTGCCAAGGAGGTAGCAAAAGTAATAGGGGTTAATCGATACGGTTTTATTGGAACGTTCATAGGTTGGCTTCTAATGGTAGTCACTAAGATTACCACTATGAACAGCTTTTATACCAAGAATAAAGATCTTTCGGGGACAGAATTCCTAGAATCTATTCTTGACCACTACGAAATTGATTTTGAAATTCCTGAAGAGGATTTGAAACGATTGCCCAATACCGGGCCTTACATCACCATAAGTAACCATCCTTTAGGTGGAATTGATGGAGTGCTCCTGTTGAAGCTGATGCTCCAGGAGCGAAAGGATTTTAAGATTATCGCCAATTTTTTATTGCAACGCATTGCTCCCTTAAAACCGTTTATCATGCCTGTCAATCCTTTTGAGAGTCATAAGGATGCCAAAAGCAGTGTTATGGGATTCAAAACTGCTTTGACTCATTTACGAGAGGGTCATCCGCTTGGAATTTTCCCTGCTGGTGAGGTTTCCACCTACAAGGATGGGAAGCTAGTAGTAGATAAACCTTGGGAGGAGGTGGCTATTAAATTAATTCGAAAGGCTGAAGTTCCGGTAGTGCCCATTTATTTTCATGCAAGAAATAGTCGATTGTTCTACCGGTTATCTAAAATCAATGATGTTTTTCGGACAGCTAAATTGCCTTCAGAATTGACTACACAAAGTAGGCGCCCAATTAAGGTTCGTGTGGGTCAGCCTATTTCAGTTGCTTCCCAAAAAGAAGAAGAAAGCTTGGAAGGGTTTACCGAACTACTTCGAAAGAAAACCTATCTATTGGCCAATGTTTTTGAAAAAGAACGCTTGATAGATAAGGTGCCAACAACTTTGAAAATTCCAAAAGCCCCTAAAAAGATTGCCACTGCGGTACGTGTTGAGGTTTTGGAGGGGGAAATAGAAAAGCTACGCGAAAAAGATTGCAGATTGCTTCAGAGCAAAAACTACGAAGTCTACTTGGCCCAAGAAAAGGAGATGCCATTTATCCTGAAAGAGATTGGACGTCAGCGGGAGATTACGTTTCGTGAGGTGGGTGAGGGAACCAACAATCCGATTGATTTGGACAAGTTCGATTCATACTACCACCATCTTTTCCTTTGGGATAATGATGAGAAATCCATAGTTGGGGCATATAGAATGGGATTGGGCAGCCATATTTTTAAAAACTACGGTATAGATGGTTTCTATTTACAAGATTTGTTTCGTTTTGAACCAGAGCTATATGATATGATGGGCAAATCCATTGAAATGGGTAGGGCCTATATTGTAAAGGAATATCAACAAAAGCCTATGCCTCTGTTTTTACTTTGGAAAGGCATTGTTCATACTACATTACGGTTCCCTGAGCACAAATATTTAATTGGTGGTGTAAGTATTAGTAATCAATTCTCCAACTTTTCCAAGTCGCTCATGATTGAGTTTATGAAATCAAACTATTGGGACCCTTACGTGGCGCAATACATTCGCCCTAAAAAGGAGTTCAAAGTACAGCTTAAGGATGCGGATAAGGAATTTGTTTTTGATGAAACCCAAGCTGACCTCAATAAATTTGATAAACTAATAAATGAGGTAGAGCCGGGAAGCCTACGGTTGCCAGTACTAATAAAAAAGTATATCAAACAGAATGCGAAAGTGGTGGCATTTAACGTAGACCCACTCTTCAATAATTCTGTGGACGGATTGATGTACATTAAGATTGCCGATTTGCCCGAAAGTACGGTTAAGCCCGTTATGGAAGAATTTCAAGCGGAATTGGAGCGGAAAATGACAGAGGGCAATGCACCACCTGTCGTCAATGAGTCTTAAAAATTGTTGCTTAGTTTACCAATTCCTCCTTAACGAAATCATGGCAAAAATCCTTGATTTCTTCTCTGGTTTTTAGAAAAGCTTCGTGAATCACTTCTTGGGTGCCCTTTACTTTAGAAGGGTCAGAAAAATTATGGTGAAGCCGTTGTGCATTCTTTGCTGGAATAAAAGGGCAATTTTCTTTGGCATGATCGCAAACCGTAATGATGTAATCCCATTCGATTCCTTCATATTCATCCACATGATTAGAAGTATGATGGGAAATGTCAATCCCATCCTCCTTCATTATCGCTACTGCCCCGGGGTTTAGGCCATGTGTTTCAATCCCTGCACTGTAGATATTGGCCAGTGAATCTTGAAAATAATTGAGATATCCATGTGCCATCTGACTTCTACAAGAGTTACCCGTGCAAAGAACCAATACGTTTTTCATTATGCTGTTGTTTTGATGATTAATCTATTCCTATGGTATTACTTCGTTTTTCAAATAGTAGATTGTCTTTCCATACACCATGAATTTTTGCTACGCGTTCCCTTTTTCCAATAAAACGGAAACCCACTTTTTCATGAAGAGCAATACTCCCTCTGTTTTCAGGAAAAATACCTGATTGTATGGTCCAAAAACCGGCTTCTTCACTTTTTGAAACTAGTTCGTTTAGAAGTGCCTCTCCGACACCTTTGCCTCTACTTTCAGCTTCAATATATATGCTTACTTCTCCAACCCCACCGTATACACATCTGCTGGAAACTGAGGATAAGGCAGCCCAACCTAATATTTGTCCATTCTCTTCCGCAATTAATCGACAGGACGCAATATGAGCCTCATCCCAACTTTCATAGGTTGGGACCTGTTGTTCAAATGTCGCAAAACCTGTTACAATCCCTTCTTCATAAATTCGTGCAACATCTTCCCAATCCGGTTTTTGCATGTTACGGATAATCATGGAGCTGCAAATTTAACAACAACCGCTACCAGGGGCACATGAAGTTACTGTTGTCTTTAGGTTATTTTCTTGAACTGTTTCGGGAACTCCACAGGTTTCTTTGGCTTTGCAATCCGTTTTTTGCACAGAGAGGAGAAACTTGATGGTATCATCGGTGACTAGATATCCGGCCACATAGAGTTGTGCTGTGTGAAATTGGTCATTACTGTATTCCAGTTTCAGTTCAGCATCTTTAACCATAGGTTTAATACGGTCCACTTTGTTCAATATACCTAATGCTTTGGAGGCCGACATAAATTCGGTTTTACCCAATTCGGAAGGACTTTCCCAAAGTTGGACAACGGTTTCTTTCCAAAAATCGGTTCCTGCACCACAATCCACAGAATCAACAATAATGTTTTTTACTTCTGTAATGTGATAGTTTGCCTTTACCAAAGCTCCAGGTTCATATTCGAAAAGAAGGCTCTTATGTCTATTATCTTGTAGTATGGTCAAAAATTCTGCTGTATTCATAAGTCAACAACAATTAAGGTTAATATTAGAAAAGAAATTATGAAATGCCTCTTGTAATTCCAGCCATCTCTGTTGGTCGATACAATAACAAAGATTTTTGCCTTCGTACGTACCTTGCAGCAGTCCAATTTTTTTGATTTCATTCAAATGCTGTGAGATGGTAGGTTGGGCTAGTCCAATTTCATCCACCAAATCATTACAGATACAACCCTCTTGCTTGCTGATGTATTCCAATATGGCAATGCGGGCAGGATGGGCTAGTACTTTGGCCACTTGTGCCAATTCGTTTTGTTGGATGGAAAAAATATGTGTTTTAGAACTTCCCAAATCATTATAAATTTAATATTGCAATATTACGATAATAATATGAAATAAAAAAGCCAGACTTAATTTTCTGGCTTTCTGTACTATTAGAACCAAGGCTTTTTGCCCACCTGATAGGTATTATAAAATTCTTCGTCCGATTTGGTCAAATAAATAATTCCTTCGATAAGACCTACTATCCAAACAACCCAACCGGCGATCCCACAAGTTACGATACCGAGTATCAATGTCGCCACTAACATGATTATACCTTCTTTGGTATAACCTAGTATAAATTTGTGTATCCCAAAACCGCCAAGAACAATGGCTAGAATTCCTGCAAGAAGTTTTTTATTATCGGCATTCAGGGTTTCTTTTACGCCTTCACTAAATTCCTTTGCGGTTTCCTTGGCTTCTTCTGCAAATTCGTTGGCAGCATCTTTTGCTTTGTCTCCTAAGTCTTTTTCTTCTTCAGACATGGTATTTTTACTTTTGTTGGTTATACATGTCTAAATTTAAACAATATTTTGATTGTCAGAGGAATGCTTTATCAACAGGTTCCCAAAGCTCAATTTTGTTGCCTTCAGGGTCAAGTATCCATCCGAACTTACCGTAATCATATTCCTCAACTTTATCAATGACGGTGACCCCTTCCAATTTTAATTCTTCAAGAAGTTCCTTAAGGTTTTCTACCCTAAAGTTCATCATGAATTGTTTCTCGCTTGGATGAAAATATTCAGTGTCCTCTTTAAATGGACTCCACTGGGTCATACAATCCTTACCCTCTGCATCTTTCCACCAAAAGCTCCATCCATAATTGTCCGTGGGAATTCCTAAATGCTTTTTATACCATGACTTAATATGGTCTGGGTCTTTGGTTTTGAAGAAAAACCCGCCAATACCTGTTACTCTTTTTTTCATCTTTTACTCTTTTTTTCATATAAATTAATCCATTCTTCAGGAGTCATTTTTTGGCATAGTTGAGCAATAAGTTCATAGGGAATAGCATCCATTCTTTTGAAGCGGATACAGCTTTTGCCCATATCCAGTTTGGTTTTCACATAGTTGGGGTATTCGGCTACGAACCAATCCAGTAGAGCTTTGTCTGCATAAATTCCTGAATGGTAAAGTGCCACAAAATTCTTCTGGGAAGCTACATTGATAAAGGGTAGGGGTAGTTTTGGGTCACAGTGATAGCCATCAGGATAAAGCGAATGGGGCACAACGTATCCTATCATCTTATAGCTTATGCATTCCTCAAAACCTTGAGGTAGGTTTGCTTTAATTGTGCTTCTCAATCTAGAAACCGCTTCTTTTCTTTCTTCTGGAAGTTTGGAAATATATTCATCCGGAGTTTTGGCATCTATGGTCATGGTTCTATTATTTTCGTTGTAATACCAAGGCTGAAAGTAGCGAAATAATAAATCCGATAATGAAAACGGTAATGGCCATAAACACAAAAGTCATGACTGGATTTGCGAACATCTCTTTTTGTGCTTCCATTTCTGCTTTTTTAAGCTGGAATTCTTCAGCTGACATAGTTTCTTCCATGGTGTTCAGAGTTTCAGAGTAGTAGGTATCCATAAAGTCTGGATTTAGAAATTCCGTATAAATAACATCTAAGATCCCAAATATTAAAGCCGTGATAAGACTGATAAGTATGCCAATAATCAGCGCATTCTTAAAACTAACTTTTCCTTCATTTACCTTGTCACGATAATGCTTAATTCCAAAGAAGACAAAACTTAGAGACAGAATCATGGACAGATACCCAAGTGCTTCTTGGGTTGATAGAGGTAAATCGTCTAAAACATACCAGCTTATTATAAAAAGTCCACAAATGGCAACGGCTCCATAAGTTCCATATTTAATTATTGTTTTTTTCATTGGTTTGGATTTTTAGTTCCAGCCAAAAGTAGAATGATGTTGGAGTTTAGAACTCATACTAAAGTACCAAATGATTGGTACTTTGGTGCTAAATGGGGGGTTATGCTATAATTTTCAGCTCTTTGGCCTTTCGTATAGCTTGGGTACGTCGCTTTACATCCAGTTTTACTAGCAAATTGGATACATGGGTTTTTATAGTGCTTTCCGAAAGATGGAGTCTTTCCCCGATTTCCTTATTGGATAATCCTTTAACCACCTGTATCAATACTTCATATTCACGTTTACTGATTCCTAACTTTTCTAATTTCTCCTTATCGACTTCAACGGTTTTAGTTCCTTTTCCTACCCCTCTTTTGTTGATATAAATGCCAATAACGAAAAACACGATAGAAATTGCGGAAATTATTAATTCGATGTCCAGGCTATTGGAATAATAGGAATATTCGCTTAGTTTGAAAAGAACCAGCAATGCTATGATAAGGGAAGAAAAAACGAAGATTGTTTTTTTCACCTTTTAAATTTAACAAAATCGTTCTTGGATTTTGTCGACAATGGTCTGGGCCAGTTTTTCCTTGCTTTCAAAAGTCCAACCAGCAACATGGGGAGAAAGTGTTACGTTTTTTGCTTTTCTCAAGTATTTAAAAGCCTTTGGCTTTTGCAGGAACATATTTTCAAAAGATTTTTTTTCGTATTCAAGAACATCTAAACCTGCCCCCAATACTTTACCTGATTTTAATCCTTTGACTAAATCTTCTGTAATCACGCACTTGCCTCGGGCGGTATTTAAAAACCAGAACGGCTTGTGAAAACCTTCAATAAAATCGATGTTGATCATTCCCATAGCGGATTCAGTTTGTGGTACATGGAGACTTACCACATCGGATTTTTGCTGAAACTCCATAATCCCCACTTGACGGGCATTTTCATCACCAACTCCGCCAATAATATCATAACAAATGATTTCAACATCAAAACCCTGTAATTTTTTGGCAAAGGCCTTACCCATATTTCCATATCCCAAAATACCTACAGTTTTGCCATCCAATTCAACTCCCCGATTTCCTTCTCGGTCCCAT
>JBCDAX010000020.1:0-61959 GCA_039184805.1 Bacteroidota bacterium | reverse complement strand
TTCTTGCTGATGGGCTAGCTTGAATATGACTTCAGTGGCATGATTGCCCAAATCCTTCGGAATCAAAATATCCTCATTAAGTTTTGGATAAATAAAGGCCATTCGTTGGCTTTCGTCAGAATTACATGTATCCAAAAAAGGGGGTAGGGTTTTGTAGTTCGGGTTGGCCGAGGCATAATAATATTCCATTAATGGAGGCAAAACAAAATAGGTTTTACTAATCATATCGTCTAAGGGGTAACATCCTGAGTTCACACGAAACGTTCCAAAAGCATTAAAAAAATGCTGTTGATGAAACGAACAGGGTTTACTTTTTATGCCATTTATTGGAAGGAGTTGTTCTTCGGTGTTTTCACAAAAGATAGATGCAATTGCTCCACTTTTTTGGCATACTGTAATGGGTTTGAGTTCGTCAAAAGGCTCTTGAAACCACCCACTATGGGGTAATAGGTCCAAAACATCAAATAGGATGGGAGCCGCTGCTTCAATTCCTGTCAGTCCAGGCCTTCCTTCTCCGTCTGCGTTCCCAGCCCATACACCTATGGCATATTTTGGTGTGACTCCCACGGCCCAAGCATCTTTGAATCCAAAGCTAGTGCCAGTTTTCCAAGCTATAGGTTGTGATGAGTCAAAAAACTGCCAATTCTCAGCCCCTTCAGGCCTATTCACTTCTCGTAAGGATTTAAATGTGTGGAAAATGGCACCTGCATCCAATAAGGGGGCTTCGCGCTGCACATCTCCAAAGGAGATAGAACTATTTAGGAGATAGGTGGGTTCGGTAAATTCATTGGTACGATAGGTACTTGAATTATTGACAAAATGATTGAGGGTTGATGCTGCTGATGCATAGGTTTTGGTGATGTCCCACAAAGAACTTTCAGCACCTCCTAAAATAAGGGCGAGTCCATAATAGGAGGAGGGTTTGTCCAAAGTGTTCAAATTCATCTTCTTTAGCTTGTTGTAGAACTTTTGGAGACCAAACGAACGCAATAAACGAACTGCTGGAACATTCAACGAGCGAGAAAGAGCTCTGCTGGCCGGTACAGCTCCTACATGTTTTTTATTGAAGTTTTTCGGGTGATAACCGTTAATTACTGTCGGAACATCTTCAACCAAAGCATTCGGCAATAATTGCCCTTCGTGCATCAAGGAGGCGAACAGAAAAGGTTTAAGTGTACTTCCTGTACTTCGGTTTTTTGAGATAATGTCCACATAATTACCATGGTCCTTGGTAGTTGGAGCATTGCCCACATAAGAGAGAACTTGACGAGTTTCAATATCCAAAACCAATATGGATAGGTTGTTTATCTCATTGCTTTTTAGTCGGTTATGATGGTTTTCTGCCAAAACATTGACCTGCCGTTGTAAATCCATTTGAATTGACGTTTGTATGCGCTGACCGGGATGTTCTAACCTGATGCGCTCTGTGAGATGGGACGCGATATCCGGAAGTGGTACAGGCTTTTGGGGAAGGGGTTCCGCAAGAGCAAGTTCGTAGGTAGTTTGGTCCATAAGGTTTTTCTCCCATAATTTCTTCAACAAACGATTCCTTTTCTGCAATAACACAGATTCATTTCGACCAGGAAAAATCAACGAAGGTGAGTTAGGTAAAACAGCTAGAGTAGCCGCTTGCCCCCAGCTCAATTCATGGGAAGGAATACCAAAATAACGCCAAGAGGCGGTCTCCAGTCCAACTACGTTGCCACCATAAGGAGTGTTGGAAGCATACAACTTCAAAATTTCATCCTTGGAATCCCGGAACTCCAAACGTGTTGCCATAAATAGCTCAATGGCTTTTTCAAAATAGGTTCTGGGTTTATTTTTTCTGCTTAGTCGAATCACCTGTTGAGTGATGGTGCTACCACCTCTTCGTGTCTCTTTGGTAAGGTTGTGAACCAATGCATTGAAAATGGAAATAGGGTTGAATCCTGGATGTTGATAAAAGTATTCGTCCTCAAAAAGCAAGACACTTTGTTTAAATCGATTTGGAATTGAATCGACTTCCGGGAAACGCCATTGTCCATCATCAGCAATTCGTGCTCCCAACAAAAAACCCTCAGAACTGGTCACCACAGTTGAGGTCGGTTCCTTAAACAGTTTTTTAGGTAGACAGAACAACCAAACCAGTAAAATGATGAGAAACCCAAATAGTTTTATTCGGTTTTGAAGTAGAAATCTTTTGATGAACCGCACCTTTTTCATAGGCAAACAATACTGATTTGCCCTAAAAAAGGCTTGTTACAATTCTTCTTGGTCCATGGGATGGTCTTCATAAAAGTGTTCGAAAGTTTTCTCTGTGTGATAGTCCTCTGTGAGCACGCGATACACTAAAAACACCACCAAACCTTGACCAAAAATGGTCACGTAAAACACCCAACTGAAGGGGAAGTTCATACTCGCCATAATAACCAAGGTTACTAAAACCAAAGTTGTAAAGGCCACCAAACTCATTACGGAAATTTTCATATCCTTTTTTTGAGAAATTACGAAACTTCGATAATCCATTGAAAAAATTAGGAAACATTAACGCCATTGCCTTCAATTGTTTAAACTTTACAGTGAATGTTATTGTACTACGGAAACCCATTTTCCTTTATTTCTTGCATAATAGGTGTTGTCGTACATGGCCTCCACTTGTGAGCCTGGTAAATAATAATCTCCCAAAAAGGAAGCATTGAGTTTTACCGAGAATGTTTTTGATTTCTTAGCGCCCAAATCAAAATAGAAATGGGTGCGGTCATCACGAACATCAATATAATCCGCTTTGCTCGAGTTTGTGTTGGAAGTGCCTGCGTACGATGTGTCAACAATTTCCCAACCACTTGGAACAATTTGTGTCAAAGCAATGTTATCTACATAATCATTACTAGAGTTAAACACCGTGATTGTGGCCTCCATTTCAGTACCTTGTCTTAACTGGCTTACATCAATTGAATTGCCAATTGCATCAAGATAAGCGACTGACAGCCTTAGGTTTTTTTGTTCTAAGAGTTCTTGTCCAACGGGAAGTTTTCCACTTTGCACTAGGGTCACGTACAAGGTGTTGTTTTCACTGTTTTTTACGTCGATAGTTGCACTTGTTGAAGCAATAGTCAAAGGCCGTTGAGCAATAGACCTATCTGTTTTTACTTCCACATTTTTTCCATTGAGGGTATAGGTAAGATGAACACCCTTACCTCCATTTTTAGAAACCATTTTGGCCATAGCCAATAAAGCATAGGATGTTTCTTGGGTACTATACCAACGTTGTGAAGACAAGTTTTTAGCGAGCGATACGGCAAGGTCCCTTTGCTGGGAATCTCCTAGAATCACCATAGTTTCCAATGCCATGGCTCGATTTCTAAATGCTGAACCATAGGTTTTGTAATCATAAGAGTTCGATACAAAGTTGATGTTGGCCGTTTTGGATAGGTCTTCCGAAACTTGTTTTTTGCCAGCCAAAGCGTAGGTCGCTGCCAATCTCCATTTCGCTTCATTGCTCAAATTCCTAGTTTCACGAAGACGATTCATTGCGGCAAGCTCTGGTTGTTGTGCTAGAGCCAAAGTATACAATCGATATGCTTGGGTTAAGTCATCATTGTATGAGGTTTGTTGGTTGCTCCACTGCCTAGCTCTTTGTTTCTGATAGCGTAACCAATTACTCAAGAATGTCAATGGCAGTTGATACCCTTTTTGTTTGGCTTCCAACATAAAATGACCAGCATACGAAGTGCCCCAGTCATCGGCATCGCGATATCCGGGCCAATAACTTAGACCCCCACCTGAGGTTTGAAAATTACTTAAGCGCTTGATAGCGACCTTTACGTTTTTCTCAATATCCTTTTTGGTGTCAAACGTGATATCCAAAACATCAGACAAAAATAACTGTGGAAAGGCCGAGGAAGTAGTTTGTTCTACACAACCATGGGGATAACGCACCAAATAGTCCATGCGCTTGGAAAAATCCATAGGAGGTAAAGTAGAAAACTCCAAAGTAGCTGAATTGGTTCCTGAGGTTCCAAAAACCTCCAATGGAATAGCTTGTGTTTGACTCCCATTGATGGTGTACAATTGACTTCGTGTCGAAATAGGGTTTGGGTTTTCAACATCAATTTCAATATCATCCGATGCATTTTCACCTGCGCCCGAAGCCCTTACTTTAATGGTTTGAAAGGATTTGGCTGGGTTTACCTTAAAATCAAAGTTTACTATTTGCTCTCCTACGGCATCAAACGAAATAGTTTTTGAGGTGGGCCCCAGTGGTTCAAAGGCTTGGTCTGCCTCAATGGATACCTTTACATTTTTCACTTTGTTCTCCATGGCAAAGACCGTGACTGGAATAGTCACTTTCTCTCCAGGCGAAAGCTTTCTAGGCAATGAAGTCAATACCATCAGAGGTTTACGTACAGGAGTTGTTTCCTCGGTTTTTCCATAAGCACTATTTGCATCTCCTGCAATAAGCATAGTACGGACTGAGCCCACATAGTTGGGCATATTGATGGTATGTGATGCTTTTTCTCCAGGTTTGAGCGTAAATGGTCCTAAATAATGCACCACAGGCTTGAAACGCTGAGCCTTTCTGTTATTTGCGCCATCAGCAAAACCACCCCCACCTATTGCATAGATATTATCCACACTTATGGAATAAGCACCCATTACATCATCAAAAATATCAAAGGTCTTAACCCCAAGGGCTTGTCTGGCGTAAAAAGCACTATGGATATCTGGTGTGCGGAATCGGGTTAGGTCTAAGAGTCCCTCGTCCACAATAGCTAGGGAATATGTCATTTCTTTACTATTGGCTTCTGAAACCTTGACTTCAAATGATTTTTCTGGCTTTAATACCGATGGCATTTCCAATTTAGGTTGTAAATGAGTAGCAGGGTCTTCCACGGTAATGGGAACCACACCATAAAGACGGATGGGTAAATCATTTTTGACTTGTCCATGGGGTTGCAACAAGGAAATATGGACATAGACATTCGGGGCCATTTCTGATGTAACTGGAATTCTGGCTTGGGTCTCTTGAGCTGAGGTTTCAACCCACTGCTGAGACAGTACCTCGGTGCCATTTTCTATGCTCAGTAAGGCGCGTCCTCCTCGGTCCGATGGAAAAGTAACTACAGCTTCTTGCCCCAACGAATAGTTTTCCTTGTCTGCTGAAAAGACCAGAATTTTAGAACTTTCTGAATCCCCAGACGCCGGCCTTTTCCACCAATTTCTATAGAAATATGCTGTCCGTCCTGTGGCGTGACCGGAGTCCTCATCTATAACACGGATAAGAAAACGGCCTCCATCTTCATCTGGAATGTTAACTTTAAAACTGCTTTTGCCATCAGAACCGGTTCGAATAGTTTGCTCTTGGAATGGACGATGCACCGTGGCATTTTCATAGCGTGAGAGGTTGTCATACCCACGATTCCACCACCAACGCCATTCAATCTTAAAAATTTGAACCTTTAATTTTCTGTTTGCTGAAGTTTTACCCAGCGCATCAACACTAACAATGTCAAAAGTTGTATTCTCATCCGTTAGGTAAGAACCATATCGTTTTGCTTTGGGCGAGCGAAGTCCAACGAAATGCGAGAACGGCGCCAATTTTTTAGAGAACACGTCTATGGAAAAATCCCCACCTCCTTCAAATACTTTGGTAGTGAAAGTCGCTTGGAGCATCCCAGGCGCTTTTTTGCTTGCCGTAATTCTTTTATTGATGTCCAATTCTCCATTGCCATCCAATTGTGAGGTGACAAATTGTTCTTCGGTATCTGAAAAGGTGCGGACTGGGTCTTGGAAGGTATAGGCATTGAATTTTGGAAAAGCGTTTGATGCACTACTAATCTTGGTATTGATATCTACTTTTAAATTACGTGCAGGTGCACCATGCAACCATTGTACCGTTGCCTTTCCGGTATTGCGTTCATTGGCTTTGAGCACTTCCTCATCAAAAGAGATGTTCACCTTCAGGCGATTGGGCTTTATAGTGGCAACCTTTAAACTTTTATTGTATTCTGCTCCCCCAACAATGATTTTCGCATTCCAAGTTCCCGTGGGTGCTTCTGGCTTTGTGGGGATAGGGAAATAGTAAAAATTGCCTTCTTTTTTAGCGTAAAGACCTTCTGCAATGGTTAAAGAGCCTGTTTGTAGTGTGTTTCGTTGTACGAGTTTTCCACGAGCATCAGAAACTTCCAAGGTAACGGGGTGGTCATCCGGAATAGGGTTACCGGCATCATCCATAACAAAAGTCAGATGTACCGTATCACCTGGTCGATGAACCCCACGTTCGATATAGATAAAACCTTGAAGCCCATTTTGAATGCTTTCTCCGGAAACATCAAATTTGCTCATGGAAAGGGAATTACCATCAGCCAACTTGGCGTAAGCATAGTTGTTATCCTTTTGGGCCACAGCGAAGGCTACGTTTTTCTCGCCATCATAAATTCCAAAGCCCGAAGCATCTGTGGTGATTTCACCCAACAATTGCTGCTGATAATTATATAGTTGAATAGATGTGTTCGCTTCTGGTTTGGTAGAAAGCAAATTAGTCGCAGCAAAATGATAGGTTCTATTACTCCCTTTTTTTACAATCAAGCCCAAGTCGCTTCCCAATAAATTGGTGGCGGCGATTCTATTTTCATTGTAGTATGCCGAATGACAAGGATTATCGCGCTCTTCCCAATTGTAATTGTAGTTTCTCCAATAATAGATTTCATTGTCCCAATAGCACTCTTCCAGGTTTTCTGTATTTTGGGAGGATTGATTATCGGCATATGCATTTGAGTCGTCTTCTGAAGATGCGTCTCCACAATCATAGGTGGTGTGCTCTTTTTTAAAGCTGAATTCCACCCGGTATAAAGAGCCAGGGTTGATTTTGATAAGTTCAGAGAGGTCCAGAGCATGCGCTTTCCAATAACTGGTATTCTCTGCACCACTTTCCGAAAGTGGAATGACCTTGTAAGCAACTCTTCTACCAACGGCCCTAAGGTCTGGGTTATAATTTGACGTTAGGTTGTTACCTTGAAGAAATTGAAGCATATTGTCTTCAAAGACTTGAATAACGCGCACCTCTACCGCCGATAAATTAACCGTTTCAAAATAAATGGGGGTAGCGGTTGCATTGGGCAGAATGGTCCCCTTTGAAATGAGTCGTACATTGGGTTTTAACTGCTCGAAAGAAACTAGTTCAGAAAACGTCTTTTTAAGCGTAAAACCATATGTACTTTTTATGCCTTCAAAAGCACTGACCCGAACTTCACCCAAAATTCGATTGGTGGGATATACCTTAAGCAAGTTACCATCAATTTCGTAGCGAACGCTCTCTGCGTTTTCTATGGTTACCAAACCATTGAGGTTTTGGTTTTGTTGTAAAGGTTCTGAAAAATTAAGGGTTAAGGTCGCGTTGGGAGCTGATGTGGTTTTAGCATCTACTACTACAAACTTGTTCAGACCAGGAACTGTAAATGTCTCTTCACCGGAATTGTCTATGCCCAAGTCTTTTCCATTCCAGCTAATTTGCAATTCGGAATCCTCGGTCTTTCTAGAAATACTGTCTACTTTGAAACTGAAATAACGCCCACTGGTTTCGATATTCTCCCATTTTACCTTGAGCTGCTTTTCGCCCTGCTTAACATTGAGCACTGACCGTATTTTAGAAGCCTCCAACAAATCAGAAGCATTTAAGGTGCCAGTGAGGTACTGCCATTCCTTGCTGTAGGATTGTAGGTTGCTAAGGTTGATACTGAAGTTTGGGGTTATGGTTTTAAAACTAAACGTATATTCCTTAAATTCTTTATTAATGCCTTCAAAAAGCTTATTGAGCGCTAAGTTTACTACATACTCCGTGTCGGGTTTAAGATATTCAGAAGGCTGAAATAGTAATTCCCTCCCGTTTTCAATAGATAATTGTCCTTCAATTTTTGGGGTAATAGTTATATACTCTTTGGGAAGCTCTTGAGTAAGTTCGAATTGATCTAGCTGTTGAGCCAAAAGAATAGAAATCGGAGTTGAAATACTTTGAAGACCATGGGTGTGTGCGCTTATGTAGTCTTTGAACTTAAATAGATTGTCCGTTTCTGATTCAGGTGCTTTTTTCTTGCAGGAATATGAAACGATAAGAAAAGTGAACAGGAAAATTTTAAGGAATCGAGACATGTCTATGGCTTTAATTTAAATTAAACTTGACCACAGACAAGATAGATTAAAAATGGATGTTGGGGCACCGCAAGTTTATGAATGGCTGGATAGGATTTACGAATGGTTTTTTCAATCCGGACGGAACCTTAGGAAATATTTATGATTTGAAATGGTATTGTCCTCCCTATTTATTGATAATTTGAACCTATTCACAACCAAAAAATAAACAATTATGTTACGAACAGTTCTTTTCGCTTTTTTTTCTTTAGCTATTTTTTCAAAAGGTCTATCACAAGAAACGGATTATCAATTGGTGGCCCAAACTGTAAATTATTATTTGGAGGGAGGAACCAATAACGACTACGAAACGTTAAAAAAAGCATTCCACAAAACGGCTACCATGAAGTACATCACCAAGGATGGCTATAAAGAAGTGAATGCCTTGGAATTCTTTTCTGGAATGGATGCTTCAAAGCCCAAACAAAATAGGAAAACTCGCATTGCTAATATTACCATATCCGGTCATGCGGCCAATGCTCGATTGGAAATTGAGTATCCCACCTTTTCTTTTATAGATTTCATGAACTTGCTTAAGATTGATGGGGAATGGAAAGTAGTGAACAAAGTATTTTATCGTCAAGAGGACTAAAAATTAACAAATCAATTTAGGTTTATGGTGAAGTTAAGATCAAATGTGTCGGGTAATTCTTGTTCTACACCATTGATTTTAACACTAGTGTAGAATGGAATGCCGCCACAGCACCCTTCTGAGGAGGTAAGCTCGGTTTGGGCATCAAAATCTATCAAAAACTCGGTTCCCAAATCAAGGGAAAACATAAAATTACTAGCTCTAAAAGAACTTAATTCTAAAAATAGGATGGAATCATCTTCCATTGTATCAAAAGAAGATAAAAAGAGGGTGAAATCGCTACTATTTGATCCTAAAAGTCTAATGTCTTCAATGGTATATGTTTCATTGAGAAAAACATTCTCACCATCTAACAATAGTTCAAGTGCAATAAATTGGGGGCCAGCGCAAGATACAGTTGAACAATCTATTTCTGTTTCATCACAGGAGAATGTGAATAATATTAGGAGGATAACGTAAAGGAGTTTCTTTAAAAACATCAGATGGTTTATAAGAAGATACATTTCATAAAAAACGTTGCTTTAACTCAAGTTAGTTCTGGGGAATAGAGTTCTACCAACCTCCAGAAGCGCCACCACCGCCAAAACCGCCTCCACCGAAGCCACCACCAAATCCTCCGGAACCAAAACCGCCTCCAGAGCCAAAACCACCTCCTGATGAGCGCGAACTGCGCCCCATGTTGCTTAAGATAATCATATCCCAAATATCCAATCCAGAGCCTCTTCCACCTCTGTTATTCCCACCTCGGTTGTTTCTGTTCTTGCGCGAAAGAATAATAAGAATGATAAAAAAGATGATAAAGGGAAGTAAAGCCTTAAAGGGAAAACCTTCATCACTCAGAAAACTACGGTCCTCTTGAAATTCTCCGGTTAGTACTTGAAAAATAGCGTCGCTGCCTGCGTTCAAGCCACCATAGTAGTCTCCCTTTTTGAATTCTGGAATAATAATCGATTCAATGATACGCTTTGATATTAGGTCGGTAAGCGAACCTTCAACACCGTAGCCCGTGTTAATGGCTATTCTCCGGTCATCTTTAGCCAAAAGAATAAGGACGCCATTATCTTTTTGTGCTTGTCCAATACCCCATTTCTGTCCCCATTGGGCTCCAAGAAAATTGATGTTTTCCCCTTCAGTAGAGCTAATGATGGTCACTACAATTTGTGTGGATGTGCTATCTGAATAGCGGATAAGCTTCTGTTCCAATGTTCTTTTTTGACTGGAGCTTAACAAGTCCACATAGTCATAAACACTAGTTTGTTTTTTGGGTTTTTCGGGAATAGTGAATTGACCCCAAACTAGGGAAGTAGCAAATAAAAAGAGGACAAAAAGACTAGCCTTTGGAAATCTCATCGCTCAATTCATTGATGTCTCCATGTTCCCAAGGAAAATGTGCTTCGAGCTCTTTTCCTGCTCTAAGGATTCCTTCAACAATTCCTTGCTTGAAGTCTCCTTTTTTAAAATGTTCAGCAATAACTTCCTTCGTGCTTTCCCAAAAGCCTCTAGGTACAGCTTTGTCAATACCACTATCTCCGTAAATGACAAATTTCTTGTCTTTCACCGCCACATAAAGTAGGACGCCGTTCTCATCTTTGGTATTATCCATTTTCAAGAAATGAAAAACCTGCTGTGCCCGGCTAAAGTGGTCGATTTTTGAATTAGCTTCAATATGGACACGGATTTCTCCTGAAGTGTTTTTTTCGGCTTCTAAAATAGCATTTACAATCTCCTGCTCCTCTTCGGCAGAAAGGAATTGTTCAACTTGGGACATACTTAATCAAATTGAAAATCAACCTCGGGATTATTTTCGGCACCTGATTCAGATTCGAAGTATGTCATTTTTTCAAAACCGAATATACCTGCAAGAATAGTGTTTGGAAAGTCTCTGACATGTTCATTATAGGGTTGAACAGATTCGTTAAACCTATCTCTCGCTACGTTAATTCTATTTTCTGTCCCTTCCAGTTGTGACTGAAGTTCTAAAAAGTTTTGATTTGCTTTCAATTCAGGATAACGTTCTACAACTAATAGTAACCTGTTTAGTGCACTGGAAAGTCCACTTTGTGCGTTATTAAATGCAGATAACTGCTCAGGGGATATGTTTGTTGGGTCAATACTTATTGATGATGCTTTTGATCTAGCTTCAATGACATCTGTCAATGTACCTCGTTCAAAGTCTGCGGCACCTTGAACTGTCTTTACTAAGTTTCCTATAAGGTCGCTTCGACGTTGATAAGAACTCTCCACATTAGCCCATTTTTTCTTAGTTGTTTCTTCCAGATTTATTGTTTTGTTATAAAAACTTTTCGTCCAACTAAAAACCGCTAAAATTATAATCCCGATTACAATTAAAGGAATCAACCATTTTTTCATGTTTCTCTTTTTTAGTGTTTATTATAGTTATTTGATAGGTGTTTAAAAACTACGATTTGTTACAACTATAGTTGGTCTTTTATTTTAAGAAGTTCGGCTTTGACCTTTTGCAGTTTTTGGATAACCTCAAATTTAGATAAGGTCTTTTGTTTCTCCTCTTTCAAGTGGATTTTGGCGCCTTCTAGGGTGAACCCACGTTCTTTTACCAGATAGTAAATAAGCTGTAGGTTTTTAATGTCCTCCGGGGTAAATTTTCGATTTCCTTTGGCATTTTTCTTAGGTTGGAGCACATCAAACTCTTTTTCCCAAAAACGAATCAAGGATGTGTTCACTCCAAACGCCTTGGCCACTTCGCCAATGCCATAGTATCGTTTTTCAGGAAGTTCTATGTGCATTAATCAAGGGATTGATTCTCCTGGTTGGCAAACTTGAGCATGTTTTCAAACTCTTCGGCCGTCAAACTTCCGTAATAGAAGTTAATGGGGTTGATACGTTCTCCGTCTTTCCAAACCTCATAGTGCAAGTGTGGCGCTTCGGAACGTCCGGTGTTCCCTACAAAGCCAATTAGGTCACCCCGTTTTACTTTTTGACCGACACTTACATTGTATTTGCTTAAGTGAGCATACAAAGTCATGTAGCCGTACCCATGGTCTATACGGATGTGCTTCCCATATCCAGAGGACCTGTTATCGGCACGGGTTACTTTTCCATCTCCAGGTGCGTAAATGGGAACACCTCTAGGCGCGGTAAAATCCATACCACGATGCATTTTACGTGCTTTGGTAAAAGGGTCCGAACGCCATCCAAAACCAGATGCCATTCGGGTGAGGTCTTCGTTTCGAACGGGTTGAATCGCAGGAATAGAAGCTAAAAGCTTTTCTTTCTCTTCTGCTAGCTTAGCAATTTCATCCAAGGATTTTGATTGGATAACCAATTGTTTTTGAATGATATCAAGGCGCTTGGTAGCGTTGATTATAATTTCAGAATTATTGAATCCTTCCAACGATTTGTACCTGTTGATACCCCCAAAACCAGCCCTTCGTTGTTCTTCGGGGATGGGGTTTGCTTCAAAGTAAAGACGGTAAATATTGTTGTCGCGGTCTTCTATATTGGCAAGCACTTGTTCAATCTGCTCCATTTTCCGGTTGAGAATCTCAAACTGAAGTTCATAATTCTTGACTTCTCGCTCCAAGGAGAGTTCTTTAGGAGTATTCAACCAACTTGTATTGAGCAAAATGATAAGTGCCAAAAATCCGAATAAAGCAGAACCCAAAATGAAGAAGGTGAGATTTCTGTATTTCCTCGACTTCTTGGGTTCTATCTTTCGATACGATAAGGTATCCGGATCGTAATAGTATTTAACTTTATGCATGAAGGGAAATTATCCTATTTTTGCCCATTCTTTTTTATCAAAACAAACAAATATAAAGATTGTTTTGTACAAAGTGTTAAATTTAATAAAACCCTGCCAAATCCAATGACATCCCAAGAAGTACGAGCTCAGTTTTTGAATTTTTTCAAAGAGAAGGAACACAAGATTGTACCTTCTGCTCCCATGGTCATCAAGGATGATCCAACACTGATGTTCACAAATGCCGGGATGAACCAATTTAAGGAGTTCTTCTTGGGAAATACCCAGGCCAAGTCCAAAAGGGTGGTAGATACCCAGAAATGTCTTCGGGTGAGCGGTAAGCACAATGACCTGGAAGAGGTGGGTAAAGACACTTACCACCACACTATGTTTGAAATGCTGGGGAACTGGAGTTTTGGGGATTACTTCAAAAAAGAAGCGATTACATGGGCTTGGGAGCTGCTTACGGAAGTCTATAAGATTGACAAAGACAGTCTTTATGTTTCTGTTTTTGAGGGAAGTGACGATGTGGATAACTTAGAGATGGATAAAGAGGCTTTTGATTTGTGGAAAGCAATTGTTCCTGAGAATCGAATTATCATGGGGAACAAAAAGGATAACTTCTGGGAAATGGGTGATCAAGGCCCCTGCGGCCCTTGTTCCGAAATCCATGTTGACATTCGTTCTAAGGAGGAAAAAGAAAAAGTCCCGGGTGCCACTTTGGTGAATCAAGACCATCCAGAAGTGATAGAAATCTGGAATTTGGTTTTTATGCAATACAATCGAAAAGCAAATGGTGTCCTAGAAAATCTTCCGGAAAAGCATGTAGATACCGGAATGGGTTTCGAACGCCTTTGTACGGTTTTGCAGGGTGTTAAATCCAACTATGATACGGATGTGTTCACCCCCTTGATTCGGGAAATTGAGACGATAACCAGGAAAAAATATGGTGAGAATGAAGATGTGGATATTGCCATTCGTGTAGTGGCTGACCATGTTAGAGCGGTAAGTTTTGCTATAGCGGATGGACAATTGCCAAGTAATAATGGAGCCGGCTATGTCATTCGAAGAATTTTACGTCGTGCCATTCGATATGGGTTTACGTTTTTAGATACCTCAAAACCTTTTATGTATAGATTGGTAAAGGTTTTGGGTGAAACCATGGGTAAATCCTTCCCTGAGCTGAAAGAACAATACCAACTAATTGAAAATGTAATTAAGGAAGAAGAAAACTCCTTTCTTACTACTTTGGAGCAAGGTTTGGTACTCCTGGATTCAATTATAGCTTCATCCAAAGGTAAAACCATTTCGGGAGAAAAAGCTTTTGAGCTCTATGATACTTTCGGTTTCCCCATTGATTTGACATCCCTGATTCTCGAAGAAAAAGGATTGTACTTGGATAGAGAAGGTTTTGATAAAGCTTTGCAACAACAGAAAGACCGCTCGAGAGCAGCTTCGGAAGTTTCCAAAGAAGACTGGACCATACTTTCTTCGGATTCGGAACAGGAATTTATAGGATACGACAGTCTTGAAACGGAGGTCAAGATTGTAAAGTATCGAAAAGTAAAAACTAAAAAGGATGGAGACCAATATCAATTAGTCTTGAATTTAACTCCTTTCTATGCCGAAGGTGGGGGACAAGTGGGAGATAAAGGGTATTTGGAAGCTCCAAATGGAGACGTAACTTACATCATCGATACCAAGAGAGAGAACAATGAGATTGTTCATTTTGCAGAGGCCTTACCAAAAAATACCTCGGAAACTTTTAAAGCCTCTGTAGATAAGAAACAGCGTTGGCGTACGGCCAGTAATCATACGGCCACTCATTTATTGCACCAAGCCCTTCGTGAAGTTTTAGGCACACATGTGGAACAAAAAGGTTCTGCTGTGCATTCCAAATATTTGCGCTTTGATTTCTCTCATTTTTCAAAACTATCAGTCGATGAATTGAGGAATGTGGAAAATTTTGTCAATGCTCGAATTGAAGGCCAGCTACCCTTGGAAGAGAATAGAAATGTTCCCATCAAGGAGGCAATGGCCGATGGTGCAATGGCCCTGTTCGGCGAAAAATACGGCGATACTGTGCGTACAATACGTTTTGGACAATCCATTGAGCTTTGCGGAGGAACACATGTGAAAAACACGGCAGATATATGGCATTTTAAAATAGTATCTGAAGGTGCTGTTGCAGCCGGGATTCGCAGAATCGAAGCCATTACTTCCGATGCTGTGAAAAAGTTTTATTTTGAAAACAATCGCATGCTCTATGAAATAAAAGACCTTTTAAATAAGGCTCAAGACCCAGTAAAGGCCGTAGAAAGTCTTCAAGATGAAAATACAGCCCTTCGTAAACAAGTAGAGCAATTACTGAAGGATAAGGCCAAGGACTTAAAGGGGCAATTGATTTCGGAATTGAAGCAGCTAAATGGGGTTCAATTTTTGGCAAAAAAAGTAGACTTGGATGCCGCAGGAATTAAAGATTTGGCCTTTGAAATAGGAGGACAAATTTCTGACCTTTTTTTGCTGCTGGCCGCTGAAAAAGATGGAAAGGCACTTCTCGGTTGCTATATCTCCAAAGAGTTGGCTTCTGCCAAAGGATTAAATGCAGGCACCATTGTGCGAGAGCTGGGCAAACATATCCAAGGAGGTGGAGGAGGGCAACCCTTTTTCGCAACTGCAGGAGGTAAAAACCCTTCTGGCATCCCTGAAGCGTTAAAAGCAGTAGAAACCTATTTGGGATGAAACTCCAAACGATAATCCCAGTACAACCTGCTGATATTCTTCTGGATTATCATAGCAAATCGTTGTTGTTGGGCTCATGCTTCTCTGAGAATATCGGCCATAAGCTAGATTATTTCAAGTTCCATACTCTTCAAAATCCCTTTGGTATATTATTTCATCCTTTAGCTATTGAAAACCTCTTGGAAAGGGCTATTTCGGGAAAAATATACGGTGAGAAAGAAATTTTTGAGCAAACAGAAGTATGGAGTTGTTTTGATGCGCATTCCCAGCTCAACGCAAATACTTCAGATAGGATTTTGGAAAGTCTGAACCATGGTTTGGAGCAGATAACACTATTTTTGAAAGAAGCTACACATGTTTTTATTACCCTAGGGACGGCTTGGGTTTATCAACATGAGTCGAGAGAGCTCGCAGTGGCGAACTGCCATAAAGTACCTCAAAAAGAATTTAAGAAAAAGCTTCTTTCCATCGAAGAAGTGGTAAGGAGTTTAGAGGGGATTTTGCATTTGTTACAGTCCGTTTCTAATGGAATTCAAGTGATTTTTACAGTTTCCCCGGTTCGCCATTTAAAAGACGGTTTTGTGGAAAATCAAAGAAGTAAGGCCCATTTGATTTCGGCTATTCATCAGCTGCCAAAAAAGGATATCAACTACTTTCCGTCCTATGAGATTATGATGGACGAACTTCGGGACTATCGATTTTATAATGCCGATATGATTCACCCTAACGAACTGGCCATTGATTATATCTGGAATAAGTTTAAAGCAACTTGGATTTCCGAAGAAGTATATGAAGTTATGGATAAGGTGGAAACTGTTCAAAAGGGATTGGCACATAGACCTTTCAATGCCAATTCCACCGCTCACAAAGCTTTTAGCGAGAGGCTTCAGGCAAAAATTGAGTATCTTCAGGGAAATTACCCTACAATAAATTTTAATAGATGAAAAAAGTACTTGCCGGAGCTTTGATTGCCCTGGCATCGGTATTTATATATAAGTCCTGTTCGGAAGATAATCAGCAAACAAGGATATTGAAAGCGAACTCCATGCTCATTCAACGGGAGTTGAAGAACGTTTCCAAATTAATCGTATCCGAGGGGCATTTTTCACAAGTGTACAATTATAAAGACTCCAAGGAGTTGTTCGGAACTTGGCTTACGGCCGAAAAGAAGGCTTTGGTGGTGGTCAATGCCGAAGTGACCATTGGATATGACTTAAGCCTACTGGACTATGAATTGGACGAAGAAAACAAGATTCTGAAATTGAAAACCTTACCCAAGCCTGAAATTAAAATCAACCCAGATTTTGAATACTATGATGTTTCTTCAGACTATTTTAATCCTTTCGGCGCTGAAGACTATAATGAAATAAAGGATAATGTCCGGGCATCACTTCTTGAAAAAGTTCAATCTTCAACTCTCGTTTCCAATGCAGAGAACAGACTTCTGAGCGAGTTGTCCAGAATCTACATACTTACGCAATCTATGGGCTGGACCTTGGTTTATAACGATGAGCAGGTCAAGGATACTGGGGAATTACTTGACCTTGGAAAAACTCTGATTGACTAGGGCAATTCCATCATCTATAAGTCTTCCTACCGCAGGGTTCTCTAGCTTTACCCCTTCCAAATGCCTCAGAATTTCTTTTTGAAGTGTACTGTTCTCATTTTTCTTGGCCAACTCATAAATTTCTACAGGCAGGAGCCAATCCAAAGAGTGTTCCTCCTGGACTTCTACAAACACTTTTCGCATGGAAACAGTAGTGTTCTTTCCTGTACGCAAATCTCGAATGCGTTGATAATAGTCCTCCAATTGAAGCTTTTTTGCATCTTTTTTTACCTTAATGGTTGTCTCGGAGAGTTCATGAGAGATTAAATCAAAACTCTTCAAATCCGCTGGACCATTAAAAGCAGAAGCTATTTCTTGGCCAACCGCCATGTGATACAGTCCCCAATTCGGTAAGAAAAGAAGTGTTCCATCATGGGTTACAGTACAATCCTTGAAAGTGATAAGAATAATTTTGCCCTGAAGATTTCGAGTTCCGGTGACGATAGTACCTTCAACTTTAACACCACCTTCAAATTCCAAGCTTACTTTTTCTCCCTCAAAAATATTGTAGGCGCGTAAATCCCTAGGTCCCATGTCCTCAATAGCCAAATTAATACCTTTCAATTTGCCAATAGGCGACCCAAATCCTTCAGGATGTTCCAACGTACTATGCCCTACCAATTCTTTTTCCCTGTATGCAAGTGCCGTCGGTCCTACGGTCCGAATATAAATGGGTTTTCCTTTATGTTCAATAACACTGTGGAACTGTCCAGAAATTTGAATTCCAGTACTCAATTCAACACTACCCAACGCTTTGGATTCAATTAGTTTTTGAGCTCCAGAAAGCCCTCCAGTCCTTAGAGCCATTGTGTTGGCAAAATCTTCTAGTACCTGACTTAAATGGGCGAAGTTTGGCGTTACAAAAAGTTGGGGTTGTGGTTTTGTGATATCAAAGGGAGTTTTCGTGGCTTCTATGGTATATGGAAGCTTAATCACATCTTTTTTCAAACACCATTCACTTTCCCCTATGGAGGAAAGTAGTCCAGCTCCATAAATTTTAGGATTATCCAAAGTACCGATAAGGCCATATTCTACAGTCCACCAATGTAAATTTCGAATAAGGGCCATCTCACTGGGTTTGCCCATGTTTTCCTGCAAATATTCAATATGTTTTTCCGCCGCTTCAATTTCGTCCTGAGGAGTGCCAGGGGCTTCCTTTATTATGGAAAGGTGACGAACTGCTTCATATAATTCGTAATCTTTAGCACTTGAGATGGCTTTACAACCAATTTCACCAAAACGTCTTAAGTATTCGGCATACTCGGGGTTTGCAATTATGGGAGCATGTCCTGCACCTTCATGAATTATGTCCGGTGCTGGAGTGTATTCTATATTTTCCAGTTGTCGAATATCCGAAGCAATTACAAGCACATTGTAGGCCTGAAATTCCATAAAGGCTGAAGGAGGAATGAAGCCATCCACAGCGACCGCAGCCCATCCGATTTCTTTTAAAATCCGATTCATTCCGTACATATTGGGAATGTCATCAATAGAAATGCCCGTGAGGTCCAAACCTTCTACATACGAACTATGGGCTACTTTACTCAGGTAATCCACGTTCTTTCGCATAACATAGCGCCAGACCGCTTGATCAATGGCTGAATATTGTTCGTAATCCTGCGGTTTGATAAATTGCTTTAAATGAGAAGGAAGCTTGTCCAATATGGGATTCGACTCGTACGCCATTGCTAAAAAATTGATAGCCTTAAAAATACGAAATCCTTTGGCTAAAATAAAGAGGGCAATAAAAAACCGCTCTGAAAAGAGCGGTTTACTTTTTAGTTCGCAGCCAATTGCGAAGAGGTAGGATATTTTTCCAGAATTTCAGCTACAAATTGCTTAATTCTTTTTTCCTTTTTCTCAATATTCTTAATGTTGTTCAGGGTTCCTACACCACGCCCTTGCCAAACCAGTTCCTTTTTCTTGGTATCAATAACATCGATATAAAGCGATCCTTCTGTACGAGTGGAAACGTTGGGTCCAAATCCTCCGCCCCATCCAAAACCAGGACCGAACAGCCAGGGATTATAAAAACCTCCGCCCCATCCGAAGCCACCCCATCCAAAACCGCCCCATCCAAAACCAAAGTTGTTGTTATACACATCAACTCGTTCACGTTCTTTGGTAAAGATGCTTACTAGGACATCGGGTTGTTTTGATTTTACAAAACCCTTTGCTGCCATCTCTGAGTCAATGGCTTTCAGAATCCTTTTTTTGTCCAAATCGGAAATTTCTGCCTTATCTATGCCCGTTTTGTAGAACGCATAGGTTTTAAAGGTATTGAAGTTCGCTTCCTTGTCATAATCTGTGACTACTTTTACTGAAGAGCAGGAAGCTAAAAAAACCAGAGCGAGAATGGGGAGTGTAAATTCTTTTAATCTTTTCATAGTACTTTTTTTTGAGTTCATTGAATCCTTACCAATCCAGTCACAAATATTATGCCGAAGGTATGTCAGAAAGAACGGTTATTTGTTTTTTTATTATATCCGTAAGGGCAATGCCTACATCCGCTCTCACAGCAATATCCTCTTTTTAAATGATACTGTTTGGTAAACACTTTATATCCTTCCTCAGAAAGGTAGAAATCCCCTTCTTCCAAAGGAATCAGCTTTTTCATAGGTAACAACTATCAAATCTATTTCTAAAATTACTGTAAACACTTGAAACCACCTAAAATGAAAAAACAAGCGTAACCATGTTATTCACCGAAATTGTTAATGTTATTCATCGGACATACATACTTTCTCCCTCTTTTAACTGTTATCTTTGGAAGTAAGATTTTTACTATGATTGTCATTTTTAAGCATTTTTTCTACCGCAACTATGTAGGATTGTCTTTATGGCCTTTCATTATTCTTAAGGAGAATGGGCTAAAAAATGATACGATTCTTATTAATCATGAGCGTATACATCTTCGTCAACAACGGGAATTGCTGATAATTCCTTTTTATGTTTTGTATGTAGCGGAGTGGCTTTTACGAACGGTATTGTATCTGAACACATATAGAGCCTACCAAAACATCAGTTTTGAACGTGAGGCTTATGCAAATGAAAAAAATCCTGATTACCTAGACAGCAGAAAACCTTTTAGTTTTGTAGACTATTTGGTTCGATAAATGAATCCATCATCCATTCCCAATCAAGAAGTATCGCTACCAGAGCTGCAAGAAAAACAGATTAGACTTTTTGTAAAAAGGGAAGACACCATCCATCCCTTCATCTCTGGGAATAAGTACAGAAAATTAAAATACAATCTAATTGAAGCAAAAAACCAAGGTTTAGCAACTCTGCTCACCTTTGGGGGCGCATATTCCAACCATATTGCTGCAACAGCCTACGCGGGTCAAGAATCAGGTTTTAAAACCATAGGTGTAATTCGAGGAGAGGAACTCGTCAATAGTTGGCAAGAGAATCCAACCTTAAGCTTGGCCAAAGAACATGGAATGCAATTTCATTTCGTTTCCCGTGATGCGTATCTACATAAAAAACATCCAGATTTTCTTAAGGAGTTACAAAAAAGCCATGGACCCTTTTATCGAATTCCTGAAGGAGGTACAAATGATCTCGCGGTAAGGGGTTGTGAAGAAATCTTAACCGAAAGGGATGCTAGTTTCGATTTTATTTGTTGTTGTGTGGGAACTGGTGGAACAATATCCGGTTTAATTAATTCGGCAAAACCTAATCAAATGGTTTTGGGTTTTCCAGCTTTAAAGGGTGATTTTCTAAAAGAAGATATTCTTAAATTTGCCCGAAATGTCAATTGGGAGCTTACTTCCAACTATCATTTTGGAGGATATGCCAAAATCAACAAAGAACTGATTGCATTCATTAATCGGTTTAAGTTGAAAACAGGAATTTCTCTTGACCCGATTTACACTGGAAAAATGATGTTTGGTATTTTGGACTTGATTCAAAAAGATTTTTTCAAACCAGGGTCCCAAATCTTGGCCGTCCATAGTGGAGGTCTGCAAGGCATAAAGGGTATGAACCTTATTTTGAAAAGAAAAAACCTACCTGAGTTGGATATATGATGAGACGCATTGGTATTATAGTAATTTTTAGTCTTTTAATCGCCGGTTGTGGTTCCAAAAAACGGGTGGTTTCCAAAGAAGAGAAACGGCCTGTAGTAGAGAATAGAAACCACAGAAATCCGAATAGTGGATTATCTAAAGATGGGCCCAAAGAATCGGAATTATATCCGCTACCCGAAAATCCAGGAAGATTTGTAAAATTTCCCATTGCAAATACGCAGGAGTATATTGAAACCTTTGCTGAGATAGCTCAGTATGAGATGCGGGCCTTCGGTATTCCTGCGAGCATTACTCTGGCGCAAGGCATTTTAGAAAGTGGCTCAGGTCGTGGGGAACTTACTCGAAAAACCAATAATCACTTTGGAATTAAGTGTCATACAGGTTGGGATGGCGAGTTTGATTTTCATGATGATGATGCCAAGGGAGAATGTTTCCGAAAGTATAATCATCCGATGTATTCCTTTAGGGACCATAGCATCTTTTTATCGACCCGGTCACGTTACAAGTTCCTATTTAATTATCGAAGAGATGATTATAAGAAATGGGCCCATGGCTTGCGTCAAGCGGGATATGCTACCGATAGAAAATACCCTCAAAAGTTAATCGCATTGATTGAGCGCTACGATTTAGATAGCTATGATGATGAGGTGTTGCGCGGAGGACTCAATACGGTACGGGAACCCAAGCAGTATAATGTGTTCACTCATGTTGTTGAGAAAGGAGACACCCTATACGCCATTTCTCGTAGATATTCAATTTCGGTGGATGAGTTGAAACGTCTCAACAATTTGACCAGTAATACCATATCCATAGGACAAGTACTCAATATTCGGAAAGAAAAATCCAAATGATTTACCAAAGAAGCAGCGCTTTGTTTGCTGAAGCCAAGAAATACATTCCCGGAGGAGTGAATTCACCTGTAAGAGCCTTTAAAGCTGTAGGTGGAGACCCGATTTTTGTGAAAGAAGCCAAAGGAGCTTATCTCTATGATGAAGACGGGAATCAATTGATTGATTATATCGCTTCTTGGGGGCCATTGATTCTGGGTCATGCGTATGAACCTGTTATCAATGCAGTAATCGAAAAAGCTAAAAAAGGCACTTCATTTGGGATGCCAACCGAAATTGAAACAGAATTGGCCCAACTGGCCGTTTCCATGGTGCCTAATATTGACAAGATTCGTTTTGTTAATAGTGGAACCGAGGCCTGTATGAGCGCGGTTCGATTGGCACGTGGCTATACGGGAAAAGACAAGATTATCAAGTTTGCAGGTTGTTATCACGGCCATTCAGATGCCTTTTTGATTCAGGCTGGGAGTGGCGCCGTAACTTTTGGAAGTCCGAACAGTCCAGGGGTAACCCAGGGCACTGCGAAAGACACGCTCTTAGCAGATTATAATGATTTAGAAGGTGTAAAAACTTTGGTTGAAGCCAATAGAGGAGAAATAGCCGCCATTATCTTAGAACCTGTTGCAGGGAATATGGGTTGCATTATTCCTACCGATGAATTTATTCATGGATTACGTGAACTCTGTACCCAAGAAGGTATTTTGTTATTGTTCGATGAGGTGATGACAGGATTTCGATTGGCCAAAGGTGGGGCTCAAGAAGCTTTGGGTATTGATGCCGATATTGTGATGTTTGGAAAAGTAATTGGAGGAGGTTTGCCAGTGGGCGCTTTTGCAGCCAAAGCTGAAATCATGGCGCATTTAGCCCCAGAGGGACCAGTCTACCAAGCGGGAACCTTAAGCGGAAACCCCTTGGCGATGAGCGCAGGACTGGCTATGCTTACTGAACTCAATAACAAACCAGAAGTTTTCAAGAGTCTGTCTGATAAAACGGCCCACTTACATAAGGGAATTGCTGAAGTACTGACCAAAAGAGGAATCGCACATCAAATCAATAGATTTGGGAGTATGATTTCCGTGCACTTTTGTGAGGAACCTGTTGTTGACTTCGCTTCATCCGCGAAAGGCAATAACGATAGTTTTAAAAAATACTTTCATGGCATGCTAAATCAAGGCGTGTATTTACCCCCTTCTGCTTTTGAAAGCTATTTTTTAAATGATGCTCTAAGCTATTCCGATTTGGACAAAACGATTGAAGCTGTTCGGCATTGCGAATTTTAGATTTCTCAGTCGTTTTGCTACTTCGAAATGACTACAAATGGGCAAATTCATTTCGAACGAAAGTGAGAAATATCAAGCCAGATTCACTGTGGATTCCAATTTCTAGTACAAATCAATCTGCGAGTTCGGATAAACTTTAAGGGAAGCATCAATACTTTCAAGTTTTTCAGGAAAATCTGCCCCAGCCTTTACCTCTAAAACACAATCGGATTCATCCAAATCCATAGGAGATACTTCGTCACTATATTCCGCCTTAAGAGTCAATAATGCCTCTTTTAGCTTAGTAAGGTCTGTTTTTTTTGGTATTACGATAAGCCAATCCATAACTAACAATTCTCTAGTGTTCCCCGGCACAAACCTCGGTATGCGCTTCCTGCATTGATAACGCCGTGACCAGTATCTGCATCCCAACCGGGTTCGCCCAGATTTATGCTTCCATTGATTAATGTGTCCTTTAAATCTTTGGGACTTAAGTTAGGAAAAGAACTCAATAACAATGCAGCAACACCTGCAGCCACAGGAGTAGCCGCCGAAGTACCGTTATCATAGGGTTGAGATGTTCCAGCAGGTCTCCCAGGACCAAAATTACCAAAGAAATGAGAGTAAGCAGCCATATCTGGTTTTTCGTTGAAAAAGCCTCCAGGGCCTTGGGAAGAATACCCAATTCTTTCATGTCTACTGTTAACTGCCGCTACAGTAATAACCTCTTCAAGACTGTTTGACGCGTGTATGGAATTCCCTGGACCTATACCTGAGGGCTGGCAATTTCCTGAGGGACAGTCCTGCCCGCAATTGCCTGCTGCAAAAAACATGTGAATCCCAGAACTGACCAGTTCCCTAACTTTTCGGTGTAATGGGTGGTTAATGTCCCAAACCTCATGTCTTGGGGAAAGTTGCTGATTAGGTTTTCCCGTAAAGCCGTAGCTATTATTTGTGATATGGGGTGTTCCATCTACTCTTCGTTGATTTAGAATGGCTTGAAACATAGCCATGGCCCCTCCCGAATTTTGAACCCCTAAAAAGGGGTAGTCATAAATTTTACACGCTGGAGCAGCGACGAGAACGTCTGCCGCACACATGGAACCATGACTGGTTATTGGGGCACTTCCGGGTTGACGACTGGCTTCCGCGCGGGAAAAACCACCAACAACAGGATAGATTTCACCATTTACCCCTTCGTCCACAATCCCAATCACAATATTTTGACCTCTAAATCCATCATTCCAGACAGATTCCACAGAAAGAAGAGTACGAATATCACTAATTGAAACCCCCTCCCTAAAGGGTCTACAATCCAATCCAAGGGAAGAATTAGCTAGATCAAAAATATGTTCCGATGAAGTTTCATTGTTAAACAAGGTCAAAGGAGAATTTGGCCAGATTTTTACATCTTTCTGCTTTTGAAGGTTATCATATCGATTGTAATCAACTTCACAAGGAATTACCACCGAAGAAGACTCCATATCGTTATTTGTGGTGGTGGCTGAAAATTCAGATAAGGACTTTGCTCTGGTCTTTCCTTCGTACAACGGAATGGGAGCAAACTCACCGGTTATTTCAATGCCCATTTCGGACATATCTGCCAGCATTTTTTCGGACTCTTTTACACTTTCTGCTTCAGACTGATTGCTCAATTCAAAGGTTTCAAACGAATCTGAAGTTTGCTTAGATAATTCTAAAAGCACTTTTACTTTAGCCATAATAGGTTCTTTTTGGGGTTGAAAATAGATTCACTAATCTGTATTTATTTCATACAAATGAATTTGGCAGTATTGGTGTTGCACACAATACGAAACCGCTGGTTTAGGTTCACGATAAATGCAATTGCATTTTCTGAAAACGTATGGGTTTTAAGCTAGTTGATGAGAGCTATCAAGATACTAAATCTTAGACGGTTTCTGTTGCTATAAATCCTTAAAAAAATTGAGATTTTCCTCTAAACGCGGATCGAAGTTTTGAGCTGGATTTTATTTCTTCAACAAACCTATCAACCCAAAAAAGGGACCTAAGGCCAGAATCATAAAGAGATAGGGATATGCCATGTTTCCTTCCATTACAGACATAAGCTGAAGGCTTACAATGGTAATTGCAAAGCCAATACAATTCACTATGGTCAGCGCGGTACCTTTTACACTGGCCGGAGCGCTTTGGGCCACTAGAGTGGAAAATAAAGGAGAGTCAGCGATAACCACCATTCCCCAAAACAGTAAGAATAGAATGAAAACGGGTAAAGGTGTAAACAAAAGAGCCAGTGGAGATAACAGACAGCAGATACCTGATAAAGCTAAGGCGGTAGCGGCGGTACGTTTAACACCTTTTCGTTGTGAAATATAGCCGCTCAATACACAAGCTAGACCCCCAATGGCAATAATCCAAAATGACCAAAATGAAATTCGAAATAAGGAGATGCCATGTAGTTCGGTATAAATGGCCAAAAGCACAGGAACAAAAGCCCAAAAGGTGTAGAGTTCCCACATGTGCCCGAAGTATCCAAAAGCTGCCGCTCTAAAATCCTTCTTTTTAAAAATTGAAAAGCAAGCCGTTAGGTCCAAATGCTGACTTGATTTTCGGAAAGGGCCGTCGGGTACTAAAATGACCATAAATAGGCCGCCCAAAGTAGCAAGGGCTGAGGTGGTGTAAATGACGTATTGCCACGGGAAAAGGGCCGTTAACCATTTTAAAAAATGGGGTAGCGCCGTTCCTACGACCAAAGCACCCACCAAATAGCCTAGGGATTTTCCAAGACCTTTGTCAAAGTAATCTGCGGCAATTTTCATCCCTACCGGATAAATGCCCGCTAAGAAAAAGCCGGTAGCAAAGCGCGATGCAAGAATAGCCCATCCTGTGGTTTGCCAAACTAGGATTAGGTTGCATAAAGCACCCAAAAGAGCACTCCATAAGAAAACCTTTGAAGGCGAAAAACGGTCCGTTAAGGTCAATAGGGCAAAGAGCAAGGTCCCAATAATAAACCCGAATTGGACCGAAGCTGTGATATTACCTAAGCTCTCATTTATCTGAAGCTCGGAAATAAGACTGGTAAGCACCCCATTTCCTGCAAACCAAAGCGAGGTACAAAAAAATTGTGCGATTACAATGGTGGGTAGAATATGTTTGGGTGGGTTCACAATGCTATTTATTAATAACTGTCGAAATGGATTGGACAGGTTTACGAAAGTATGGTATTTATTATTTTTTTTGATGTCAACTTGACTGGGCTATCTCGACTAAACTCCCAAATAACACAAAACAACAATGGAACACGAAATAAAACACCCGATACCCCCTTTTACTTTGGAAACGGCCAAACAAAAAATACAAGTGGCCGAGGATGCCTGGAATAGCAAAGACCCGGTTAAGGTATCTAAAGCCTATACTGTGGACAGCGAATGGCGCAATCGTTCCCAATTTATAAATGGGAGGGAGGAGATTCAGGAATTTTTAGCGGACAAGTGGCAAAATGAATTGAACTACAAGCTTAAAAAAGAATATTGGGCGCATGGGGATAATCGGATTGCTGTACGTTTTGAATATGAATACCAAAATACCGAAGGAAATTGGTTCCGTGCTTATGGTAACGAAAACTGGGAGTTTGATGAAAACGGATTGATGAAAAAACGTTTTGCAAGCATCAATGATGTTCCAATTACTGAAGCGGATAGACACCTGTAAAGCATAAAAAAAAGCGGAATCTAAAGATTCCGCTTTTACTGAACAAACTAAATTAACCTATTAAATAGGTTTTATCCACAGAAGGTGTTTCCATTTGCTGCGTTCTTTCAACACCAATAGGATGTTTACAGCAAACAGGCCTCCTGTTTGCAATAGTTCTCCCATTTCATCGGATTCGAGAAATAGGTGAAATAAAAAAATGTGTAGGGTAATGGGGAGCAGAAAAATTGCACCTACAAATCCGGTACCCTGAAATACAAGTAGGAGTCCAAAAAGAAGTTCACAAATGCCAAGTACTTGCCAGAAGTAGCCTGTTTGTTTGGAACCGCTGATATACAATATTTTTTGCAACGTACTTTCCTTTTCAGGGGCCTTAAACTTTTCGGCAGTTTCTACTACTTCAATAGGCGAAGGAATAGGTTTCTGGAATTTTTGGATGCCTCCATAAATCATAAAACCTCCCAGAAGCAATCGAAGTATAATAAATACGATTTTCATCTTATTGGGCAGTCAAATCAGTCTCGCCGTCGTTAGGGTTGTAAACGTAATTAAAGGTGTAAAACCTGAAGTCGTTATTTGCTACGTCGGGAGTAATTTCAGTTGGGGCATCCCTGTAATAGCTTAATATCTCAACTTTGGCAAATTTGCCATCATGGGTTCTAAAGACAAGAATCTTTCCAGCTAGAGGAGTAACAACATTTATCATCGGATTGTAGTTGTACCATCCATTATCACTTCCTGCAGGAACAGCAAAGGCACCTGTTGCATCTTGTGCAAAGGTCAGTCCATCAGCAGAAGTAACGCTCGCAAATGTGCCATCAACAATGGCAGCTCCTGCATTACCATTTCGAGCCGGTTCATCATTAGTTCCCGTTACAGCTCCACCATTAACAGCAATTCGTAAACCTCTGAATGCGATATCCCATTCTGTTTCACTGTCGGTCACGGCACCGGTTGCAAAGCTAAATTTGGTAAACGGTCCGCCAATCTCACCTTGCCCAAATCCTCCAGTTTGAGGTGCTGGTATATTGCTGGCCGTGCTGCTTTCCACAGCAATCAGTTGTGGACCTTCATCATCATCGCTACAGCCTACAAAGGCCACAAGCATGACTAATAAACTAAATAGTTTTAAGGTAGTTTTCATAGTAATCTCCATTTTAAAATTGAATGTTTAATCTTCCAAAAAGTTGTATGCCAGGATTGACCTGGATTTGATTATCAGCAGTTGAAAAAGGATTTTCTCCTCTAAAATCAAGCAAATTGTTTGCTCCTAACTGCACTTGGTAATGTTCAAAAAAGGTTTTTCCAAAGGATAGATTGACCAAAGCAAAGCCATCGACAAAGGAATCATCGAAATCGTCTAGATAGCCATTACCGTTTAGGTCCGTAAGCCCAAATTTGCTGCGGTATACTATGCGTAGGTTTGCATTTGCATCCCATTCGGGAACCTCCAAATAGGTTTTAAAGTTTAAGGTGTGCCTTGAGCGATTTTCTAGTCCAAAATATTCATCACGACCAATTTGTACGGTTTCCAAAGTCTCTGGATCTCTTACAAAACCACCGTTTTCCTCCAATTCGTCTTCCACATTTTTATCAAAAGCATATAATAACTGATATCCAGCGGAAAGACTAAGATTTTCCAATAGCTCATACTTTAAATCAAGCTCTAAACCTTGGGTGTACACACTTTCTCTATTTATATATCCGAATACATTGGCCCCATTTCGTTTGGTAGCCAATATCCTAGTGTCAATTAAATCAGTGAAATCGTTTCGGTAGAGATTGATGTCACCTCTGAATTTTCCTTTGTTGTAAGCAAATCCTATGTTGTATCCTATGGAACTCTCAGCATTTAAAGGTTCTCCTAAATTTTCCACGGGAACTGGTAAAATTGGATTTCCATTAGTGTCGGTTATGATTTCGTCATTGGATAGAAGTCTTTGCATTCCTTGTAGTTCTACTTCTTTCCCAAAAACCGAGTAGCCGCCACCGAGGGCATTGGTAAAATCTAAATACAATTGTCTAAAATCTGGAGCTTTAAATCCACTTCCCACCGAGCCTTTAATGGCAAAACTGGGAGTAATGGCATAGCGAGCGGATATTTTTGGGCTTAATTGGGAATTGTATTCGCTATGATTATCAAATCGCGCTCCAACAATTATGTTCAATCTTTTTAAGGGATTAAAATCATACTGAGCAAATACGTACTGTGAATCAAATGAAACCTGTTCAGCAAAAAGGGAGCGGTCCAATGTTTCAAAATTATAACCGCCCCCTAAGGTTAGGGTGTTGTCCTCGCCGAACGTATTATTGAAACGAATCTCTGGACGAAACAATTTTTGGTCAAAATCATTATCCAGAAGGATTTCATCATCAATAGGATCTACTGTCTGTTCATTGGTTACATAGTTAGTGTAGTATAGCTCATATTCAAATTGAGATTTTTTTGAGAGTTTATGGTCTATTCTTAGCTGGGCATTTCCATCGCGTTCCTCACTCGTTCCAGAAGGCACTTCAAAGTCCTGTAAAAAATACCTACCAGAGGCGAATGCCCTTAGCTTATCCGAGAAATCAAAGAATAACCTGCCATTAAATGTGTAGTTAAAAAAAGGATTGATGGTTTGCCCCTCATCACCATCAGCTAAATCATATCCATCCGTACTCAATCGGTCCAAGAAGATAGAGTATCCTACTTTTTTGCTACGCTGATTAATGCTGACGGTAGTGTTTTGATTGTTGAATGAGGCGGCTCGGTGGGTTACTTGTCCGCTAATTTTGGATGTGTTCGGTTTTTCGGTGATGATATTTATGACACCACCTAATGCTTCTGAACCGAACAGGGCGGATGAAGGACCTTTGACCACTTCAATTTGTTTGATATTGCCTATGGCAAATCGACTTAAGTCCAAATTTCCTGAGCTTCTACCCACTACGGGAACGCCGTCAATGAGAACCAATATATAATCGGAAGCTATTCCTTGAATCTGAACGCCTTCCCCACCTCCAATAGTAATATCGGGAGTCAGGACAATACCGGTTTGTTCTTCCAAGATTTCATCTAAACGTACAACACCAGAACGCTGGATTTGCTTTTTAGACACCAAGGTCACGGGAAGGGGCAATGAAGACAACTGCCGTACGGTGCGGGTAGCCGTAACTACCACTTCGTCCAGGTTTTCAACCAATATACTGTCCTTTGGACTTTTCTCTACCTGAGCGCCAAGACTAAAAAGGATAAAGAATCCAGAAAAAAACAGAAGAAATTCTTTATTTAGATTCATTCTTGATAATTGGTTTGCAAATATAATCTTATTTTAAATGATTCTAAATAAATTTAATATTTTTGTATCCTAAAATTTGAATAGAAAGGAGATATAGAATTATGAAAAACTCAGTTACTTTTTTGATGTTACTCTTAGGTGGAATTATCATTGTTTCCGCCCAGGAAAAAAAGGATATGGACAAAAAGGCCATATTGGATATGTGCGGGTGCTATGATATTACGTTTAAGTATACTGAAACCTTTGCCCCAGAAATCGATTATGAAAAGAAATTGGATTATACGGCTGCCGCTTTGGAGATGGCCTTGCCCATTATTACAGAAGATGACAGAATATCAATTCAACACCTACTGGTAATTAACGACACCATGGTTATTAAACATTGGAGACAAGACTGGGAATTTGAAAACCAAAATGTTTTCCATTATGATAAAGATAACAATTGGGTGTTTCAAACGCTTCCAGAAGAAGAAGTAAAAGGGCAGTGGACTCAAAAAGTCTTCCAAGTAGATGATAGTCCCCGATATTCGGGTTCGGCTACTTGGATACACGCAGATGGAAAACACTATTGGGAGAACAAAAGCGATTCACCACTTCCTAGAAGAGAGTACACGAAAAGAAAGGATTACAATGTAATGAAGCGCGGTAATCGACATGAGATTACTTCCTTTGGCTGGGTACATGAACAGGATAATGACAAGATTATCCGTAAAGATGGTGAGGAAGATATTCTACTAGCTCAAGAAAAAGGTATGAACACGTATACGAAGGTGGAGGATGAAAGGTGTCAGGCTGCCCTGGACTGGTGGGGAAAACATAAGGACTTCTGGGCAAATGTTCGGGCTTCTTGGGATGAGGTCTACAATAGAGAAGGAGATTTGACTTTACATAAGAGCATTGATAAAAAACCATTGTTCATGCACTTTTACCCTATGGAAAAGCTTAATGCGGGACCTACCGAAATTGCTGAAACCATTAATAAGTTTATCGCCGAAAAGAACGGGGACGATGAACAAGGAAAGTAAACACCATACAGGAGTAGGGGCTATGTTTTTCATGGCCCTTTTGCTTTTCAGTTTTACAAGTGCCTTTAAAATATCTGCGCGTCTTCAAGAAAAACTCAACAACGCTGTTAAGACCACCTTTGAAATAGAGGAGTTTGAACTGGAATTGATTACTGTTTCCAATGACTTAAACTCAAAAACAAGTGTAGAATTAGGTGGAGAAAATCTCTTTACTATTAATAAAGAGGAGCAAACTCTAGGTTATGTCTATTTGGGTCAAGCTCCAAGTATGAAAAATATTTTCGACTATGTAGTGCTATTCAATCCGGATATGAGCATCAAAAAATCCAAAGTGTTGATTTATAGAGAGGATTATGGGCGCCAAATAGGAAGTCAGCGTTGGTTAAAGCAATTTATTGGAAAGAAAACTGGAGATGAATTGGTGTATTCTGAAGATGTAGATGCCATAGCTGGTGCCACCATTTCCGCAAAATCAATGACCAAAGCGGTTAATGATGTCCTAGAAAGTATTGGAGTACTACAAGCAAATAATGTGTTGAAATAAAGTTTCCATGAAAAACATCAATCCAATTTATCACAACCCTTTTGGAGTTGCTTTTCAATGGAAAAGAAGTTCGGCCACTGATAGGCTTAAAATTCAATTGGTTTTTAGAAACACTGGACTTTTACTTACCTATAAAGAATTGAAAGAGTTTTTAAATTGCATTTCCCATACTTTAGGGAATTCACAACTCTGTCAAAATTGCTCAGAAGACAAAAATTGCAAGGCTCTATTGCTGGAAACACCGATTAACCAATTGAGTTTCGCTATGAGTATGGAAGAACTTAGGTCATTACAGGAATTGGTGGAGGGAACCGTTTTTCAGCTAGAACTGGACCATTTATTGTACAAAAATGACTAGACTCTTCGATTAGTTTGTTATTTTTCCTTCAAAACATTGGATGACTCTTAAAGGTAGTATTCGGAATTTCCCAAGAGAAATACGGATTCTTATTCTCATTTATCTTGCAGTAACCAGTATCGGATTTATTTCTGCACTGCAATTTGTGAATTCAACCACAGAAGGAGGCCAACCCAAAGGTATTGAAGAGAATTACTTAGGGAACGAGGATGATTTGGAGGCTGAAGAATTAAAATTTGCCAAGAGCGAGAAGCAAATTCTCAATATTGTGCATGCCCATATGCTTTCCATGGGAATGCTATTCTTAGTTCTTGCCTTGCTCGTGGCCACAACTCCCATGAAAGGTGTTATTCGGAAAATACTTCTCTATGAACCGCTGGTTTCAGTTCTGTTGACTTTTGGCGGAATCTATTTCCTTTGGAAAGGCTTGCTTTGGATGAAGTATGTAATCATGATTTCCGGTATAGCCATGACACTTTCTTATGTTCTTTCCGTAGGTATCGTTGGATATTGGGCGCTGAAACCCAAAGATATTTTGGATTGACCGGAAATTAGGTAACTTTAGAAGTACCAAGCTAAAGTTATGACCCGTGATATTCTAGACATCAACGACTTCACTATTTTAATTGAGGAAGCCAATTCGGATGAGGTGACCATCGATTCTTGTAGCTTTGATGAACCTTTGATTGCGGTGGCCCTATATGGTTCGGGCAACGTTCATCTTTCTATGCAGTACAGCGGAAAAAAGGATGATTACGAAAATACTAAGGGATTGGCTTTGTCTTTTTATGCTGATGAACATGTGCAATGTGTTCATACCGTTTCTGCCAACAAACCTTTGCAGTGTATTGTAATTGCTACCTCTCCTAGAAATCTCCAGAAATTACCTAACGATGAAGGAGAATTATTTACTGACCTGTTGGAGCAATTGGTAAAACCATCAGACCATTACGTAGAAGGACCACGTTTTTTTATGACACCTGAGATGCAGCATATTGTTGATGGAATTTTCAATAATCGCTATGAGGGCAAGGCGAAGATGATGTTCTTTCGCAGTCAAATAACTGCTTTGCTTTCGCACTTTTTCTGGCAGTTATCCACTTTGAATGATGGTAACATTCGAAAAACAGAACGCGAAAAATTATACGAAGCAAAAGAAATACTTTCGAATAACTTGGATACCCCTCCATCACTAAATGAGCTCTCCAAAATAATTGGGTTGAACACCTTCAAACTAAAAAAGGATTTTAAAGAACTGTTTGGTGTTCCTGTATTCAAATACCTTCAAAATGAGCGAATGAATAAGGCCCATCATTTAATTCGAAGCAATGAGGCTACCGTTCAAGAAGCTGCTTGGCATGTGGGTTATGATAGTTTGAGTTCATTTTCCAATGCCTTCACCAAAAAGTTCGGTTTTCGCCCCAGTGAGATTAGGCAATAGCTTTTTGAGGACCATTCTCTGATACCGCATGAATAGTTACTTTTCCTTTTTTCCCCTTTAGGGCGACCGCTCCCATTTCGGTGTACCGGAATCTTTTGGATTGTAATTCGTTTTTTAAAGTTTCGGAAAGCAGTAGTTCGCTGCCCAACTCATTACATTTTCCTTGAATGCGAGCTGCGGTGTTAATCGTATCGCCGTGATACGCAATTTCTTTCTTGTATTTTCCTACTTCGGTAACCGTGACAATTCCCATGTGCACTCCTGCCTTGAAAAAGGGAACACAGCCATAGTTTTTCTGATAAAACTCCTGCTTTTCAGCTAATAGCCTTTTGAAATTGTAGAAAGCCTTTAGACAATTTTGGTTTTTGATTCCCTCCTTGAATTTCCACGTAATTACGGCTTCATCTCCTACATATTGATAGATTTCAGCCTTATCGGATATGGCAGTACCCAAATCATTAAAACATTCTTGAACCAACATGCTGTATTTGATATGACCCAATTGTTCTGCCAGTTCTGTAGAGGACTTCAAGTCCAAAAACATGAAGACCCGTTCCTCTTCGTTTGGGGTATAAAACTTTCCCAAAAACAATTTGTACAAATTACCCTCTCCCAGCATGAGGTTCACCTGTCTCAAAACGGAAAGCATCAAATCGACTGAAAAAACATAAAAGTATATAGCGCCACTACCCCTATCGGAAGCGAACGCAACTATATCTAAAGAAGTTCCAAAATACAATTGATAGGTTCCATAAGCCAAAACAATCAAAGCCAGGGTAAACAGGATAGTGAACAAAAAACGAATGAATAAAAGCTTTTTAATGGATGTTCGCTTATAGATTCGTTCTTCTGTGAGTATTTGAGCTATTCCCGAAACCAACCCCATTAAAGGACCAATGGTAAAGGCAATAAGAAGACTGGATAAGAAGTCAAACTTTAAATTACCGAGTTCTTCAGTTCCGACGCCGCGAACTATGCTCAAAAACACAAAGGCAATGGTCCATCCGATGCAATAGAATCTGATGATGCGCAAACGCCTTCTGTTTTTGCTCGAAATATCCATTTTATCAAAGTTATCCTTTTCGAACAAATCTTACTCCTTTTTGAACAAATGACCTGAAACAACCAGTTCTAGATTTGCCTTGTAATTAAAAATCGAACAGTCATGAAAACACTTAGAACAATCGGAATTGGAACCTTGATTTGGTTACTTGGGGTAACATTATACACCCTCTCCTTCTTTGTTCCAATTATGGAGAATGTAGAATCTCAGGCCAATTTGGTTCTCTTCATAGGGGTAATGCCTCTAGTGTGGATGGGATGCCAATTGTATTATCGGAATAATCGGGAAGCCCATGGTTTGCTTTTGGGTATAACCTTTTTTGGAATAAGCGCCATTCTGGATGCATTGATTACCGTGCCTTATCTCGTAGTACCCAACGGAGGGAGTTATCAAAGCTTTTTTATGGATATCAATTTTTGGCTGATTGGCTTGGAATTCATTTTGGTATCCGTGCTCTACTGGAGCTTCAAAATACATCAAAAAACAAAAAGCATATAAACCAATAAAACTCATGAATTATGGAAATCTCAGCAAGCAACATTACACTTCTAGCAACTACCCTACTTGTTGGATTGGTAGCCGGACTATGTTTCACGTGGGGAAACGCAGTAACCCCTGGTATTGGTCAATTGGACGAACTAGGGTATCTGCGAGCTTTTCAAAAGATGAATCGCAGCATTGAAAACCCTTTGTTTTTCGCAGTTTTTATGGGGTCGTTTCCTGTAGGTATTTTAACCATCATTATGAATAAAGGGATATCTCCTTCGCACTTTTGGCAGATTGTAACGGCGGTGGCTATCTACTTTTTCGGGGTGGTATTGGTTACCATTTTTGGAAATGTGCCATTGAATCAAGTGCTTGATAAAACTGATTTGTTAGACAGTAGTATCGAAGAACTTCAAGCGCTACGCCAAAAGTTTGAGCAACCATGGAATCGCTTTCACACCATTCGGGTTTTTGCATCATTCATATCATTTGCCATGCTGGTCTTGGCAGCTATTAACAAATAAAAAATTTTAATAAACACATTTAAATCAAATCATTATGAGAAACGTATTAGTATTAGGAGGAACAGGAAAAACAGGAAGACGCGTAGTAGAGCAACTTCAGCAGAGAGGTTATAAAGTGCGTATTGGCTCCAGAGGAGCAACCCCCAAATTTGATTGGGAGGATACATCTACTTGGTCTGCAGCTTTGGAAGGAATAGACAGTGTTTATGTCACCTATCAACCTGATTTGGCAGTACCCGGGGCTAAAGAGGCTATCGAAGGGTTAACAAAGGCAGCCAAGAAACAAGGCGTTCAAAAATTGGTTTTACTTTCAGGAAAAGGTGAAAGGGAAGCTGAACTTTGTGAAGAGATAGTAATGAACTCAGGTTTGGATTATACGATTGTAAGGGCGAGTTGGTTCAGTCAGAACTTTAGTGAGAGTTTCTTTTTGGACCCCATACTAGATGGATTTGTGGCGTTACCCCTTGCAGATACCAATGTGCCTTATGTAGATGCCGATGATATTGCTGAAGTAGCCGTAGAAGCCTTAACGAATCAAGCGCATAATGGTGAAATTTATGAATTGACGGGTTCACAATTCTTCACATTCCGTCAAGTCATTAAGGAAATAGCTAAAGCGACCGGTAGAGAAATTGTATTTACTGAGGTTAGCGTTGAAGAATATACCCAGATGCTTAAAGAACATGGAGTTCCAGAGGGCTATGTTTGGTTGATTGGTTATTTGTTTACTGAAGTTTTGGATAATGAGACCAATCAAGTAATGACCTATGATGTGGAAAAGGTATTGGGAAGAAAACCCAAGCTATTTTTAGACTTTGTGAAGGAAACTGCCAAAACGGGAGTTTGGAATCAAAAAGTCGAAGCTTAACTATCGAGTAACCTAGTGTTTAAAACCACCTCATTGAGGTGGTTTTTTTATATGCTTTCTATCAAGTATTTATACAGGCTTCCTGCAAGAATTGCCAAGCCGAAGCTTAGTAAAGTTCCGATAAGAACGTACTCGGTAAGTTTTCGATTTTTGCCTTTGTTCAAATCTCCAAAACGAAATACCGATTTAGCGGCTATAAGTAATCCAATAGCTGCCCATTGATTCATCAAAATAAACCCAAATACAAAAAGACGCTCCAACATACCTATATAGGTGCCAGCATTTTTGAGTGAACCACCTTCTTCATTATCATCTTTTACAACTTCTTCAATATAGGGAGCCAAAAGCATCCGCATTAGAATTCCTGACACATAAGTGACGAATACCAGAAAGGTAATGAGCATCAAAGGAGTTGTTTCAAAAATGTAACCTAGGTTGAGCTGGAAGGGTTCTTTCCAGTATACCAAAAGCATGATAACACCAATATGAAGTACCTGGTCCAATACGAAAAGCCATCGATAGTTTTTGGAATTGGTCAACATCAATTTTCCAAGGTCAATCAAATAATGACTCACTATTATGATGGTGATAACTTCCAAATATTGGAACTGTAATAGGATTAATAAAGCGGCGAGATGGATGCCGATGTGCCAATAGAGGTATTTGGATTTTGCTTTCTTTTCCATTTTGTCATCTACCCAATGACTGGGTTGTAGGGCAAAATCCCCAATAAAATGGGCTAGAAGGAGTTTTAAGGTCAGTACTATCATAGTTGTTCAATTTGGGTTTGGTAGTAATATATCAATTTTTCGACTTCATCAAATCCGGCACGTAGTAATGCCTCACTGATATTGCTCTGGGAATTATCCAAAATGGCTGCCAATTCTCTTTGATTGGATTCCGGGTAATCCATAGCTGTTTTTACGATACGGGCTGTTGCGGGTAACCAGGTGTTCATATTGAGCAAAGCCAGTTGTAGCATAAGATTCAATGTGGAATCAAATGTTTCAGTACTCGATTTTAAAGCCAATGTCTGTTTTTTCAGGTTTTCGAAGCATTCTCCGGAGTGTACGAACGCAGAACCGTTGGATTCGGTTATCTTCTCGGAATCATAATCCTTCTCTCCCAAGCCTATGGCCATTCGGGCATCAATTCCTTTGTTTTGCTTCAAAGTAGCCTTTATATAAATGGCTGCTTCCAGTGCATTTTTTGGTGTAGTTTCCAGTTGAAAACTATCACCACGATACACTTCCCATTGGTTGGGTTCTTTTCCGAAGGTATTCAAGGCTTCCTTCAAATGGGGCAACCATACCTTTGGTGTCGCTTTTCTGGAATTGATAATATCACCCGTAATGATGGCAATTTGTACATTCATAAAGCAAATATCGGTAAAATAGCCGATAATTCAAAATATCGGTAAAATAGCCGATAATTCATGATATCGGTAAAATAACCGATAAATTAAGATATCGGTAAAATAGCCGATAATTAATTAGTTGGGATGTTTCTCGCGAAAACTTGGGGTCAGTTTTCCCTCCATCCATCGGAGTTTTCTGGTTTCCACACTATTTTGAACCCATTCCGATGACTCATCCAGAATCCTATTACTCTGCTTCAAGTAAAGAATTGTGTCCGGAATACCCTGTTCATCCTTTGGAAAAATAAATTTCTCTATCTGGTAAAAATCTGCAGATTTGGAAACTTGGGAGAGTTGACCAATTCTATGAAGGGCATTGTCCTGGGCAAAAAAGTAAATGCCTCCCTTTTCAGCGCTAAGGGTGTTTGCCTGGTAATTGATATATAAAATATCATCCAAATCATAAATACCCTGGTTTCCCAATAAATCAATACTTATATATGCATGGGACAACGGAATTTTTTGCTCTGAATATTTTCCTAGAATCAGGTGTCGAATATTTAGGAAATCACGTGCCCCTTCTTTAGAAAACGCAAAGAAATAATGATTTCCAGCTATGGTTTTTCTTTCCAATGACAGAAGGCCACCTAAGATATAACCTTCAACAGTATCATACTTTACTTTGTAAAAAGGTGAATCATACCCTTTGTAGGGCCAAGAGAACTCTGTTTTTTCAATAATCTCCACCCATTCTCCTATTTTCAGGAGTTCTAGGACTTCGGATTCTATCTTAGGAGCGCTTCGCAACTTTACATTGTTTCCAAACATAAAGACCTGTTCCCCAGGTTGAAAATCACATTTAGATTCGAGGCAATGGGTATTCATTTGCGAAAAACCAGCGGAAACAAAAAAGAAAAAAAATATAGACAGAATATAAAAAAGTGCTTTCATCATTATTTAATTTTAAGGATTAGACGAAAGTCTTTAGGGTGGTATAATTTATATACGGGAGAATACCTCCAAATGGTTTTCGGGCAAGAAATGCATTGTTTTCACCTTTTTCGGATGATTTTAAACGAAAAAAGCCACGCCCATGGCCGGCGTGGCTTTCAAAATCAACAAAAAACACTATCCCCTTCTACCTTCCTTCTGCATTACTTTTTTGCCGTTCATAGCTCTTCTTAATCGTAGTTCTTTCCAAGTCTCATATTGTTCTTTGTTCAAAACCTGTTTCATTTTTTGTTGATGCGCAATTTTGTGGTCCAAACGTGCATTAACCATTTCAAAACGCTCATCAGCGGTAAGTTTTTTACGCTCTCCATTCTCTTTTTTAATCTTTAGCTCTTCGTGCTTTGCTTTTTTGAATTCGGCTTCTTCCAAACTGATTTTCATAATTTCAGCTTGCTGAGATTCTGACAAATCCAAAGCGAGAGTCAATTTTTTGGTGCGCAAGGTGGCCAACTGTTCCACGGAAAGCTCGGCCATGGCCTTCATACTTCTTTTTGGTCCTTCAGGTCTTTGTGCAAATGCGTTGATGCTTACTAGAGCCAACATCAGTACTACTAACTGTTTCATATGTTTAAACTTTTAAGATTTAGTCCTAGGACACACCAGCTAGTTCAAGGTTTAACGCCTCGAATTAGTTTGTGAAGTTTTTAACAATGAAATCAGTTGCTATTTTGCCTCTTTTATTTTGTCTTGGGAAGTTTTCGTCAACTCGTAATCATCTTCAAAATGAGTCTCAGCTACTTCTGAAGATTGCATTTGGTTAGTAAATGCTTCGTGTTGCTCTACTAAATAGTATGCGGTTGCTGCAATTACGAAAGAGAAAAAGTAGAGAAGGCTTTTAGTTTTGTAGGTCATAATTTTAGGTTTTGGGGTTACTAAAGTAGTCAAACCGATGGCCTAATACCATCATTTGTTGCCAACTTAAGCATTTTAGATGTGAAACCGACAAAAAGCATCATTAAATCGATGAAATGCATGGTTTGCAAAAAAAAGGCCCTTAAAAGGGCCTTTTTTACATTTTATATTGAGGAGTTAACTCGGGTCAAGTATGTTATCGATGCGTTCCAATACATCTTGATAATGATATCGACTCATTCGGTCTGAGGTACGACCCAAACCGTTTCGGATATCACGTTTAAGATTGTTCAACTCGGCACGTGCTGCAGTACGAATGTCTGATTGGCTGGTATTAACGACTGTAGATTTTCTGTATCCATTGAAACTTGGTAGTTTTTTCTGGTTTTCAGCGGTCATTAAATATTCAAGTCTGTCCACGTGGGCTTTTTGTAAGTTCCTGCGATAAGTATCAATTGCTTTTCCACTTCGGGTTTCTGACCAGACACCTCTTCTTAAATCGGACATCATTTCCAATAACCCATAGGCTTCTGTGCCATTTATAGTTTCATTTTCAATGATTCGTGCCATTTTACCAAGATGCAAAATGTTGTTCAGATACCTAACTTGGGTAGTACGTATTCTTTCTATGGACCCTGAATATTGAATTCGATTGAAGATATTTTTATTAATAAGCCATTCTGGCGTTTCAAAAAGCTGCTCTTGGATAAACTTCATACTGTTTTTCTGACGCTCTTTGTCAACATGAACATAGACAGCCCCATCCTGATCAGCAGTTTTGTAAAATTCATAAACGCCTCCAATATTATTGGAAACATGCCCCATATACCTTCTGTACTGACCAACTACCTGTCCATACAGCGTACCTAAATCATCATAGTTTTTTCCCTCTTCGGTTGTCCATTCCATTAATTTAGGAACGATACGTTTTAGATTTTCTATACCATATAAACTGGCTTTCACCGCATCATCGCCAATATCTTCGGTCTGTGAACTTGGATCGTGAACATCACCTACTTGCTGATGTCCAAAGCGGTACATTGGGTCGTCTTCATGTGCCCTAATCCAACTATTCAGTATTGGTTTTTCTTCCTCTGCCGTTTTATCCAAAATTGGTTTATATCCCCAACGTATCGAGTGCTTGTCATACACCCCTATATCTGGCATCAATGCTACTCCTTTGTCCTCAGGCTGGGCTACATAGTTAAATCTAGCATAGTCCATAATGGACGGTGCTGTACCATACTTCTGCGTAAAACTCGCTGATCTTAAAGAATCCACAGGATAAGCTGCGCTACTTCCCATATTGTGCGGAAGTCCTAAGGTATGACCCACTTCATGTGCAGAAACAAAACGAATCAATCTACCCATGATTTCATCTTTAAAGGCAACCCCACGGGCTTCCGGATTAATTGCGGCAGTCTGCACAAAAAACCAGTTACGCAATAAGGTCATTACATTATGGTACCAGTTAATATCTGATTCCAAAATCTCCCCACTGCGTGGATCACTCACATGAGGACCATTTGCATTGGGAATTGGGGAGGCCAGATATCGAACCACGGAGTATCTTACATCCTCAGGCGACCATTCAGGGTCTTCTTCTTCAGATGGTGGATCTTTGGCAATAATCGCATTTTTGAAACCTGCTTCCTCAAAAGCGACTTGCCAATCTTCAATGCCTTGCTTTATATAAGGTATCCATCTTTTAGGTGTAGCACGATCTACATAATACACAATTGGTTTTTTGGGTTCAACCAATTCACCAGCCTTGTATTTCTCGATATCCTCCTCTTTAACTTCCAAACGCCATCTGTCCAAATACCGGACAGTTTTGCTTTCCTGGGCATCCAAGCCGTAATCAACTTGTCCTCTTGCAAACCAGCCCACACGCTCATCAAAATATCTCCGTTTCATCTGTTCTTTGGGCAAAAGAATCATAGAATTATTGATTTCAACGGAAATAGAACCTAAACTCTGGTTACTTGGGGGACTTTTTGCGAGATAGGTTTTTACATGTCTTGCTTCTATATTTAAAGGATAACTTTTAATGGATTCGATAAAGCTTCTATCTGAATCCAATCGACTTACCTTATATCGTGTCCTAAAAAAGCTAGGCATTCCAATAGCATTGACATCCTTGGTGAACATGGGATCTACTTCGATAACAGTTGCAGGATTCAATGAATCCTTTTTATTGAAAGCTTTAATATCAAAGGCGAACAATACAGGTTCAAAATTTGAATTAACGACCGCTTCATGTACAGGAAGTGAATCTGCCGCTACATTTCCATAAGAAACTACCCTTAGCAGTACTTTTTTAGGTTTTTTTTCCCAACGTAATACTTGGGTATTGATTTTACCTCCACCAAAACCAATTCCAGTAGCTGTTTTGGAAATTCGACTTACCATAAGCATCTCCCTATTAAATAAGGAGTCTGGTATTTCGTAAAAGTGTTTGTCTTCTACTTGGTGCACTTGAAAAAGACCCTCATCAGTCTTTGCATCTTTGGTTATTACCTTATCATAAGGTTTAATGTCTCCCTTTTTAGGTTTGGAAGCGCTTGCCTGCTCTGTTTTTTTCTTTTTCTTTTTAAAAAGTTGGGCGTTTGAAGGAGGAATTGAAGCCAACATAAAAAGCGCAAGTAGCGCTTTGGGAAGTAATTTTTGAATCATTTTAGGATAGTTTGATGTTCTAAACGGGCCTAAAGAACCTAAAAAACGAGAAAACCGACTGTTAAATAATTATTAACTCTCTTTTTTTTAAGAAAATGAAGAAACCTCTGGGAACGATTCATTTTACTGATGGTTTCCGCTGAAACGCCCACTATTTAAGGGCTCAAGGAAGATTGATTTTTCCTAAAAAAATGAAAATTGCTGTAACATTTCAAAATTAGGGTAGTCTTATAGGCATATATCATCAATCAAAAAATTCAATCAAAATGAGCAAGTTATTATTAATCTACGGATGTGCACTTTTAGGAGGTTCCGCCGTAGCAGATGAACAACAAAGTACGGTAAGTACACCCGCTGACCAGCAAGAAATTACCACAAGTACGTTTGAGAACAATTTTACAGCATTAAACATTGATGCTGATGTAGAAGGTTTGGATTCCACATACTACTGGACCAATGAAAATTCCTTTGAACTAAATCTTAATGAAATAGAGTATCTAGAGGAGGAAAACGAGTTAGATCTTGGTTTTGATACCGCTGACTATCTTCCTGAAGGGTTCGACCCTTATGAAACCTATTTTGATTTGAATTCCATTATATACGTTGAAAGTGAAGTAGAATTTGATTTAGGTTTTGATACCGAAGATTATCTACCAGGGGGTTTTGATGCTTACACTGAAGTATTAGACGTTCATGCCATCAACTATATGGAGGAAGATGACCTAGATTTAGGTTTTGATACTAAGGACTATTTGCCAGAAGGGTTTTCCCCATATGAAGCGTACTTTAACTTAAATACAGTACCCTTTATTGAAGAAGACACTGAGTTAGAATTGGAGCTAGGTTTGAATAGCGAGTATATGCTTCCTAAAGGATTTGATCCTTACGTAGATACAATCGGAATTGCTTCCGTAAACTATATAGAATTGGAAGATGAGGATTTAGGTTTTGATACCGCGCCTTATTTGCCAGAAGGTTTTGATCCTTACTCAAGGGTCAAATAAGTAGGATGGTTGATTTCATTTTACAAATTTTTGAGTTGTTAGTCAAGAAAAGCCCTCGCACGAGGGCTTTTTAGTTGAAAGTACACTAAGGAAAGTGCCTTAACAAAAGAATAACATAAAATTCGACGAAGTGCAAACAGCAAAAAGAGCCTAATTTCTTTGACAAAGTATCAGTTTTAAGCTTCCCCAAATAAGACTTTCTCAGTGTCAGAATCAAAGTGTTAAAAAAGTGATTTTTTTAGGTTATTTCTTTAATCGTTAAGGAAAAACTAATTGTAATAAAGTTAGAATTTTCGGGTTTTATCTTTGTACAATAATTAAAAAGCGACAACTATGATTACTAAAAATACATTTAAAACTATACTGATGATGACCTTAGGTCTGTCAGTATTTAGCAGTTATGGATTTAACTCTGTAGAAGAATTTGATATTAATACTGTGGAGTTTATTGAAGAAGAACAGGAATGGGAACTCGGGTTCGATACAGCTCAGTACCTACCGGAAAATTTTGATCCCTATAGCGGAATCATTTCGGTAAAAGCCATCAATTTTATTGACAATTGTGATGAAGTTGAGTTAGGTTTTGAAACTGGTGGATATCTACCATTGGGATTTGATCCGTATATACAATAGAGTTAGAATTAGTTTCTTACTTTTTTTTGAGTTAGTTAGTTAGTGAATGGCCTCCGGAAACGGGGGCCATTTTCTTTTAGAACAATAGTGGAATTACAAATTGAAACACCAAAACCAACAACCCCACTGCGATTAAGTTAAGGATGACACCCACACGCGCCATCTGCGGTACTTTCACATAACCACTGGCAAAAACTATGGCATTGGGGGGTGTAGCCATCGGCAACATAAAGGCACAACTACTGGCCATGGTCACGGGAATCAGAAGATAGAGTATAGGTATGTCGAGTCCTATGGCTATGCCCGCCACGACAGGCGCAAGTACCGCTACCAATGCTACGTTGCTCATCAATTCGGTCATGAACAACATCAGCAAGATGAGCAAAAAGGCGGTAAATAGAATACTGATTTCACTCTGGGCAATCGTACTGGCCACCAAATCAACAATACCGCTAACGGACATACCTTTAGCAAGGGCCAAACCTCCGCCAAAAAGTATCAAAATTCCCCAAGCCAGCTTGGAAGTATCCTTCCAATGAATAATAAAATCTCCCTTTTTGACATTGTAAGGTAGCGCGAATAGGGAGATGGCGGCAAAAATACTTATCATGGTATCCGAAAGTCCAAGGTTCGGAAAGATAGAATTAATAAGGGTCCTAAAAATCCATAGGAAAACGGTAATAGCAAAAATGACCAATACCATTTTTTCCTTACCCGAAGTAGGGCCTAACTTTTCTAGTTCTTGATGAATGACCTCTTTTGATGCATTGAACTTTAAATCACGGTTGGGAAACATCCACTTTACCAAAACCAGATAACTGATACCTATCATAATCATGGAAAAAGGCAATCCCAGTGTCATCCATTTGAGAAATGATATTTCCGTATTGTATTCATTTTCAAGTAAACCAATCAAAACGGAGTTTGGTGGTGTACCAATTACTGTAGCTATTCCTCCGGCGTTGGCGGAGAAGGCTATACCCAGCATTACGCTAAGCGCAAAGTTTTTGTCATTTTTTGTAAAACCATCCTCATCATTTATCAGCAAAGAAATAACAGACAAAGCGATGGGTAACATGACTACGGTACTGGCTGTATTGCTAATCCACATACTCAACGAAGCGGTAGCAATCATAAAACCTAAAATGACCCGATTAGGGGTGGTTCCTGTAAGCTTTATGATGTTGAGCGCTATGCGCCGGTGTAAATTGACTTTCTCCAGCGCCAATGCCATCACGAATCCTCCAAAGAACAAAAAAACTATGGGGCTGCCATAATTGGCTCCTACTTCTGCAATAGGAAGGATTTTCAATAACGGAAACAATAAGAGGGGTAATAGCGCCGTAACCGAGATGGAAACTGCTTCTGTAATCCACCAAATCAGCATCCAAGCGGCAACGGCTATTACATGGTCTCCCTTCTCTGAGACTAACTCAAAAGGAAGGTTAAGTAGAATTAGAAATATTACTGGGCCCAGTAACAATCCCCATTTTTTACTTTTTTCCATATGGGAGCCTAAACTAGAATTTTTTGGGGACAAATAAAACAGGAGAATGTTTCAATTGAAACCTAATTTGTAATCCCTATCCTTTCCCGAAAAGATTTTGGGGAAACATTTTCATACCTCTTAAAGAACTTAATGAAGTAAGAAGGGTCTTCAAATCCTACTTTAAACGCTATTTCACTTATCTGCATTGAGGTATAACGAAGCAATCGTTTAGCTTCCAATAGTACTCGCTCATGTATGATTTGAGTAGGAAGTTTTCCAGTAATTTCTTTGGTTATGGTGGTCAAGGTTTTGGATGAAATGAATAATTTTTCAGAATAATCTTTTACCGATATTCCCTGTTTGTAGTGCTGCTCAATGAGTTCCTTGAATTTTAAATATTGTAATTCATGATTGTTATTGATTTCCAATTTGGCGGTTTCGTCATTTTGATGCGCTCGCTCCAAAGTGATTAATAAAGATTTGAGAAGAAAACGTACATTTTCTTCAAAGCCAAATCGATTTCGGTGTTTTAGCTCCTCTAATATCAATTGCATATAGGTTTTTGCAGTGTCTATAGCTGCTTTTTGCATAGCATAGCATGGATTTTCTTGGTTTTTAAAAATATTATGCTTCAAAAACATATCCACGTCACTATGCAAGAAGAAGCTTTCATTGAAATGGAGTAACCATCCATCGAGGTCTTGATTCTCATCAAAAGCATGGATTTGATCCTTTGATATGAAAAGAATAGTGTTCTCGTTTACATCATAAACTTTGAAATCAACAATATGCTTGGCTCTACCATTAAAAAACCAAATAATTTGATTATAGCTATGGGAATGTGGAGTGCTGGTTTTGCATCCGTTCGTTTTGAGATAACTTCTTAAATCATATACCTCGAATTGAAGTTGCTCCGGTTTTTGTTTGTGCAGGTGATATTGTGGAAATTTAGGCAAGTCGAATTAAATCTTAATCTAGTTTATTAAAGATACGGTTAATTCCCATTGATAATCTGCTTTGCCGCCTTTAGTCCGGAAAATACCGCCCCATCAAGATAGCCACCATGAATTGGGGATGTTTCGGTACCTGAGAAAAGTAGTTTACCGTTAAAATGCCACTCATCGAATATAGGATTTCCGTACTGAGGGCTCATGTAAACGGATTTTAATTCTTTGCACGAAGTGTATGGGTCTAGAGACCAGTCTTTCTCTGAATAAGAAACATAACTTCTAATTTCTTTCCCAAGATGCTTTTCCAAATAGCTTAGGATTTTCTCTTTTCGAATTTCTGCAGAAACATCCCGTAAACCTTCATTAATAAAGCCCATAAGTGAAAACTTTTCTTCTTTATGATCGGTATGGTCATAGAGTTCGATAACCGGACCTACTTGCCCAACTATAGTTCCAGAAAACCCCTTTGTTCTCCAAAAAGGAGAATCAAATTGGATTCCAACTTTCATAGCGTTGCTCATCCAAGTATGGGTATTTTCTAGTGCTTTTAGAACTGGATTTGACAACTCGGGTCCGAAATTTAAGGTAGCGGCTAGTTTTGGAGGAAGGGTAATAACTACTTTTTCTGCGTAAAGCGTATTTTGCCCACTTTGTAATTCCAATTCTTCATTTTTTTCTTGAATGGCTAGAACAGAAGTGTTCAAGTGTATTTTTTCTTTTAGCATTCCCGATAATTTCGAAATTAACGCCATGGAACCACTCGTAATACGATATGCAGAAGGGCCATCATAGTGACTTTCAAAATAATGTGGAGGAGCCATGGTATTATAGATCAAAATGCTTTTTCCGGAAGCATATTGCTCGAATTTGTCTAAGGATAGTTCATTTAACAAATGATTGAGGTGGACGTGGTGATTTTGAAACCAAGTGGCTCCTAAATCAATTCCATTTTTGGTATATATTCTTCCACCGGTCCTATCTCTTGCTTCTAAAATGATGAAATCTGTGATTCCAGCCTTTTGTAAAGCGTAAGCCGTCACAAGACCTGAAAGACCTGCACCGATGATTATATATTTCCTTCGATTGTCCATTTAATTTTCTATCCCAAGAAAATGGGGTAGGACATTTGCCCACCCCAATTTAAAGTGTTGAATTTAGTTTCTTCCGGCCATAACTCCACCATCTGTATCCCAAACGGCGCCAGTTACCCATGATGCTTCGTCCGAAAGAAGAAAGGTAATAATGTTCGCCACATCTTCTGGACGCCCATTTCTTCCCAACGGATGGAATCCATGGAAATTCTGAAGGGCGTTCGATGCTTCTTGTTTTCCACCAAAAACACTTTCGTAAACAGGCGTTTCGACTACAGCTGGGGAAACTGCATTTACGCGAATCTTATGGTCTGCCAACTCCATAGCTAGATGTTGAGTGAGACTGTGCAATCCTGCTTTCTGCATGGAATAAGCTGAGGAAGGCGTGGCTTTTACGGATTGTTTGGCCCACATAGATCCTACGTTCACAATTGAGCCTCCTCCGGTTTCCGCCATTTTTTTAGCTGCCGATTGGGTAATAAAGAAGAACCCACGATTTAAATCCAAATAAGAATCATAATCAGCTAAGGTATGATCCAAAAAGGGTTTAGGACCAAATATACCGGATGCATTCACCAAATAATCAAGACTATCCCAATTGTTGACCAAATCGGTAAGTTCTTCTACTTCGGAAATTTTGGTAATGTCTACTTTATGCGTGCTTAAATTACCTGTTGCTTCGCTTTTAAAGGCAGCCAATTTGGTTTCGTTGGTTCCCACAATATGCACTTCAACCCCTTCTTGAAGTAAATTCTCTGCAGTAGCTTTCCCTATTCCACTACTGCCTCCTATAATTAATGCTCTTTTGCTCATTATTTTGTGATTTAAAATGATAAGGCAAAGCTATCTTGGGTACACAGATACATCAATGCACAAAAAGGAGAAAGAATGGTACTTTAGGGAAAAAGGGTTTTAACTTTTCAGTTTTGCAAAAAGCCCTTTATCATTTTTTTCTACTTCGAACAGCCCAAGTTTGGATAAGTTTTTGGTGCTCTTGTCCCATTTTTTACCACTAAGTCCGGCTTTTTCTTTCAATTCGGTTAGCGGTAATTGTCCTATCGGTTTAAGAATGTCCACAATAATTTTTTCCTCTTCGGTCAACTGAACTTGTTTTTTCTCAGGTCGCATCTGCGGAAAGAACAATACCTCTTGGATGGACGAATTGTTCGTCATCAACATGACCAAACGGTCAATCCCGATACCGATACCTGCTGTTGGAGGCATTCCATATTCCAAAGCGCGTAGGAAATCTTGGTCTATGAACATGGCTTCATCATCCCCTTTTTCAGAAAGTCTTAATTGCTCCTCAAAACGTTCTCTTTGGTCAATGGGGTCGTTGAGCTCAGAATAGCAGTTGGCCAACTCTTTTCCATTCACCATAAGTTCAAAACGTTCGGTCAATGCAGGATTATCCCTGTGTTCTTTGGTCAAGGGACTCATTTCCTTCGGATAATCAGTAATAAAGGTGGGTTGGATATAATGCTGCTCACATTTTTCGCCAAAAATTTCATCAATCAGTTTTCCGACACCCATTGTCTCGTCTACTTCAATAGCTAATTTTTGGGCTACCTCCCTCAATTCATTTTCATTCATACCAGCTACCTCAAAACCTGTATGAATCTTAATGGCCTCTAAAATAGGCACACGGGCGTAAGGAGCTTTAAACTCTATTTCGTTTTCCCCAACGGTTACTTTTGTATTTCCAGTAGCGTCTAATGCGATTTTTTCCAAAAGCTGCTCAGTAGTATCCATCATCCAGTTGTAGTCCTTGTAGGCTACATAGAGTTCCATTACTGTAAACTCTGGATTATGGGTTCGGTCCATTCCTTCATTTCTGAAATCTTTGGAGAATTCATACACCCCATCAAAACCACCAACAATCAATCGCTTTAAATAAAGCTCATTTGCGATTCTCAAGTACAATGGAATGTTTAGGGCATTGTGATGCGTCAAAAACGGTCGTGCGGCAGCACCCCCTGGAATAGGTTGTAAAATTGGGGTTTCTACTTCTAGGTAACCTTTTTCATTGTAGAACTCTCGAATACTGTTGGTAATCTTGGTTCGTTTAATGAACGTGTCCTTTACGGATGGATTAACTACTAAATCTACATACCGTTGTCGATAACGAAGTTCTGGGTCGTTGAATTCGTCATAGGTATTTCCATTCGCATCAACCTTGGGTAGGGGAAGAGGTCGAAGGGCTTTGCTCAAAACTGTAAAGTTTTTGACCATCACCGTTTTTTCTCCCACTTGAGTAGTGAATAGTGAACCCTCGATTCCTATGATATCTCCAATATCCAGTAACTTTTTGTAAACTTCGTTATACAGAGTTTTATCTTCATCCGGGCATATTTCATCACGGTTAAAATATACCTGAATACGCCCCTCGCTATCCTGAAGTTCAGCAAATGAGGCTTTCCCTTGAATCCTTCGTGACATCAATCTACCGGAAATGATAACCTGTTTATCCTCTTCAAAGTCGTTCTTAATGCTTTCTGAAGTAGCATTAACTGGATATAGAGCTGCAGGATAGGGGTCAATCCCCATCTCGCGAAGCTTTGTTAATTTCTCTCTACGAACGATTTCCTGTTCCGATAGCTGCATGTCTAAAAAATTAAAGCGCAAAATTACACTTTTGCGCTTTAATTCCTCACTTCGTTTTATTCGAGTGTGCGTAATTGGGAATATAGGATTTGCCCAAAAGGATTTGAGCCATGTCTTCCTCAAGGGAGGCTATGGGACTTTCCACAATACGATTGACTTCTTTCCCGTCTTTTAGAAAGATAATTGTAGGGACTTTGATGATGTTCCAACCCTTTTCTTCACCTGTTGGACTTTTTTTGTAATGTTCCTTTCTCCTGTCTAGAGCAACAATCTCCAACTTCTGGTCTGGGTATTCACAAGACTTAAGAATTTTGAGGATTCTGGGCACCTCCCGTTTGCTATCTCCACACCAAGTACCCAAAAAGAGTTTTACCTCATGTTTTTTCAAGCTCTTTTTGAACATTTTGGTTATTTGTGAGTCCACAACATAGGAATCATACCCTGGTGTAAACCAACTTTGATAGGGCTCACTTTCCAATCCGGCTTGGGTGATTTTCCCCACCATAAATTTTTTCCCATTTTCCAATACGATTTCCTGATTGTATTCTTGAGCCAAGCCAATAAATACAAAAAGAGATAAAATTGCTGTAACAATTGTTTTCATGAATTAAAGATTTGATTAGAATCGAAAATTCAGGAAAAGTGAGTCTCTATCTGGAGAACTACGGATGGATTTTGGGTCTAGACCTAGGGTGGAAATTTATTTGTTCAACAGCTCCAGAATGTCCTCCCTACTAGAAACATTCAGCTTTTTATACAAATTGTTGATATGTGTTTTGACCGTGCTATGACTGACAAAAAGGAAAGCCGCTATCTCTTTATTGCTTTTCCCTTGTTTAATCTGATCAACTATTTTTTGTTCTTGTGGAGTTAGTTTTTCTAAGATTTTCTCTGATTTGGCATTCTTTTCTTTTCTAAATAAGAGATAAGCATTGAAACATAAGGAAACTATAAGTAGTGCTAATACAATCCATTTCCAATCCAGAATCGTAGGGCTCTCAAAACTTGCCAACTGCTTATCGGTTGTTATTTCGGCCTGGTATTGTTTTGTAAAGCTACTTTCTGGATAACTGCTTTGTAACCGATTTAGAAGGTTGCCATAATAAGAGTTTTGAACAATATCTCGAAGATAAAAATCATAGGTTTCATTCTTTTTATCGGATAAGAAATCATAGATATACAATTCAACAAGAGGTTCTTCACTATCTTTTCCGAAAGTTTGGAGTCTTGAAAACCAATTCTTTAAGTTCAGTTTTAGATTGGTATCACTTCGAAACTCCGTAAAATCGAATATCATTTCCTCCTTGAACGCCTCAATATCCAACAGCATTTGTGATTTGACATTGGTTGATTCTATCGTGCATAACGCTTGGTCTTCAAATGATGTTGGAAATTGAATTGAATCTAAGTTATGTGCTATGAAAAGTACGTTGGGACTGTTTTGGCACTTTCCTAAAAAGTGAGCAGATTCCACACCTTCATCACAATTGTCCAAATGAATTCGATAAATTCTGTTTTCTAAAGGAAGGTTATTTCCCTCAAATTGAAAAAAACCAGTGGAGTCAACCTTAGTTCTTTTAATAATTTGATCCAGATAAATCCTAGAGGATTTTCTGTAATCCTCTACCATGGAAAGGTAAATGGATTTACCTGCGTTTTCCTGAGCCACATGACCTGAAAAATGATATTGACCCTTTACAAAGCAAAAGGAAAGAAAAGCCAGAACAAGTACCCATTTTTTCATGTGGTAAAACTAACACGATAAAAATAAAGGATTAGTGTAACAAAAATAGCATTTCTGCTACCTATAAGGTACATCATCATCAATCAAATATGAGTTTCTGGAGAGTTTTACTAGCTATTTTATTTCCACCCTTGTCAGTTATCGGAAAAGGTTGTGGTTCGTTTGTTATTGTCTTACTTTTGACTTTGTGCGGGTGGGTTCCTGGTGTAATAGGAGCACTCGTCATCCTAAATAACACGAACTAAAATCAATACCATGAAACGAATACATTTTTTTGTAATGGCAATAGCCATTGCATTTGCTGTTTCCTGCAATTTTACCGAAGAAATAACTATCAACGAAGATGGTTCAGGAAAACTATCCATCAATTTTGATGGCTCCGAATTGATGGAAATGGCAGGTGATGAAATGATGAAAGACAATGAAAAAGCTATTGATTCCTTAATCTCCTTCAAAGATATTCTTGAAGAAAAGAAAGATAGTATAGCTCAATTGTCTCCTGAAGAGCAGGCCAAACTGAAAAAGTTGGAACGATTCAATATGCACATGTTGATGGATCCTGAGGCAAAACAGATGAAGTTTGACCTATTCAGCGAGTTCAAAAACGTTAATGAGGTAAACGATGCGTTTAATGCCTTTCAAAGTGCCAGTACTTTAGGTCCGAATTCCAACCAAGGAAATCAACCAAAAGTAGGTGGACAAGACAATGCCACCGAGGTTAATTACAGTTTTGATAACAACAAATTTTCTCGAACCGCCAAAATTTTAGATCAAGAGTTATTCCAGCAAAGTATTGACAGTCTCCAAGGTGCCGAAATGTTCCTTTCAGGTTCTACGTATACACTTAAATATCATTTTCCAAAACGGGTTAAATCCGCTTCAGCAGAAGGAGCCACCTTTAGCGCAGATGGTAAAACGCTCATTTATGAGGTGAAATTCTTGGATTTGATGAAAGACCCTTCCGTATTGGACCTTGAGGTAGAACTGGAAAACTAGTTTTCCGCCCTACCTATTCGTATCTTTGCAGAATGAATAAAAAAGTCATTCTAGAAAATCTGGGATACAAGGATTACAAGGAAACCTGGGATTATCAGGAAAAACTTTTTCAAGGGATAGTTAACACCAAAATTTCTAACAGAAGGAACGGCACTGAATTGGAAACTTCCAATCACTTTCTTTTTGTTGAACATCCCCATGTATATACTCTAGGAAAAAGTGGGGATATGAACAATTTATTGGTGGATGAAAAGGTTCTGGAGGAGAAAAAGGCCACTTTTTATAAAATAAATAGAGGTGGAGACATTACCTATCACGGACCCGGACAAATTGTAGGGTACCCTATTTTAGACCTGGATAATTTTTTTACGGACATCCATAAATATCTTCGACTTTTAGAAGAAATGGTCATTCTCACCTTAGGGGAATATGGTCTCAAAGGCGAAAGGTCCGATGGTGAAACAGGAGTGTGGTTAGATGTAGGTACTCCTTTTGCCCGTAAGATATGTGCCATGGGAGTGCGCGCCAGCAGGTGGGTGACTATGCACGGATTTGCACTTAACGTTAATACGGATTTGGGCTATTTTGATTTAATGATTCCGTGTGGGATAAAGGATAAAGCGGTTACCTCCCTCAATGTAGAATTGGGTAAAAAAGAAATTGATATGGAAGACGTGCGCCAAAAAATGTTAAGGCATTTCCAAACCCTTTTTGAGGCAGAAATCATAAAAGAAAAGGCCTCGATTCAATAATCAAGAACTGTAGTTACTTGCTATGGGAAGTCAGTACCATACTGCTTAACAGCTTCCCATTTTTGTTCCAGGTTTCTTGTTTTATCATTCCAACTCCCTCAGATAACCAGACACGAGAAGGAAAGCTCTGGTTAGCCATCATCATTTTGGATTCGGTATCGCTATAGAGCACCAGACACTCGAAGGTACCCGCAGGTGTGGTTACTGACTCTTTCTTTTCTACTTTGCGATTTACCTGGTTAACAGTCATGTCCATGGACATACCTCCCATATCTATCTTAATGGCAACATTGGCATCGGCTAGCTCTTGCCCAACTTTCAAATTATTAGGTAGCTCAAGGTCTGTTCCCGTAATGTTCACTTCCATACCTTCGTATGCTTTGAACATTTCACCTGGAATAAGGGAATGATAGTCAATGACGACTTTATCCCCTTTGCAACTAAATTTATAATTGGTGGCAAATGTTTCTTTCCCTTTTTTATCTTTTAGAGCTATATACATCGTGGCATTCGTGGCACCTCCAGAGGCATTTACTTCAGATACACTGTAGTCGCTTGTTCCTTCCATCTTTCCTTTTTTATCGTACATCGTATATTGGAACTTTGCACCTTCGGTTAAAGGATAGTATTGGCTACAATCTGATTGGGAATAGGTTATTGATACAAATGCAAAGAGTAGCATCCACAGCAATGGATTTTTTTGTGTTTGAAGTCTCATAACTTATTGCTTAATGAATTCTACTCTGCGATTTTGTGCTTTTCCGTCCAGTGTGGAGTTATCACCAATAGGCTCCGATTCTCCCTTGCCTTCACTGGTAAGTCTACTGGAATCTACACCATAGACTGATACAAGCGCATTTTTTACTGCAGCAGCCCGCTTTTCTGATAGTGTTAGGTTACTGGCATCGTTTCCATCTGAATCCGTATGCCCGACTATCTTAAGACTTATGGAGCCATCTTGCTGCAAGACCTGATAGATTTGACGAATGATCCCCATGGATTCTGGTTTGATATTGGCAGAACCAGAATCAAAAAGAATTCCGTTGGTAGAAATTTTTCCTTCTGATATTAATTTTCTTCGTAAATCGACCCCACCTTCCGCGATTTTGAGATTGGAAATCAGCATACGTTCACTCTTATCTTGATTTAAACCTCTCACATAAATTTTGAATTTATTGATTTTTGAAGGGTCTTTAATGAGTTGAGGTATATCAAAGATTTTAGTCTCATTAATCCAAAATCGATAACGATTTTTATTTACTGCTATGGAAATATGCATTTCTTCATTATACACTTTGCGAAAATCACTTTTCATCTTATTGCGTATAGGGTCTGGGTCTCCCGGAAATTTATTTCTGATTTCTGGACCAACCGCTATGTATTGAACAGGATTGAGATTTGTTAGAACAAAGGCATCCTTATTACTTAGGTTTGCATTTTCAGCGCAGATGAATAGGGTTTCAATAACAGACGAGGTTTTGTTGGTTAGATTCAAAAAGCGCAAGTCCAACTCAATAGTATATTCTTCAGGTAGTGTGAAATCAGTAATAGGAACTACAAAACTACCCGGGTTAATGGCAAACCACTTATTGGAAGAACCATCAATGGTAACCATTTCCCCTCCTCCGTTGGTATTCCATTTTGAAGGGAAATCACCAATGAAATCATTTGAAAAATCATCGACAAACAAAATCTCATCCCCTGGAACAAAGTCGAACTTACTGTAGACATCAAGTGTTTTAGGGCCAGTAGAACTTGGGGAATTGCCCGAGCCAGAAGTTTGCGTGTTGGAGTCTCCTGAACCTCCCTGTTGACCTGAAGGGCTTTGAGGGGTATTTGGGGCTTTCTGTTTCTCTTGCCCTGTTCCCAATACGCTATCCAGGGCTTGATCGGTTTTTTTAGAGGTTTCAGTTTCTACTCTTCTTTCAACGGTTCTTTCCGCTGCTTTTTCAGCCTTCTTTGCCAGTTTTTTGAAAAACTGGGCATTTCCGCTTAAGCAGAAAGTGAACATAAAAAGAGAGCTAACAAGCAGTTTAATGGAGATTTTCATTTTTATAGTGTTTTGGTAAAGTGTAAGTATTTGTAATTCAAACTATTGGAAACTACAAAAAAAAATGTAAGCCACTACACAAGATGTGTGTTTTGTTTAAACCAATGTATAACTAGTCGTAAAGAAGGTGTTAATTTAGTTTATAGACAATAAGGGAATTATCTTGGTCTTTTGCTGCAATTTCAAGTTTTTTATCACCATCCATATCTACCATATCGATTACAGAATTCCCAAATAGAGGAAAGTTGGGAATAGGCTTGGCTTGACTGTCAAAGAGGTATATTTTTTGGTTTTGGATGTCTGTTACGCTCACGTAAATCTTATCGTATATATAAAAAATCTTGGGTTCCGAATATACTCCTAGCTCTAACTCTACTTTTTTGCCCTTTATACTTAAAACATTATCATTCATTAGCGCTAAAGTCTTGCTGGTGGTATACATGCCATGATCTTTATTGAGGTTGAAGTTGGTTTTGGTAATTTTCCCTTTGGTATCAACTTGGAACAAAACACCTCTTTTATCTGTCATGGAAAACTTACTCTTGTAGAGATACATACCATTTTTTGAAAAATCTATCTTTTCATTTACTGTAATCCTATCCTTCCCGGTACGATGTAAGATTTTAAGTGTATTGTTTGCCAACTGGAATGCTAAAAAATCTTTACCTGAAACCCTAAAATGTTCGGGAGGCCGTATAATTTCGCTTACCGCTTGTTTATAGGTAAAGCCATCAACAATTTGCGCTTTATTGTTGTACATAAATATTTTTTCACCTTGTGTGACCACAAACCGATAATCCCTGTTTCCTTCATAATCAAAAACAGCCAAAGGATTAAGGTTGCCACCTTCATACTTGATTTTGAAAGGAGGAACATCTTCTCCATTTCTGTCAATAACCATAAATTCATTATTGGTGCAAAAGGCCAATTGAAGTCTCCCGTTTTTATAAAGGTCTACTTGATGAATTTTTCCTTGAATTCGACCATCCAGTTGCTTTTTCCAAAGTACTTTCCCGTTTGTGGATATTAGGTACAAAAAGTTGTCACGATCTTGAACTACAATTTCCTGTTTCTTGTTTCTGTGATTTTTGACGAATAATGGATTGGTCGCCAAGTCTGAATCCAACTCTATAGTAAAAAGAGGAATCGTCGTATTTCCGCGGGCAGCTTTCCTTATTTCGGAAACACGAAAAGAGGTATGCATAAAACCATTGTCTGCCACCAATTGAGCTCCGAAAGTGTGGTTTTTCAGTTTTTTGGTTTCTGTAGTGTTGAATACTTCGGCCAAAAGAGGTTGTCCGATTACGAAATCAATACCTGTATGGTCAGAAACAAAGAACATACTGGACTCATTTGCAAAATTTTCTATTGCGGATGTATATGTTGTGGATTCTGAAAAAGTGGATTTGTTCCTGTAGTTGCTGATAACTGTTTGCAAAGGTTCAACAGTTTCAGAAAAAACAAAGGTGTTTTCCAAAACAATGTAATAATTGGACTCAAAATCACTGATAAGTGGATTGAATGTTTCAGTAATTAAATCTTTGTTTCGATAACGGTATATGTCGCTGCCCTGATAAGTTAATGAGGATGTTTTATTATCAGAGAGAAAATCGCTGAGACCTTCACCTCCAAAGGAGTTTAGAAAGACCACCTTTTTTTGATTCACGCGTATGATGCCAACCTCTTCTATCGTATTAAAAAGTGTATCCGCAACCTTTACTCGGTCCAGAAATTGATTCTGGTTTTTTTGAAAAATGCTAAAGTCGTTAAAAGTATAGCTGATCAAGGCTTCGGTGTTTGATGGTGCATATAGGGGCGTTCTGCTGCTTAGTGGGGATGTGTTTTTAAACAGATGAATAAAAGTTTTGCTGGAATCCGAAGCTATTGCGATACCATTCAGGGAAGAACTGTTTTGTCCTAAAGAAATATCTAGACTTATCCATTCGGAAAGTGGATTTTTCGCTACAGGTTCACTTGATAAAAAAGAAGATTCATCAAGATTCATGAAAATTGTAGCCGACTTGCTGTTTTCAGAAGCATTATACAGACGACGGAGGTTTTGATTTACGGCATAAGAATCAGTACGAAGTAAATTTTCCAAGAGTAACTGGGAAGAGCTCAATAGCTGAAATCCATTTTTAGAAGAGGTAAATACTTCAGTCTGGTTGAATACATATTTATTTAAGGTGTGGTTTTCATAGGTAAGGGTTTCGGAAGAATGATTCGGTTTTTGTGAAATATTGAAAAAATCAGGATTGGATTTGGTTACCAAAACAAAGTCATGCCCCTCACGTCCTTTTTTATAAAAACCAATTAAGCATTTCAGTTCGGTTTGAACCATGGAAAAGATTTCACTCTCTTTTTCGATTAGATTTACAAAGTTGAGAATCTCACCTTTTTTTGAAATCATGCTATTCTTAAGCTCGCTCAAGAAACCGGTCATGTCATTCACTTTTACCAAAAAGGAGGTATCGCTAGGCAATTGCTCTAGATAAGTGTCCGAAGTCTTGACTTCTTTTTGACAGGAAAAAAAAGATAGGAAGAGAATAAGATAAATTGCCCGAGGTTTCATGTAAAAATTTTGAAACAAATTTAGGACTTTAGATTTCCAGTGTCAATTGTTCCGGTAATTGCCTAAAGCTTCTTCGATGGTATTTGCTAAGACCATGCTTTCTGATGGCCTCTCGGTGTTCTTTAGTAGGATAACCTTTATTTTTCTTCCAGTTGTACATGGGAAATTCTTCATGAATCTTTTCCATGTAGGCATCCCGATGTGTTTTTGCCAAGACAGAAGCGGCTGCAATACTCATGTATTTGCCATCACCTTTAATTATACATTTATGGTCTATGGAAGGGTAAGGCTTAAATCTATTGCCATCTACTAAAATCAACTCAGGTTTTGTGGATAACATGTCCAGCGATTTGTGCATGGCCAAAAAAGAAGCATTAAGAATGTTAATTGAATCTATTTCTTCTTGAAAAACATGTTGGACGGAATACGTCAATGCTTTCTTTTCCAAAAGAGGTCTTAGTAATTTTCTCTTAACCTCAGACAATTGTTTGGAATCTGTTAGGGTTTCGTTGGTAAATTCAACGGGTAGAATGATGGCTGCTGCGGTAACCGGTCCAGCTAAACACCCCCTCCCTGCTTCATCAGTGCCAGCAATAGTACCTTGCACGTTATATCTTTTCAAACTCACTTATCCTAAATTAACCGTGGTAATTCTCTTATAAAGACGAAGTAGATTCGTTAAAGAATTTAGTATTTCACAAACCTACCGTGAATTAACTCAAAATTTGATAATTATTAATCCCTTTTTAACATTTGTTGGGTTTGAAAGCAAGTAATTTTTGGAATTTTTAGTTTTTATTAAGATTTTAGCCCCTGACTAATTCAAAAATTCAATTAAATGAGATCAAAGTTTACTTTGATGCTGGCTTCTTTCCTTTTGCTATGCATCAATTTCTCTTTTGGACAAGAGAAAACAATTACCGGTAATGTATCCGACCAAAACGGTCTCCCATTACCTGGGGTCTCTGTTGTGGTAGTTGGTACTACGTCAGGGACGCAAACCGATTTTGATGGTAATTATACGGTATCCGCGGCCGAAGGCCAAAGACTTCGTTTCAGCTACCTAGGTCAAAAAACGGTAAATGTGACCATAGGAGCATCCAATACTATCAATGTACAGATGGAAGAAGATGCCGAAGCTTTAGAGGAAGTAGTTGTAGTGGCATATGGAGAGAAATCCAGAAAGAATGTAATTACGAGTATTTCGGAGATAGACAGTGAATCCATTGAAGACTTGGTGGTAGATTCTCCCCAGAACATCTTACAGGGTCAGTCTGCCGGTGTTCAGGTGGTAAGTAGCTCCGGTCTTGTTGGAGCCGCCCCAGAGGTAAGGATAAGGGGAACGAACTCTCTTGGAGGTAGTTCCAGACCATTGTTCGTTATCGATGGTGTTGTTTTGGGTGATACCTTTACTACACTTGCCCAGGGAACTGGACAGGGGGTCAACCCACTTGCAACGATCAACCCAAATGATATCGAGAGCATTTCTGTTCTAAAATCAGCCGCCGCTGCAGCACTTTACGGTTCGCGAGGTGGTAACGGTGTGGTCTTGATCACGACTAAGAGAGGAAGAACGGATGGAACGGTGACCGTTGACATAAATACCAATGTATCCTTTTCCAGGCTGACAGATTCTCCAGACATGTTGAACGCAAGTGAGTTTATTGATTTCACAACTACCATCAGGTCGGTTACAGGGCAAACTTTGTTGACGGATGCTGGTGGAGATGTTGATTTCATCGATCTTGTTACAAGAAATGCTGTTTCCACCAATAGTAATTTTAGTGTACGAGGAGGTAATGACAAAGTCACTTATTTTATAGGTGGTACGAGAGAAAGACAGGAAGGTGTTTTGAACGGTAACTCATTAGATCGAACAAGCTTCAGGACTAATTTAGAAACCAAAGCGACCGATTGGCTCACCGCTGGGATCAACATGAACGTGTCCCAAAACAATTTCGACCTTACGCCCGCTGAAAATGCTTTTGCCGCTCCATACACAATTGCTTTATTGCAAAGACCCGATGTTGAGCCATTTGATGAAAATGGCAATTTCACAACCGCAGGTAACGTGGGTGGTGGGAACGTAATTGCTCAAGAGCAATTGAACCAGAATGACCAAAACACCACCAGAATCATCGGTAACGCCTATTTGAACTTTGACCTATCCTCTTTTATAGATGGACTTAGTTTCAAACAGGAACTCGGTATCGATAGAAATACGAATGATCGTATACAAAGGGAAATAGATTTGTTAACACCTGGTGGAGAGGCGGATAACAGAATTTCCCAACAGAACAGGGTCATTGTGAACAGTTTATTATCCTACAACAAGACCTTTGGTGAAAAGCACAACCTGAACGTACTTGTAGGATACTCATTTGAAGAGAACGAGTTCAGGATTCTAAGAGGGCAGGGTACGGGATTCCTTTCCGATGACCAACGTAATGTGGAATCTGCATCTACTTTCCCTATTACGTTTTCCAGTGGCGACAAGACAGCTTTGGTTTCCTACTTAGGTAGGGCATCTTATGATTATGCCAATGGTAGATACTTATTGGAAGGTTCCTTGAGACGTGATGGATCTTCAGTTTTCGGGGCGAACAACCAATTTGGTACGTTTTGGTCCGCTGCTGCAGGATGGAACATATCGGAAGAGCCTTTCATGCAGGATGTGACCTGGATTCAGGGACTCAAGATCAACAGTAGTATCGGTTCGACCGGTAATGATAGGATTACGAATGCTACAGGGGTATTGAACTTCTTCCCTTCTTTGGGAACTTACACAACAGGTAATTATAACGGACAATCAGGATTGTTTCCAAACAGGATTGAGAACCCCGATCTACAGTGGGAGAGCACAACGACTTGGGATGTGGGACTTTCAGCGAGCTTCTTCAACAGAAGGTTGTCTTTCAACGCTGAATACTACAACAGGACAACCGATGACCTAATCCTTCTTGTTCCTGTTGACCCTACGTTCAATAACGGTCTTAACAATGTTTTGCAGAACGTTGGGGAATTGGAAAACAGAGGGGTCGAGCTTACGATCGATGCCACGATATTTGATAACCCAGAAGGCTTTAGCTGGACTTCAAACTTCAACATAGCCTGGAACGAAAACGAGGTGACCTCCTTACCTGATACTTCAAGTTTGGACGAGCAAGGAAGACCGTTCGTTGAACAAGTAGGTGGTTCCTTGGCCAACTCACCACAAAGAGCTGTGCTTGGGGAATCAGCGAACTCATGGTATGTTATCCCTTACATCGGTGTCAATCCACAGACCGGGGATGCCGAGTGGTTGGGCGCCGATGGCAATCCGACAACAAGTCCCGTGGCTGCAGACAGAAGAATTGTTGGACAGGGTAACCCGGATTTTGTTGGTGGTTTCTCAAATAACTTTACCTATAAGAACTGGTCGTTGAGCACACTGTTCAACTTTTCCATAGGTAACGACCTATTGTTGACATCCAGAGAATTTACGGAAAACCCGATCAGCGGATTCAATAAGACCACAAGAGTGTTGAACGTATGGCAACAACCTGGTGACCAGGCTTTCATTCCTAGTCCAGCGAGCCCAACTATCAGTACCTTCGCCCAGACTTCATCAGCTCAGATTGCGGATGGTTCATTTGTAAGGTTAAAGAACGTAACTTTAGCGTACACATTACCAAGAGATTTTATTGACAGAACATTCTTGACCAATGTGAGGTTATATGTGACCGGGACCAACCTGTTGACCATCAAAAGTGACGACCTTGACGGATACGATCCGGAGGCATCGAACAGAGGTGATGGTGGTGGTACCATAGGGCAGGATTTCTTTACCGTGCCACAGGCTTCTACATTTACATTGGGAATGAATGTAACATTCTAGGACTATTAAAAATTAAAATGAATAAGATGAACAAAAATAAATTAAGTGCAATACTG
>JBCDAX010000019.1:0-63606 GCA_039184805.1 Bacteroidota bacterium | reverse complement strand
TGCGCTGGATTGCTGGCCAGGGCTCCCTCAAAACTGTCAAAAGCTTGCTTCGGCGCATGTATCATATCGCCATAGCTTTCATTTTGTGAGGTGTCCGAAGGTTTCATCAAACTATCGAAAAAACCGGTGGGATATCCTCCAGGTTCCACCAAGCAGGAATCCACCCCAAAGCCTGAAAGCTCAATCCTATAATTTTCAGCCAATGCTTCCACAGCCCATTTCGAGGCATTATAGGGCCCATAAAAAGGAAAGGTTATACGTCCCAAAAGACTGGAAATATGAATAAGTAATCCAGAACCTTGTTTTCTTAAATGCGGTAACGCAGCACGATTTACGCGTTGTACACCAAATACGTTGACATCGAACAATCGCTTAAAATCGTCCGTGGTATACTGCTCTTGAATTCCCAAAACGCCGATTCCGGCATTATTAATCACTACATCAAGTCCGTCTAGAAGGTCGATGGCTTGAGCAACCCCGCTGTTTACACTTTCGTCATCGGTAACGTCCAAGCATACAATTTTCGCCCCCAAAGCTGACAACTCATCAGCTTTTCCTTTATTTTTCGTTTCTGTATTTCGCATAGTGGCCACCACGCTGTGCTCCTGTTCAAGTAAGGTTTTTACGGTCAAGGCGCCAAAACCGCCATTCGCTCCCGTAATTAGAATTTTTGACATGCTTTTTATTTTTTTTTTGATTTACTTCTAAATGCATAACACCATCGAATAGTGGGATACTCGACTTGTTTCAAGTTCGGATTTTTTCAATAAAAAACCCAGCGTTTTTGAAGTCAATTTAGAAGTCTAAACAGTCTGAAATTCTTTAGGATTTATTAGGTTTCTATAAAAAATCAGTTGATTTTAAATAACAGCTCTATTGGCTGGCAAGCCATTTACGTATCACCTCTTTTTCCTTTTCCATGGAAAAGTACTTCAGGGTTTTATCACCTATGGTGGTTCCAAAACGAACATCATCATTTGGAAATCTACTTTTGTATCCCGCTATCTGGTCCGCCAGCATATCGGTCACTGGGCGATTCACCAACCCCGCCGAAAGCGCTTTTTGAACATTGAAATAATAAAATCCAACAGGTTGCTCGCGCCAGAATGGTACAATTCTATAGGGTAGCAACCCTTCTTTTTCCAAAAACTCACCATCAATCCAGTGTAATTTATCCGGCTTCTGCGTAACATAAGCCAAACAGGACACATAATCCTTGAATGCCATAGTGGAATGTGCCACATTGAATTCCCCATACGTTTTGTTTTCCGAACAGTGCACTAAAAATTGCACCAAGCTCTGCACGTCGGTAAATTGTATATAGTGGTTATCCACTTTAGGCACCAATATCTCCCCGCCACGGCTAAAACGTACGGGCCAATACGGCTGGGCATCCGGGTCCATAGGACGGGTAGTTCGAAAATCTTTCATTCCAGAAGACCTATAAATAGTATACCGTTCAGTATTTTTTCTTATTGCCTCTTCAGCAAAGGTTTTCCGAATGGCGTAACGAAACTCTTCGCCAATAGTCGTGGGCGCAGGAGGAAGTGGATTCAAGGGTTCACTTTCCACAATATATTTATTGTCCCATTTATCGTATACAGAAATCGTAGAGATATAATGGTAGTGCCCGATATTGTCTTTGAATTCTTCCAAAAAATCAGATACTGCTTTTGGGGATTTTTGCCAGGTGTCTACCACGACATCCCAATAGGTTTCTTTGTGTTTACTCTCAATCGCCTTGAGGCCCGCTTTGTTTTCACGTTCCCTATCACAAATAATCACAGGCAAATCCGAAAAAAGGGTAGCATTCGTTTTACCCCGGTTCAAAAGGGTAACCTCATAGCCTGCTGCCAAAAGTGCATTTACAATTGAGGGACCAATAAAACCCCTACCTCCCAACATAAGTGCCTTTTTTCCATTGCTTTTATGGGTCAACCCCGCATGTATAGTTTCAAACGGGTTTACGGCGACTGCAGTCATTCCTAGAGCCGATGTCTTTAGAAAGCTTCTTTTATTCATCCAAAAAAATTTAAGTGTTTGGATGCTAAGAAAGCATTCAAAGTATGGATTAAGGTGATGCTCAATTAAGAGCTACTGATTTCTTTCAGGTATTGCTTTGGAGTTTTTCCGGTAACCTTTTTGAAATTGTGAAAGAAGGAAGATTTTGAATTGAATCCGGATTCATAACCAATGGCCTCAAGTGTATAATTCATTTTTTCTGAAACTTTCAGTTTGCCCATGGCATACTCAACTCTCTTGGAATTAATCAAGGTGTAAAAAGAGGTATTCATTTCAGAATTAATGGTCTGGGATAAATGATGCTTGGGAATTTTCAGGGATTTTGAAAGTGTGGACAAGGAAAAGCTAGGGTCCAGATAGGCTTCACTATGTTTTATAAAATTATTGATGCTTTCCGCATATTTTTCAATTTCAGCCTTTTTTAGAGGGCTTGATTTGTAATTGATTTGGGGTTCAGTCGATATGCTTAGTTCTGGATGATATACTACCCCGTACTTCAATCCAAAATAACCCAATGCTGTCAAAAGGATAACATATCGTATTACATCCCAAAGTTCAAAGTAGCGAACACCCACTGATAATTCCACAATCATTCTAAAGATGCCTATGCCTATACTTAAGAGAAAAAGTAGGGCTATAATCCGAATCCAACGAAGCGCTATGATCTCATGACCTGAATGGTTGTTTTGCAGAAACTTTGCTCGTCTGGTATTTAAATACAATACATAGATTGGGTACAGGGTTAATGAAGCAATTTTGGGAAATAGTATAATAAGATTCCACGATGAAGCAAAATCAGAATCGACAAAAAAACTGAGAACCATAAAAATCAGAAAAGGCAAAAAATGAAGACTGTCTGCAAGACGCCACTTTCTGTTCATGACCGATTTGTAATAAACTAAAAAAAAAGGTCCATGTAGAAATCCCATGGTGGAAGTCAATATGGGGAAAAAAGGTTGGGCAGGATAAAGTTCCTTGCCCATCCCAGACAATAAGTGGACGGAAAAAACCAAAAACCACATACATAGAATACGGTCAGGAAACTGTTTTCCTTTTTTCGCTAATAGTAACAAAGAAAACAGAAGGCCTTGAAGCGCGCCTATACCTGATATTTCGAAAAAAATTGAATTCTCCAAAAACCTTGCCTGCCGTTTAGTCTGCTAAATTCACCTGCCAGGAAATCCCATATTTGTCCTGCACCCATCCGAATTTTTTGCCGAAACCATAATCTCCCATTTCATAATTGTCCAGAGGCATTAGTACCATTCCTTCATTATCCATCAATTTTCCAAACAGGGTTTCAATATCCTCTTCGGAGTCACTATCCACAAAAAGGGATACCCCGGGTGAAAAAGACCACTTGTGGTCGTAGTTGCTTTCTGAAACACGATATTCTGTTCCATTTAGGGTAAAAACACCATATTTGATGAGTTCTGGTGTTCCGCCAGGTTCACCCTTGGCATACTTGGTTATACTTACAATTTTGGATTTTGGAAATAACGAAGTATAGAATTCCATAGCTTCTTTTGCTTTTCCACATTGTTCTCCCACAAAGGTCAAAAAAGTTGTTGTTTTCATTGGTTTAAGTTTATTCCATTATATAATATTCACTTGGGATTCGGATGGCACTTAAGTCTTTTATGCCATTACAGAAACCATTTCAAGTACTCTATTTGCTAAGTCTTTATCTCCTTTAATTTCGATTTTATCCATAATCTCATTTGGACGAACGCTCTTTGAAAAGAGCACCCATGAGAGTTCTATAGGTATGCGTACAAAGGAAACTGATTTGGGTTGGGGAGTGGGTTGCAATATCCAGCCATCCTTTTCCTTTTCGAGAAACCAAGTCCCACCCGCCTCAGAAGTTATATGCGTTTCTATTACAGTTCCCTTATCTGCTTCAACATCTTTGAAGGTATGGGGCAAGGCCTGAAAAAAAGTATCTATTACAGGATAAAAGAATTCTCGTGACATAATTCCTTGTTTACACACAGCATCCCTAATTTGTTGTTGATGATGCCAATATTCGGTGTACTCACGAGCCAAATGCATCCAATTGTAACTTCTGGACTCTCCAGCCCAAACTACTGAAAAGATGGCCTCTTCCCAAGGGTTTAGAGAAAGGTAATATTCAGAAACTAAATCCCCGATGGCCTCGAGTAAAAGAATGAGCGTATTTGGGCTTAGCCTTTTAGTAGTGTTTACCCAGTCACCATTCAACTGGTTAAGCCAATCAACTAGGTCAGCATAGCCCTTTATTTCAGGGAGCGGTTCTCCAAAGTACCCGTCACGTTGCATGGAAAGAACCCTTAGTTGAGTATCCAAGATATGACTCACTACGTCTTTTACCTTCCACTTTTTGGCTACAGTCTGTTTTTGCCACTCAGCGTCGCTCAGTGATTTCAACAGTTCAATTAGCCTCTCTTGTAAAGGCCTAAAAAGCAATCTTGTATCAATTGGGATTTCTTTCATTTCCTATATTTCTAATCAAGAGAAACATGAAGTTCGGGATTTCTTCTTAAACCAAGTTTGTGTCATTCTTATTTTTAAGCCGAGTGTTCACCAAAATTTATTTCATATCCAAATGAATGCCTTGAAGCAGAAAATTGAAAAGACCCTCAAAATCCCAAAGACTCCAAATTGTTGGAAGAAAAAATAGAATATATGCTAGGTAGGAATAGATGGTCTTTTGTTTTCTTACAGCCAAAATAATAAGTCCGTAAACCAATAGATAGTAAAGAAAGAGGAATCCAAAAGCAATGCTGAATAAGGGCATAAATCCACCCATAACCAGACAGGCAATTGCCATGACAAGTAAAATCACCCCAAGTATCACAGTTGCCATCTTTAGAATTTTCATAAGTAACTTCTAAAACCAGTTTTCAGTAAAGTTCCAAAATTTTGGAATACATCACTCTTTTGGATTTATCTACAGCTATTTTCAATTGATACTCCATTAATCCCAGAAAACAATCCCTTAAACCGACCCTGGAGTTTGTTGGTTTTCCTATTACCCTAAAATTAATTTGATTTTTTACAGTTTACCGATTTTTCCTACGGATTTATCCTTGATTCTTTAGTTAGGCTTCAAACAAAAGGATCTTTGTAACAGACTTTAAGGTCTAAAACATCAAAACCAAAATCCCATGGAAAAGAACCTCAAATCTCGGGTGACCATAAATAGACTTTGCTATAAAGGCTTGGATATTTTCACAAAAAAAGGATATTATAATACCAATTTGGATGATATCTTAAAGGAACTTGAACTTTCAAAAGGTGCTTTTTATCATCACTTTAAATCTAAGGAGGATTTTTTTATCCATATCGTGCAAAGTTTGATTGTTCAGAAAGTGTATGCCCTTTTGATTGAACCATTGAATACCCATGAAGATCCAATGCCCATTATTTTGGACAGTATTGAAAAAGCGCTTGAACCCAATAAAGGCAATGAAATGGTTTATGGGTTCATGCTTGCTGATTTTTTGACCGAGTTCAGTAAACGGAATGAAGAAATAAGTCGGTACTTAAAGGATGTGGTTCAAATGTGGGAGGTCAATCTTGTTTCACTTCTTAAAAAAGGGAAGGTTGACGGCTATATTGCCCGACATTTAGATTGTGAGGGGGTTGCCGCCTACATTATTGCCTCCTTTATGGGTGTTCGCACCTTAATGGCTGATAAAAATGCAAGCCAAACCAAGTATTTATATCTTCAGCAGTTGAAGCACTATTTCAACTCTTTGAAACCTCAACCTGAATATATATAACTATTTCTGAAGGATTTCAAGAATTTTGTCAATCACGCTTTGCGGGGTGATGGATTCCATAACACCTTCATAACCCACAGGAACTTTATTGCCATATACCGAGGTTGGAATCAATGGATACTTTTTCCTATCCGCTAGTATTGCATTTTCCATAGGTTGTCCAAAAGGGTAGAATCCAGCAAAGGGATGTGTCACACCCCATAGGGTTACTACAGGAATACCATAGTTTGCGGCCAAATGTGCATTTCCGCTATCCATAGATACCATAATATCAAGGTTTGAAATAATGGTGAGTTCCTCTTCTAAAGTGAGTTTAGCAGCTAAATTCAGTGTATTGTTAAAATCCCTTGACAACTCGGTTATTTGTCTACTTTCGGCTTCTCCACCTCCAAAAAGAACAACTTTATACTTTTCGGTATTATCCAATTCTTTGATTACTTCCTTCATCAAATCTAAAGGATACATTTTACCTTGATGGGCAGCAAAGGGCGCAATGCCTATCCATTTTTTAGTGTCTTGAACCACAAGCTCTAATAGTTTTTCTGGAAGCGGTTGGCGTTGTAATAGTTTGCAATCCGATGTTTGGATAGGAAATCCGAGAGCAGAGAACACCATAGTATAGCGCTCGTGGGTTGTCTTAAGCTGAACAAACTCTTTATTCTTTGCTCGAGTCAGGGCTTTCTTTTCTTTTCTTCCCTTATCTACCTGAACGAATGGGATTTTGGAAAGGACAAAATACTTTTTAAGTACATTACTGCGAAGTACATTATGCAAATCAGCCACTGCATCAATATGCTGTTTCTTAAGTTCTTTGTACAGTCGCCATAGACCAGGAAATCCTTTGTGTTCGGTTTTAATATTGGCAATATGTACGTTCACACCTTCCAAATGAGAAAAAATAGAGGCTAGGTGTTTTTTGGTTAGTATCGTTATTTTAAGGTTTGGGTATTTAGCGAGCAAACCTTGGAGAAGAGGTACCATCATGGCCACATCACCCATGGCCGAAAGGCGGATAATCAGAATATGAAAAGGGTTATCCTTTTTGTCCACGCAAAACGGGGTTTAGTTCATCATCATTGTACATCTTCATTTGTTTATAGACTTTCATGAATTTAGAACCAGATTCAATATCGAAAAGAAGTTGGTCAATAGCAGTAGATAAATCCTCCCGCTGTTCCAAAAGTATGTTGAGCTTAGTACTACATTTTTCGATGTGTTCTGCAGTAGCGTCCTTGCGATTGGCCTCCTCTTCCATATGATAAATCTTAAGTGCTAAAATGGAAAGTCTATCGATGGCCCAAGCTGGGCTTTCTGTATTGATTTTAGCATCAGAAAGCACTTTTACCGATTGATATTTATTTAAAAAATAACTGTCAATGTACTCGACCAAATCTGTACGGTCCTGGTTGCTTGCATCAATTTTTCGTTTCAAATCCAATGCAGCCACGGGGTCAATATTGGGGTCGCGGATAATGTCTTCATAATGCCATTGAACCGTGTCAATCCAGTTCTTTCTATACAGCAAATGTTCTATTTTGTCTTTTGGATACGGATTGGTGAATTCTTGATATACGTCGTCCTTAACATGGTACGTTTTGATACTTTCTTCAAAAATTGAATTGGCCAATGTGGTGAAAAGCATACTTTTTCTTTCTTTTCGCAAAGATATTGCTTTCCAACTTACGAACTCAACTGTACCCCAAGAATGAAAAAGGGAAGGAATATAAGCATAACTATAGCCACCTCTTTGTATCGATTCTGTTTGAAGGTTTCCAAATAGTTTGTGATAAAAACAGAAAAGGGAAAAAAACCTAACAGTGCTGTACTCATTTTATTCAAGTTGAAGCTCATCACAACAACTGAGAGAACAAAAGCAAAGAAAAGAATGCGCAAGGATAACAATTTGCCGCCGCCTTTTTGTCTTAATTTTAAAAAAGCCAGTGTAATTATCAGGAATGTGCTAAAGACAAACAATGACGATTTTATTATTTCAAAAGTGGTAAAGTCCTGAACTAAAAAGTTGATTTGAAACCTATAATGGTTTTCCAAAAAAGATATTCCATCATAAAACTGAAACGATGTAAACGCCAATATGCTCATAGTAGCGATAGCAATAAAGGGTATAAACCAATTCTTAACCGTCCCTCGCTCGTATAGGTTGATTACCAAAAAGACCAAAATAAGATATATCAAAGCCCAATCGACAAATAAACTAGCAACCCCTATGGAAAAAGAAGCGTCAAAAATCTTATGTTTTACATTTTTGATGGCTTTAACGGACAATAGGCGCCACAATGCCAGTAACAAAAAAAAGTTACAGAAGACTATGTTTCTATCCAACATACTTTCTGGAAACACGATGAGAAGCAATACAAAAAAGAGCATGGCAAAAGAGCTAAAATCCGTGACTTTTTCCCTTCTTACAATTTCATTTATGATTAGCATTTCAAGTAACAACGCTATTAGAGTAAGCATGTCCAAAAGGTAATTTTGGCCTAGTAAATCAGCAAATGGCCCATATATGTAGTAGAATCCAAAAAATAAGACCAAAAAAGAACAGAGAACCACATAATTTATTGGTTTTGTTTTGCTAAAAAAACTTGAAATCATTTTGGGTTTTCCTATTTTTGTAAGGTAAATATAGCCAAGATGAGCAAGTTTTTTTATGGTATTGAGGACTTATTCGTAAACGTACTTTTTGCGCCCTATGACTTTTTCCGATTCTTGGAAAGTTGGTGGGCAGCCAATACGATAAATTGGATTTTTTCCATTATCGGGTTTATTGCCATGATATATTGGATGCAACAATTAAAAATATTTGATGCAAAAGGTGAGGAAGATAAAAGTATCACTTCCCACTCTTACCTATAGGTCAAATCCTAAATCCTTTCTGTAGTAGATTCCTTCAAAATGTAACTTTTCCATGTTTTGATAGGATTTTTTAAGGGCTTCTTTGTAGTTATTTCCAAAAGAGGTAATAGCTATAACCCTACCACCATTGGTAATTATTTTTTCACCATCCAGTTTGGTGCCTGCATGAAAAACTGTGGAATCCTCCACTTTTTCAATTCCAGTAATTGTTTTCCCTTTTTTGTAAGCCTCGGGGTATCCCCCTGAAACAGCCATTACCGTTGTTGCGCTTCTTTCATCTATCTCAAGTTCTACTTCATTTAGTTTTCCTTCTGAGGTAGCCTTAAGTAACTCTACAAAATCATTTTTAATTCTGGGAATCACTACTTCCGTTTCCGGGTCCCCCATGCGAACATTGTACTCAATTACTTTTGGGTCGTTGCCCACTTTTATCAAACCAATAAAAATGAATCCAACATATGGCAAATTGTCTTTTTTAAGTCCTTCTACCGTTGGAATGACGATACGTTCCTCAATCTTTTTCATGAAAACATCATCCGCAAAGGGAACTGGGGAAATAGCACCCATGCCTCCAGTGTTCAACCCTGTATCTCCTTCACCAATACGTTTATAATCTTTCGCGGCAGGAAGAATTTTATAATTCTCACCATCCGTAAGTACAAAACAACTCAACTCAATACCATCCAAAAACTCTTCAATAACCACAGTACTGCTAGCAGATCCAAATTTGGCATCCTTGAGCATGGATTTCAATTCGTTCTTTGCCTCATCCAAATCTTGAAGAATCAAAACCCCCTTGCCCGCAGCCAACCCATCTGCCTTCAACACATAGGGCGGGGTCAAACTCTCCAAGAATCGATATCCCTCTTCTATGTTTTCTGGGGCAAAGCTTTGGTAAGCCGCAGTAGGTATACCATGGTCCATCATAAATTTTTTAGCAAACTCTTTACTTCCTTCCAAAGTAGCTGCGGCCTGTTCAGGACCAATAACACCCACATGCTGTATTTCGGAATCGTTCAAAAAGAAATCATGAACACCATTGACCAAAGGGTCTTCTGGACCAACAACCAGTAAGTTTATATTCTCTTTGAGTACAAGTGATTTTATCCCCTCAAAGTCATTTACTCCTATTGCAATATTGTTAGCAATAGCTGCTGTACCCGCATTACCCGGAGCAACAAAAAGTTGGTTTAACAAAGGGCTTTGAGATATCTTATGAGCGATAGTATGCTCACGTCCACCAGAACCAAGGACAAGAATGTTCATCAAAAATATTTTTGGCAAAAATACGCTTTGGAGCGAACTTCCCTATTTATTGGTTGAAAAATCGCGATGGGTTTTCCAAAGCTCTTCTTCCGACAGCGATTTGAAGTATTCATAAACGGTTTTCAGTCCCTCAGAGCGAGGAACTACAGGTTCCCAATCTAGTATTTCTTTAGCTCGCGAGATATCGGGTTGGCGCTGCAAAGGATCATCCTGAGGCAAGGGTTTAAATACAATTTTTTGATCTGTACCGGTCAGCTTAATAATTTCCTCAGCAAACTCAAGAATTGTTGTCTCATCTGGATTGCCAATATTGATTGGCTCTACGTAATCACTCATTAGGAGGCGGTGAATCCCTTCCACTTGATCATCAATATAGGTAAACGAACGGGTTTGGGAACCATCACCAAAAACCGTCAAATCCTGACCTCGAAGTGCTTGACCTATGAAGGCCGGAACTACTCTACCATCATTTAATCGCATTCGAGAACCATAGGTGTTGAAGATTCTTACAATACGGGTATCCAGACCATGATGCCGATGATATGCCATGGTAATCGACTCCATAAACCGTTTAGCCTCGTCGTACACTCCTCTGGGTCCTATTGGACTTACATTGCCGTAGTAATCTTCGTTTTGTGGGTGAACCAAGGGGTCTCCATAGACTTCTGAAGTAGAGGCCACCAATATTCTTGCGTTCTTGTTTTTTGCTAATCCTAATAAATTAAGTGTGCCTACAGAACCCACCTTAAGTGTTTCAATCGGAATTTTTAAATAGTCTATGGGACTAGCGGGAGAAGCAAAGTGCAAGATGTAATCCAAATCCCCTCCGTAATGTACAAAAGTGGATACATCATGATGATGGAACTCAAATCGTTCCAGAGGAAATAGATGTTCAATGTTTTTAAGGTCTCCCGTAATCAAATTATCCATCGCAATGACATGGTGACCTTCAGCAATAAATCTATCGCAAAGGTGTGATCCTAAAAATCCTGCTGCGCCTGTGATTAGGGTTTTTTTCAATTGATTTCACTTTTCTTTTTAGTCCCAGAATTACCTTTTCCCTTAAACGATTCCATTTTTCTTTTCAATCTTATTTTCTGTTTAAGAGTGGTGAAATTGTAGTTGTATTTAAAAAAGATATATGCCAATAAGATTACTACTACTACCAACATGATTACCATACCCCAGTTTTTTGCCTTACTGCCCAATATGATAAAGAGTACTACAAATAGCATATTAAAACATCCAATAATAAAGCTTGCTTGCTTATGTGATAGGCCCCAAAAATCTATTAAAACATGATGTATGTGATTTCTGTCGGGGGAAAATGGTGATCTTTTATTTGCCAAACGCAATGCAAATACCCTAGCGGTATCAAAAAGTGGCACAATCAGTATGCTGATGGCAATCAAAGGCGCGTTCTCTAAAAGGAACGGTAGCCCATCATATGATTCTGGTTTTAGAGCCAAAAATTTCAGAGTCAGAATACTAATGATAAAACCTACTATGAGCGACCCGGTATCTCCCATAAATATCTTTTTATCTGATGACACATTGAAACCAAAAAAAGCCATCAAACATGCGTTCATAACTATACTGATTAAGGCATAAAAGGGCTCTTTTGATAAGTAAAATATTGTGGTATAGATTATCATAATTACAATTCCCACAACAGATGCCAGGCCGTCTATGCCATCAATTAAATTGTAAGAGTTAATAATTGTAAGCATTAAAAACCCAGCAATAACCAAATACAGGAAATATGGGATATCATAAATATTTAAGAACCCGTGTAGTGATTCTATTACGAAACTATCATTGACAAGAACAAAAGCTATGGCACAAATTTGCGCTATTAACTTTGAGCCAGGCGAAAGTACCACCAAATCGTCCTTTAAGCCTGTGATGAACAAAATTGTTAATCCTGGAATGATGTAAATATCTTCCCCCAAAGAATGCCAATTTTTAATAAAAAAAAGCGCAAAAATCAACGTAAAATAAAAGGACACCCCGCCTAATGTCGGAGTAAGATTTCTATGTGAACTTCTGTTGTTGGGGTCATCCATTAGTCTTTTATACTCAACCACCCCAATGATTTTGGGAATTGTGAGATAAACCAATAAGAATGATCCTATAAAAACAAGTACCGCTGTTTCTAAAAAGTGCATACCGCAATTATCAGATTAATACCCCATTACCAATTCAATGTACAAAAACCGTTTTAGAATTTTTCCAATCGATTCTTTCCTGAGCAGTTTTCAAGTCGATAAAATCAAAGTCCTGTAACCAATTTCGAAGTTTTGATTCACATTTTGATAACCCATAATAAGACTTAAACTTTCTAAAAAGCCCAAGATCATCAATCATTGGCTGTTCTTGGTCAAAATCTCTGGGATGAAAGTAGGTCATGACATAATTTTGTTTCTGACTTTCTTTTTTTATCAACCAATAAGGAAACAACCGGAAATACCCGCCGCCAGAAAAAATGATTCTTTTTCCAAGAATTGTAGCTGTATTTATCGGAAATTCCTTCAAAATTATTCCATCATAAGAAATTTTGCAAGGTTTATCTTCCTCAAACCCTGGTATTCCCCCGTGAGATCTATTTGCAGGAAAAATTGAACAGTCATTTTCTATTCCAAACTTATGTAAGCTTTCAAAAACCCATAAATTGTCTTTTTTTACAGAAAACCCAGGCGCTCTGTACGAAACAACCTTCTCACCTGTAATATCTTCAAGTTGATATATTGAGTATTTGAGGTCCTCTTCATACTCTTTTTGGGTCATTTTGTAGGCTAGTTTATGCATGTGGGAATGTGTGGCAACCTCATATCCCATGCTATGAATCTCTTTCACAATCTGAGGATAGTTTTTTGCAATCCACCCTAGGCAAAAAAAAGTAGCACTGACTTTGTGATCATCCAAAATTTTAAATATCCTGTCCATATTTTGGTGAATCCGCACTTCAAAGTCAGACCAGTTTTGTGAATTTTCAGTAGACTCATTATCCAAGATATGAAACCATTCTTCAATGTCGAAAGTCAATATTTTCATTAAAAAAACCTCTTCCCCCTTCTATAAAATTCTTTTACATCGTCTCTCTCAGGAAAAGAAAAATAAGTTTTCTCTGAATCATTATTTTCAATTAACTCATATTTTCCTGACTCAATCTTTGCAATTCCCTCCAGAATAGCTTCCATTCCCAACTTTTTAGATCTTTTTATAAGCTGCATTTGAGACATTTCTTCATCAATTTTCATGCTCTTTTGAACCAAAATAGGACCGCTATCTATTCCTTCGTCAACAAAGAATACAGAAACACCTGTTTCCTTTTCCATATTCTTTAAGACCCAAAAAGATGGCATAAGCCCCCTATATTTCGGTAATAGCGCGGTATGCAAATTTAAACATCCTTTTGGGGCTAGCTCTATTAATTTTTTTCTGAAGATTTGATTTCCTGCTATTGAAATCAGCAAATCAGGTTCTTCAGACGCTATGGCTTTTAATGACTTACTATGATTGACCCCTTCGTCTAAAACTATAATAGGTATGTTATGCTTCCTCAAAACATTGGTGACATTTTTTTTTGGTGTTACTCTGTTAACCACATATTTGAAGCTGTAATAAATGAAAAAACTAGGCCCAAATATTTTAAGCGTTTTTTTTGCTTTCGTCAAAAAACTTTCTTTTTTTCCAAAGGGAGATGCATCGAATACCACCGTGGAAACTATTTTAGTTCCTGGTGAAAGATTTTCAATTAAATAATCGATATTCTCTGCCAAAAAAAACGGATCTGCCTGAGTCAATAACGTTATTCTCATTGTTTCAATAGTTTCCCTATATTATTTAATAATTCCAACGCTAATTTTTGCCTATTAAAATCCAAAGCCAAATTTTTACACCCTTCCCTGTACTGACCTATTTGGTTTTGGTCATTACTTGCAAGATTACTCAATTGCGAAAGAAAAGATCTTTTATCTTCTGGTTTGTAAAAAACACCGCATCCATATTTTTCTATCATAGCTCGCGCTTCCCCATCTACCCCAAGTAATATAGGAATATTCATTGCCGAAAGTTCAAATATTTTTGAAGGTATGACAGATAGATATAATTCTGATTTCCTAAGAGGCACAAGAGAAACATCCAGGATAGAAATATAGTCGGGCATGTCCTCTTTGCTTATTTGGTTAACAAAAGTAATGTTAGCAATTTTAAGCAGTTCGGCTTTATTTTTTATTTTATCTTTTTCAGCCCCTTCTCCTACAAATAGAAAGTGAGTATTTAAGCTAAGTGCGTTGTGGTTTTTGTTAAACTCATGAATACAATCAATAATGAAAGGAATATTCTGACTCATTCCATGAGTACCTATATAACCAACAACAAATTTATCGTGTAGTGTATATTTTTGGAGTAAGTCTTTTTCTTTTTTTCTAGGTTTAAATATGGAATTGTCAACTCCATTTTTTACTACTACAATCTTTTCTTTGGATATACCCCTATCAGCGATTTTATCTACAAATGACTCTGTGACCGTTACAATTAAATCTGCCCTCTTATAACACTTAAGCTCCTCCCATTCAAAGTATTTAATGAACAAATTCCGTTTCATGTTGGTTGAGGCTAATATTTGCTCAGGCCATAAATCCCTTATTTCAAGAACAAATGGTTTTCTTTTGAAGGCTGATAAGGCTCTTCCGCTCAAAGCTGTAAAAAATTGAGGCGACGTTGCCATGATAATATCCGTTCTGACGAAAATCCCAGACAAAAAGGACATTACGGAGAAACTTATGAAGTCTAATGTACGAAGTAAGAATCCCTTATTTGGAGCCATAAATGACCATACTCGAATTACTTTTATCGAATCTATTGTTTCTGTCTGATACAATTTGTTTTTATAGTTATCGTATGTTTTTCCAAAAGGGAAATTCGGTACACATGTTATGACGGTAACTTCCGCTCCATTCTTTACCCATTCTTTGCAATGTTCGTAAGTTCTGGTTGCAGGTGCATTTACTTCTGGAGGAAAATTATCGGTAAGAAAGAGTATTCTCATACTATAATGCTTGTTTTCAGGGATTTATGAAAGGATACTGCGATCTTAAGTGATTTTTCGGTTTTGTTGAAACCTTTGGCGTATTCAAAATTTTGTTGTTGAATCTCAACCACATCATTGCCGAACAAAATTGTAATGCCTTCTTTTCGAAGTTTGACCCTATTTTGGTCTATTTCCAATGTTTTTACTGTGGGATGAAAATGAAAGAAAGCAACTTGGGGCGTATTGATACTTTTACTCAACTCGTCTTCTATTTTTACCTCGCTATCCTCCGCTGTAATTTTTCTTGTATGAACCACTCCAATGTTTTTATACCCGTTATGCCTTGCCATGACACTATTTGAGTTCTCAGACAAATCAAATACCTCAGCACGCTTGGCTACCCTGAAACCACCCCAAACTTGACTTTGTTCTTGATTTCCAATTTTAACCGTATTGTGCGAGGAAGTTTCACGTTCCATTTGTCTTGTTTTATTTTTTTCATATGTTGAAGTTCCCGTATCGACTATTACTGGCTGTTGCCTAACATATAATTCAAAGCTAAAGGTGTCTGAATGTGCATGCCCAGGTTGATATTTTGGCCCTATATTGCCCATATCCACAAAAATCTCGTAATCGGTTTTTCGAAACATTCGATATCCAGAGTCCAAAAGTTCCCCCTCATTACAAGTTATTCCCAACGATTCAGCATATTTTCTAAGTTCATTGGATGTAAACGAAATACCATATGCGCAATCATTAACCATAGGCACATTTCCATTAGAAAACGTAACGGCTTCTAACCATAAAAGCATTGCTCTTGCCTTTTCCTCAAGAAGAGAAAGTATATTGTCCTTTTTTATTCCGCAAATGCGAACAAGATTAATACAGTCCAACAAGCGATATAGGATAATTTGATGATACATCGGAGATAGTTCAAAATGAGCTCCGTCCTTCAAAATTTGCTCATCCAATTCTTCCTTCAATAGTTTGTTTGCCTTTTCATAAAACATGCCATCATCAAAATAATAGGAAGCAAAAAATAAGGAAAAGGCATTTTCAAGCAGATGATTTCCTAATAAATGATACTCAAGATTGTGATACAAAATTTGATAGTGATTATATAGGCTTTGATCAATTTCGTTGTTTGAGATGTTGTTTCTGGACAAAAACTTAATCCAGTTGATTCCTCTTAAGGAAATGGGATAAGAGTCCTTGCCGTATTTCAAATAAGATTCACTTTTAACATAGTCCCCAATTAAATATAGCGACTCTTCAACCGATATATCCTTAGCATTTAAAAAATCGAAGTAGTTTAAATTATATGCCCAAAGTGTTCCGAACTCCATATAATTCCAATCTATTTTCGGGCCAAATTCTTTAGAGCGATTTAGAAAAGTGAATGTATTATTTTTTTGATATGCGTTTGGATAGGCTATTTGCTCTTGCCAAACAAAACGTGTAGACTTTTTGACAAGTTTTTTGGACTGGTTCTTGCCTACAATCCTATTCCTAACCAAATAAAAAATCCGATAAAATATTTGTTTGAAGCGAAGGTACTTGATAGTATGAAAGAGAATAACTGGTTTAAATCGCTGCATTAAAATCTATGGGTTTATAACTAACAAAAATAAGCCAAGGAGGTTGAACAGCTTTCGAATAGAATTCAGGTTTTTCCCTTCATACATTTCTAACTCCTAGAGACCGGGTTCCAAATTCACACAAGACCGTACCAAATTAAAAAAGAACTTATCACTTATTTAGACATTTTTGATATAATAACCACCTTCAGAGAGTCAAGTCTTAAAAGATTGATTGTTTTCTCATATAATATTCCAAGTAAGTAAGTCAAAAAAAAGATTCGCAGGTATTCTGGTCTTCCGGAGCAGTATTTCAATGGTAGTAATTCCAAACCACTTGCAGCCGCATGTTTCTCATAGGCCTTTCGGGAGTTAGCACGATAGAAAGTTGGGAATGTATCACTGAAATCTCTTCCCCTCAGCTTGTTATAGAATCTATGAAAAGAGGTAGGGGTAAAGGATGCTATAAGTGGCATATAGTGATATTTGTTCGGGGTTTTGGCTAGAAAAATGCCATTCTTTTTTAATACTCTTGAGACTTCTTTATAAAATGCTTCGGGATTCTCCACATGCTCCAGAACGTTATCACAAAAAACAACATCGAAATAATCGTTTTCAAAAAATGGCATTGAATCCCCTACTCCAACATACGCTTTGTCGATGAGTGGGTTTTCAAATATTTCATTGGTCGGATCTACTCCGTAAACTTTTTTGCCAAGGTCCTTAAAATTCATTTCCAAAATTCTTCCCCTTCCAGCCCCTATGTCTAGAATAACTTTGTCTGGCCCTATAAAATTTAAAATTTCTTGTCTGAAAATTTTATCATCCCATCCGCTTTCCATTTCTGGATAGAACGTTTTGTCTAAAAAGGCAACTATTTTTTTATTCATTCAAATTGATTAAGTCCAATTTTCAAAATCCATTTTATTGGTCATCTCTTATATTAACAAACAACATGTTTTGAAGTACTTTTCATTTTATTGGATTTCAACCCAATTGCCTTTTTCCAAAGAATCAACCGCAGCAAAAGAAGCTCTGGTTGTATTTATAATTTCATCAAATGGGATTATAGGATGACCTCCTTTTTGTTGTTGGTCAATAAGTTTTTGAAATTGAATATTATGGCCTTTATCCTGTTTTGAGGAAGCCTTTACATTACTTCTAAAACCAAATGTTCTTAGTTTTCTCCAGTTGTCCATTACTATAGTTCTCTGTTGAGAATATATTTCTACTCTTTCTTTTGAATAAGACTTGCTTCCATTTGAAAAATAGTTTATTACCGCATTGGATCCATTTTCATATTTCAATAGAATGCTGGCGTTGTCTGTATTTGCCTTTGGATTCACTCCCATTGCGTTCATACATACTGCGGTCACTTTGCTCCCTGTCAAATAGGAGCATAAATCAATGAAGTGACAAGCCTCACCTATTATTCTGCCGCCTCCTATTTCGATGTCATGTACCCAAACATTTGAAGGAATGAACCCTGCATTCATAGTTGCGATAATATTAATCGGCGTGTTTTCCTTCCCTAAAAGTTTCTTCATTTCAGTTGCTAGGGGAGCAAACCGTCTATTAAACCCAACCGAAACGGCAACCTCATTTTTATTGTATACATCAATAATTTCTTCGAGTTCCTCGTTGGTAAGGGCTAAGGGCTTTTCAACAAAAACGTTTTTGCCAGAACTTATTACTTCTTTCACCATGGAGGCGTGCATGTTATGCTTAGTTGTAACAAAAACTAAATCAACCTCTGCATCTTTCAAAATTTCCTGATAATCAGAAACTGAATATTTGATGTTATGTTTTTTTGCAAGTGACGTGGAGGAAACCCCACCTGAGCTAGCAATATATTTAATAGTTGCGCTAGTTCTAGACAAGCCCGGTAAAATGACCGCCCCAGTAAAATTTCCTGCTCCAACTATCCCCAAAACGGTATTGCCTCCTTTAACTGACTTTGAATGAATCGGTATCTTTCTTGATATAGAAGATTCTGAGGTGTATTGTAAAATTGATGCTATGGCATTGGGGTTTGCCATATTGCCATAAATCTGCTGAAAGTCTTTAAGATTGACTTGCTGCGTAATAAGAGGTCTAACATTCAAAGACCTATTTGAAAGCGCACTTAAAATCGCTTCAAAATTTCTTTTTTCAGTCCAACGAACGTAGCCAATTGGGTAATCGTTACCTTTTATTTCATATTCTTCATCATAACGCCCTGGTCCATATGAACATGAGACTTGAAAACTAATCTCCTTCTCATAAAAATCGGCCCGGTTCAAATTCAGTCCAATCACACCAATTAAAACTATCCTGCCCCTTTTTCGACACATTTTTGCCGCTTGCGAAATAATTTCATCGCTTTTATTGGATGCTGTAATTACAACTCCATCAGCGCCGATATCCTTGGTAAAGGTTTCAACAAATTTTACCTGGTCGGTTCCTTCGGCAGGATTTATTGCAATAATTCCTTTTTCTTCCGCGATTTTGACCTTTTCCGGGTCAAAGTCGAACCCAATAACATTACATCCGTTGGCTAAAAGCAATTCTGCGGTAACTAAACCGATAAGGCCTAGCCCAACCACTACAATCGTCTCTCCAAACGTTGGATTTAATAACCTAATCCCTTGAAGACCAATAGAGCCAATAACTGTAAATACGGCTTCTTCGTCAGCAACGTTATCTGGGATTTTGGCTACCAAATTTTTGGGCACGCATACAAACTCAGCATGAGGTCCATTAGAAACAACCCTATCCCCAACTGAAAACTCGGACACATCTTTTCCAACCTCTATAACCTGACCAACATTACAATACCCTAATGGTATTGGTTGGTTCAGCTTGGAAAAAACCGCATCCATCGTAGGTTTTAGTCCATCTGTTTTAACCTTATCCATAACCATCTTAACCTTATCAGGTTGTTGTTTAGCTTTTTGGATGAAATTGGCTTTCCCAAACTCCACTAACATTCTCTCCGTCCCCAGCGACACAAGACTTCGCGTGGTTTTTATAAGCACATTTCCTCTTTTTGCGGTTGGTACCGGAACCTCTTCGAGTATGGTCTCACCGTTTCTAAGGTCTTGGATGATTTGTTTCATTCGTGTTATAGATTGTCTAGGTTTAAGGTTGCACTTTCCTTTCTTACTTTAACCATTTCCGCTATAAAGAGCATAATTTTGGAGCTTTTTTCCATCTCAACCCAATTCCTTCCAGTCCCATTAAATGGTTGTAATATTGTCTTTTCATGCCCAATATTTTTCCTAAAAAATTTCCACTTCCTGTACTTAGCTCCCTTCCAGAGGTCTAACCTTCTAAAATCATCAATTTTAGCTATCAAGTCCCCCGTTTGGATATTGATTGTTTCATTAATCCCTTCAAAGGGTTCTTGCCTCGCGGACAGGGTAATAGTGACCAAATCTGAAAATTCTGTGGTTAAAACTACCGTAAAATTGTCGTCATTCTCATTCTCATCACTATATGCAATGTGTACATTATAAATATTCGGCACTTTATAATAGTGAAATAAGTGTATCGCCAAATCTATCCAGTGTCCCATATTACCACATACACGTGTGCCTTCTTCAGGATTCCTATACCAATGTTCTTTTGGTATTTGGTGCCCAGTAATAAAACAGCTAAGGGTAATAGGCGAGCGTTTATCAGGCAGGTGCTCTACAACGGTCTTTATAGCAGGAGAAAAAGGTCTGTTATACCCTACATATACTTTTGCGTTAGTATTGGAAATTTCATTATTCAGTTGCTTGAATTGATCATAGGAAGTGCTCACTGGTTTTTCAATATACACTTCTTTCCCTTGTTTTAAAGCTGCCAAAGCATAAGCTGTATGTGATGCGTGATTCGATGCAATATACACAAGGGAAATATCTGGATCCTCTATTATTTCTTCTGATTTTTTTACAAAAAGAGCATTGTAATACCTTGCAAAAGAAAGTCCGTTTTTGGAATCTATGTCATAGCACTTTTTTATAACTGCGCCTTGGTTTTTTCTTAAAAAAAATCCAATAGCTGCGAAAGAAAATTGACCACAACCAATTATGCCAACATGTTTTTTCCTTCTTGGAATTGCTATAGGAAGTCTAACGGCATATTTTGGTCGGAAACGGCCCATAGTTTTCACATAAGTCCATAAAAACCCGTAAATCCTGAAGGATCTAAAGAACTTAGCTGCCTTGGCCTTATCAAAAGAAGCGATTTTAGAACTTTCCTTCATTTCTTAACTTTGATTTCTTCGCTTTTCTTGCATTTATTAATCCAGGATATTGTTTCTTTAAGTAGCTGCAATTTCTATCTTCCTTGATACAGTAATTTCCTATTCTTGCCAAATAATCGGTTTTATTAAAAAGGCGTATAAGCCAATATGTATTTTTCAGCCTTCAAATATTGGAAATAACTATTCTAAATCATGAAACCCGTATTTGTTAAAATCAAACACTTTTTTAACTTCTTCATGGGTGCAAAGCAAATCTCCGTTCGCAATCTTTATCTCACTTTCAAATTCGTGTACCAACAATAAACCTCCATAAGCTTTGACCAAAAATTTGCCGTTGTCATAAACTTCTACAATTTCGCCAGGCTTGGAATCCCCGAAGCCAAAATCCTGAAAGTCGAATATTGAAGCTCGATAAATAATTACTTTATTATTCTTTATATAAGAGTAGGCTCCGTTAAAAGGTTTTGTTACAGCACGAATCAGACGTTCTATATTAAAAATGTCATCTTCCCAATCAATTAGACTGTCAGCTTCCACTCGTTTAGGGTAATATGTTGGTGTTGCTTCTGGCTGTTCTTTTAAAAGGAAATTCTCTTTGACCAAATTGTCAATGTTTTTAAGAATTAGATACTTCATTGCCAAAGTGTTTTTGAAATGCATGGTTTCACCGGTATCAACATTAGTGATTTGAAATTTAAATGTGTCCAATACATCTCCATCGTCAGCACCACTTTTATATTTGAAAATATTGGTATAAAACACCTTTCTATCCTCTATTATGGACCAATTCATAGGTGATCTTCCCCTTCCTTTGGGTAAATTCATTGAACTTCCGTGCATTCCGAAAACACCTACAGAAAATGAGTCCAAGATTTCACCTGGAATCAATCTTTGCCAACCAACCACAAAACCTAGCTGGAATTTTTTTTCTTTAAAGAATTCAATATCCTTAGAAGACTTGAGACTATATCTTTCGCTTATGTAGATATCTACTCCATTTTTAGTGCAAAAGTCTTGCAAAAATATATAGTCAGCAACTTTTTGGGATTTTCCCTTTTCCTCATCAATTGTAACAAGTAGAACTTTGTAGCCCGATTGTAAAAGAAATTTCAAAATAAATTTTGTAGTTGACTTGCAGCCAAATAAAACTACCTGATTAGTTGAGTTCATGCTTGATTTCATTAAACGGTTTACAATTTGCTGAATAATGCGATTTCATGAATTCTTTCTTTTTGTGATAAAAATCCTTCAACTTTTCGTGGTTTGTGTTTCCATCATAAGTCCACCATATGGGATGAATCAAAATATGCATTGACTTATTCCCTTCATATTCCGCCGTGTTAAATGGATGCCCATACTTGAACTCCCCCCCTGAATCTGAAACATACTTTATGTCCCTAAAATATTTTTTCATGTAGGTATGCTCGCAATTAGAAATTGGCCTATCGTATTTTTGAAAATAATCATTCGGCCTGTGTAGAGAAATAACATCAACTGGTGTTTTAAAGGCTGTCTCAAAGCACTTTTTCTCCATTTTAAACCCTTCTTCAAAGTCTTCATATATAGTCGGGTCAAAATGTATTGAAATTTTATGACCGAGATCTTTTATTTTGTTTATTCTGAAGAGATTGTCCTTGTCGAAAGGGTTGTAACTACCGTTGGTAACGAGAAAAAAGTACGTGGCCTTAATTCCTAATTCATTTTCTATTTCAGCAGTTTCCAATGCAGCAATTGTGTCAAAATCTATATCGTGTCGTAATATCAGTTGACCCTTAGCTTTGGTAAGTTCATCAAAGAAAATAAACTCATACTTCTTATGCTTAAGGGCCTCTAAAAATGATTTAAAGTCATTTAAATCCGTATTTCTATACATTTAGTCTTCTTTAGTTTATTTGCGTTTTGGATACTCTAAGACCTACAAGAAATTAGTGGCTCGCAAGTTAATTTTATTTCACCATTATTGGCCAGTTCTTTTTAAAAGAAAGTGCCAAAAGGTTCTTATCATGTTGTAAATGGAAATTTTGCTGACAAGAAATTTTTGCTCTTCGATTCCAATTTAGACTATTCAAAAAACCGGAAATAAAAAGACTCGATTTTAAGCAAAATGCTGAACCCCTGACCCCATTTAGAACAGAAATTTGGACTACTTCTCAATCTCTTTCTTCATATCATGCTGCTCTAAAACACTCCTATAAATTTCCAAGGCATCAAGAGCGTTCTTATGTATATCATAATATTCATTTGCCAATTTATGCGCATTCTCTCCCATTCTAGTTATTTCAGAAGGGTTCGTATAAAAATACGTGATTGCTTCGGCCAAATCCGGCGGTGACTTTTGGGAAATACATATTCCTGTTTCCATATTAATTATCGCGTCGTTGAGAGGATTGTCGATGGCAACAATACTCGGAACGCTAAAAAATCCTGCTTCGAATACGGGTCGACCCACTGCATTGATATGGGAAGGAAAACATAGAACGTCTATTTTATTATACGCCAATGCCAAATTCTGAACAAACCCTTCTATTTTAAAATTCTCCAACAAGTTATACTCCTTTAATAAATTGTCTACTTCTTCATCGGCATACTGTCTGAACCCAAACACTTTAAGTGTCCTTTCTATGATTCCTCTTTTCTGATTAGATCGTCCACCTATGATGGTGAAATCTATTTCAAGACCTTTCTCTTGACAAATCTTGGCCGCCTCGACAAAATCTAACACCCCTTTGTATGCCAATAAATTGCTAACCATTCCAAATGTTAGTCTTTTCTTTTTTGTCTCTTTTTGGGTTTCCCTTGATTTTGGGAGAATTAAGCCATTGTGAACAACATCTATATTGATGCCCTTTGGAAGAGTGTACTTTACGGTTTTATCTATAGCCAACACCCGACTGGCATATTTGGGTATGAATCTTTTTAAAAAATTCACCCGTCGTCCCTTCTTTGTTATCACGGGACATCTTACATGCAATACAACGGGGAGTCCAAATATCTTCTTTGCCAAGAATAAGGGGAAAAGACTTTGGATATCGTTGACATGAATTATATCAATATTTTTCCATCTTTTTTTTGCCTTCAGGATAGCAATTACGGTAAATGGGATATAGCATATTTCTCTTAATAAAATCAACCACCTCAGCTTTCGATAGTAACCTGCTTGCGTCATATCAAACTGACTAATTCCTATGGTTTCTATGATTGGAACATTCAATTCTTTGAAATAATTCGCTGCTGTTCCCTTAGGTGATATGATATGTGGCTGAACCGTATTTTCCGGAAAGGCTTGAATCATTTCCCTAAGACTTCTTGATGAGCCTCCCTGCGTTCCACAATGGTGGATGTAAAGAATCTTCAAAGCCATTTTTTATCTTTGTTATTTAATAGTCCAATACATATAAGAAATAGAAAATTGTACGGTACAAAAAAGCTACCATATGCTATCATTGTAATCATCAATGTTAAAATCAAAAAAAACACCAACTTATTATCTTCCAAAAGAGCTTTTCTTTGAAGTCTAAACAAAAAAGAAAAAAAGAAAAGGGCCATTATGCCAATTCTTGCCAACATATTTGTGAAGAAGGATTCTGAACCTGTAGCCCTTTGATATGCAAATTTAGCTGGCCCTACATAATTTTTAAGCTCAAAAGTTCCTACACCAAAAAGAGGGTTTTCCATGAATATTCCCAAGTGCTTCTCCCATACCCATGATCTGGCTATGGTATTATACAGTTGTTTCTTAGAGGCTATCCCCTCAGAAGATTTAAAAAGCAATTGGTTGATAAAATCATTATCAAAGTTATTAAGATGTAGTACAAGCGATTGAAAACTAAGTACGATGATGAATACAGCAAAAAGTACAATATTGAAGCTGTAAAAAAGTAAACTCTTTGCCCTAAATCTGTAGAATTTCATACAAATCACAAAAAGCAAGAAAAAAGCAAGCAAGATAATGCTCGTCCGAAGTCCACTAAATATTAAGAAGTACCCGCCTAAGGCAAAATAAAAAATTCTTGACGGGTTTTTATTATGGAAGAAGTTAATCACAATTATCAAGAGACTAAATAATGCACTTTCCGGTAATAGTGGAAATAATGAGATTCTCCAGCCTACACCTCCATAAAAAATAAGGTCAGCGCCGCCAAATTTGGGCAAATAACCATAATCATTGAAACCAAGATGAAAGCTTATAATGGATCCTAGGATAGATGCCAAAAAAAGTCTGTTGATAAAAGGGTATGATAAAGTAACCTCCGAATTAATTACGAGAATTATGGTTAATAGCAGTAAGTTCAGGCTTAGAATAGTACTGAGGTCAAACCTTAAAAAAGAAACTGCACTAACCAAGAGGCACAAAAAGACAAGGGGTTTGTTGCGTTGATCGTATTTTTGCCTCAAAAGAAACCTGCAGTTTATAAGCAGGTAGAAAACAATAGGCAGCGTAAGCAAAAAATACATTGGTGAGAATCTTTCAATCTTTCCGTTGAAAGAACCAATTACATAGTTAAGAAGCCAATAAAATATTATTATTAGCTTAAAGAGTATGTTTTTGTTATAGTTCATTTGGTTCCAGTGAAATCCAAATATTTCTTGTAGCCTTTAAGTTTTTCCAGTAGGTCGTAATGAGTCTTGTATGATGTAAAATCTTTCGTAGGTAGTTCCATTAAATTATTAAACTCATCCTCTGATATATCCAACTTTTTGATTACATATTCTCTGTCTTCCTCGAGCTTATCCGCAGGGAATATGGGCAATGACATTTCTGCCAATGCTTTTTCCCTATTAATTTGATTTGAATTGATCAATGTGGAAAGGTGCGCTTTTCTCTTATCAATGTTAAACTTTCTAGGAAGAATATAGGCTTGAAAGAAACGTGTGTAAATCGACTCATAATGCTTACCGCCATAGTATACCCATCCTAACTCATCTTGAATTTGTTTCATAGCAGTTTCCTTATTATAATCAACAAGATTAAGAGGTGACACCATTTTGATTTTCCTTATTTGAGTATACCAGAACAATTTAAAAAGACCCATCATTGGAAGTGTCTTGATTTTCTTACTTCCAAATTTGCCATGGACATCCTTGATGTATTTGCTATCATAATAGCCATAGCCCCACTTTAAAGGCAAGGTGGCTTCGGTAGCATAGTTATGACCATTTAATATGTGTTTTATATTGTACTTAGAAGCTAGTTTAAACAATAAAGCAATTATCCCGTGATCGGTAGGGATTTCTGCATCAGGAGTTGACGCTTTTAAAAAAGAAAGTTGAATGTCTTTGAATTCATCCCAATCTACGACATGAGTGTATAAATCTATATCTAAATTTTGTAGTGTTTTTTCTATGTTGCTAACCGCCAATTCAGAATTCCAACCATTATCAAAATGTACGGCTAAAGGCCTTAGACCCCATTTTTTTACCAAATATGCAATGTAGGTGCTGTCTACACCTCCACTTACACCAATTATGCAGTCGTATTTTTTTCCCTTTCCCTTTTTTTTAATCTCGTTAATTAATTCCCTTAACTTCTGATCACGTTCCTCTACGGGAATAATCCTTTTGAAATAAACTTCATCGAAGCGCTTGCAATTACTGCATACACCTTGTTTATCAAATGTTATATCCGGATCCGTGGTATCCATGATACATCTTGTACAAACTCTGTAGTCCATAAATATTACCTAAACAAATTCTCCAAATCCTTGATTGATGGATAGTTTATTAACACAGCCCTATTTGGCCCTTTAAACACAAAAACACTTCCTGCAGAAACTGCAGAGGCTCCAGAACTGATGGCCAGTTTGAAATCATCTAATTTACCAGCACCTCCACATGCAACAAGAGGAATTTGTAAGACGTTTGTCATTTTGCCAATCAAATCTAAGTCGTATCCCTCCATCGTCCCATCTCTTTCAACCGAATTCAATAGTATCTCTCCAGCCCCTCTTTCCTGCATTTCTTTAGCGTAATCAATAGGATCTTTGTTGGTTGACTTTGAGCCATTTAAAACAAAAACCCTGTTTTTGTTAAAAAGATTTTTTTTAACATCTATTGAGACAACTAATGTTGAGGAACCAAACTCTTTTGAAGCTTCATTTATGAGTGTCGGATTTACCGCTGCGGCATAATTCAAAATGATTTTTTCGAACCCAAGCTTTAAAATTTTCTCAATGTGGTTCAAAGAATTAATTCCACCTCCATACGCCAAGGGCATAAAACACTCACTTGCTATTTCATTTAAAAGTTTAAAATTAGGTCCTTTTCCAGACTTGCTAGCAGAGATATCTAAAAAAACAAGTTCGTCTACTTCTTTATCATTAAAGATTTTGATAGCATTTATAGGATCCCCAATGTATTTGTGTTTTTTAAACTTTATAGATTTAACTAATTTGTTATCCTTTAGTAATAATGACGGAATAACCCTAACTTGAAGCACAATACACTATTAAAGGTTCATAAAATTTTTAAGCAATTGCATCCCATATTTGTGGCTCTTTTCAGGATGAAATTGTGTCCCGTAAATATTATCGTTGTTTATTATAGAGTCAAAATCTAAACCGTATTGAGTTTTTGCCAAGGAATTTTTCTGGCTATGGCATTTTACATAATATGAGTGTACAAAATAGAACTTCGTTGCCTCATCCAATCCTTGGAACAGTAAACTTGAAGGGTCAAACTTAATTCTATTCCATCCCATATGCGGTACTTTTAGAATTTCCCCATTCTTATTTTCAAATTTTATGGTATCAGCATTAATCCATCCAAATCCTTTTTCTTCTCCCTCCTCGCTACTATTGGTTAACAATTGCATTCCCAAACAAATTCCAAGCAAAGGTACTTTTTCATCCGAAGCCTTATAGTTCAAAACATCAAATAGATTTCGCCTTTTAATGTTCATCATTGCGGCATCGAAAGATCCAACACCAGGCAATATTACTTTACCAGCTTTTTCAATTTCCTCTACTTCACTGGATATAATGGAACTATGCCCTATTTTTTTCAACATGTTTTTTATGGAATTGAGATTGCCCATCCCATAGTCTACTATAACAACCAAAATTTATCCCTTTTTTATTTAAAGTAGTCGATTTATTATCTAATAAAAGTTCTCTGGCCTTCACTATTGCATGTTTCGTAAAACTTTCCAGTATTATTCAAACAATGTTCCAAGAAAAACTCTTCTTCCTGCTATTTGCTTTTTCGATTAAATCAATTCCTATGATTTTGTTTCAAACTATTTTTGGTTCATCTTTCTAACTATCCTGTTTTACGGAATAATCATGAAATTTTTTTATTCCTTTATGACGTAAGATGGAATGTGATAATATTTTGGTTTATGGATTTTGACATCCGCCTGGTCAAAAAATTCATCAACCGCCTTGGTTTCTCCCGCCACAGTACCATAATCGTCTAGCATCAATATACCTCCCTTTACAATTTTATCCCATAGCAAATCTAAAATAACCTTTGTTGGTTCGTAAACATCAACATCAATGTGAAGTAACGATATTTTTAGTGCTGGATGATTTTCCAGGAAAGCAGGCAAAGAGTCGTTGATATCTCCTTCTATCAACTGAAAATTAGTAGTTCCTTTATTTTTTAGATGCATTTCCAGCTCCTCCTTACTAACACCAAACCCGCCTGCATCTTCGAATTTTTCTACGAAATCCCTATCACTTTGAAGAGATAATTCATCTGGAAACTTGCCAAAAGCGTCAAATCCGATAATTTTCCTGGAATTACTGTGCTCCAATAAATCTCTAAAGGAAATTAATCTAACCAATGATGTGCCTTTATAAACTCCAAATTCCAAAATGTCGCCAGGCAGGTCAACTATTTTCTTGTAAATCTCTAAATGATTTAAAAACTTTCCTATTCGCCCTGTTTCACAGGTCAAAAAGAATCCGTTTTCATAATCCCATTTTTTGGATAAGTCAACTTTGTAATTATTCATTCTATTTCTAGTTTAAACTTAACAGCTATAAAAGTACAGCTATGTTCTGTTTTTTATGAAAATCTTGGACATACTTTTCTGTCAAAAGAATCATGAACCAAATTTCGATTATATTCAAGGCTCAAAATCATATTTACTCGTTGGGTCTTTTGTACTAATAACATTTCTGTTAATGACCTCTTTTTTAGCTATTTCAATAAAAATTCAAAAGTAGCTCTAATTTAAGATCTTGTTTAACGCGAGGATTAAATTTTTAGGGTAGTTAGGCATATAATTCTTGTCGTTAGAGTTTATTATCCGTTCTTTCTCAATTGGTTTAAAAGTATTAATGCATTCTACATATTCGTCAACAGTTTCCACAAATTTTGTGACTGAGGTATCGCTTAACAATTCTCCATAATACTTCTTGGTAAGTTTAGTGGAATCCTCTATAAGGATGTTTTGAACCCCTAAAGAGATTGCCTCAAGATTACAAGTAGATATGGTAGATGAATTAAAGGTACAATGTCTTACCACTTCTTGAAAAGTGTGTTTGTTTTCTACATGTACGTTAGGGGCCTCAATTTGGTCTATTAGAGGTGAAAATTGTCCATAGTCTCTAGGCACCAAAATGAAAATCACATCGGGTACTTGCAGTGCTGCCTTATGCACAAAACTTAGCAAAAATTCTTGGGAAAGAATATTTGTGGGTATACATATAGAAGCTCTATATTGATTTACTAAATTGACAATTTCTGGATTGTACTTTCTATTAAGTACATATTCCAAATAAAAATTTCCAACCGGAAATATATTTTGGGAACTGACGTAATTTCCGTCACTCAAGCTTTGCTTGTCATACTCACCAAAAACAAACAAATAGTTGGGGCAGAACGTTGGGTTTAGTTTGACTTTAGGATGATAGAAGGGATGTACTTTACCTATAATTCCGTGTTGATACTCCACCGTATTTATGCTTAGTTTTTTTGCTGCAAAAGTCATGGGGTAGTAGCCATAGTCAGTCAAAAAAACACACTTTGGTCTATATATTTTAAAAAGTATATGAAGGACCCATGTTTTTGCTAAAAACTGCCTTAGTCTGACTTCTGGTCTTATTGCCAAACCTTCTTGGGTGATAATGTCTTCCAATATCGCTTCGCCAGTCAATTTGGTTTTAAAAAAATTTATCTTGCTTACAACTCCGATTAAAAGCAGAAGAATATTCCATGAGACAACTCTCTTACCTCTATAATCAGAATTTTTCAAATGCTTATTTGTATTTTCTATATATAGAACTCTATTGTGGCCCAATTCGGTGATTGTTTTCTCCAGCAATTTATCGATATAAGCGCCATCAACATACTTTTGCTCAAGATGGTTTGAAAACGCTATATAGTCATATTTTCGGAACCAATTCAAAAATCCAAAAAAAGCAGAAGTGACTTTTTCGAAAACACCTGTGGTGCTTACGTTTTTTTTATAATCCTTTCCAAAGGAAATTTCACTGAGCATTAAGGACCTAAAAAGTGGCCAATACGATTCTCCTTTATACCTTATCTGCTTAACCTCATATTCATCTTCAATCCGTCTGATTTTATCATAAGGAGTTTCCATCAATTATTCTTTTTGAGATTTAATATACTAAACCAGGGCATCGGGTGTATTCTATTGCTTACTATCCATACCAAAATAAAAGTTACAATATAGGTGGCTGCCATTGAATAAGCCGCAGCAATTGCCCCAAGCCTTGGTATAAGGAAGAAACTAAGAACAAAATGCAAAATTGCGGTAATAAAAGTTATTGCGGAGAGATACAGCGTCTTCTTCTTATAAAAGATATAATTAACGACCCCATAATAAAATCCATCGGCCAAGAACCCCATCATTATCCAGAACACGTATTTGTTCGCATCTGCATATCTTTCAGAAATAAACCATTTTATTAAATACGGAGTTACTATGTATGCTGCAAAGGTAATTACCGTCAGGGTCAAAAAATAGGTATAGGTGTATTTTACAAGAACCTTATTTTTCTCATAACTATTTAATTCTAGTCTTTTATAAAGTATTGGCACAAAAGCCCTATTAAAGGAGCTCGCAATCAAGCCAATTATCATCGCAAACTGATAGCCCAAGCTGTAAATGCCATTTTCTGCAACCCCAACAAAATTATTTATAAGGACTTTGTCCATCCCCGTATTTAACCAGCCTGCCATCCCATGTGGGATTAATGGAATAGTAAACTTTAGTGATCCATAGATAGACTTGGCTGAGTAGTTTAGTTTTAGATATTCCCTTTTGTTGAGGATAATGTAGCTTATCAAACCAAATAGAACACTTGCTGTGGCAATACCGTATATGCGACCATCCTCGGCCATGTCAAAAACAATAATAAGCAGCAAAGACATGCCGTAATTTATGCTTGACATGGCAATCTGAAATATACCATAAGACTTAGGTTTTTCTTCCAATTGCCATAGGGTAAGTGCCATTTGATTGGCGAATTGAAAAAAAGCTATTACCAAAGCATAATAAATCCATTTTGCATCAATCTTTATAAGGTCTTCAAAAGAATCCTGAAAAACTAAAACAATCGCAAGTAGCAGAAAGGACAGAAAAAGACTAATTAAAAATGTTCCGAAGATATCTTTGGACAGCTCGCTTTTATTTTTTTTAAAAAAGTTTACCGATATATACCCTCTTTGTTCCACACCTACCAATATTGAAAAAATAGATACCAGGACCATGAACGTGGATAACACGCCATACTCATCTGGTGTAAGGTATTCTGATATTATTGGCAGTATTAAAAAAGGAATTAGACTGTTGAATAATCCTGCAACGGTATAAATTACAGAACCCGAAACCAATGGGTTTTTGATAAGAGCAGTAATTCTCTCAACCTTTTTCATAGTCTTTTTGGGGTAATACCCAACATAAACAGGGAGTTAAAGAACGAGTAGAAGATGACTCCTTTATGTCTATCTAAAAAGTTTTCGCCAAGAAACACCAAAATAGTAAGTACAAGGAAAACGAAATACATCTTATTTTCTGTAAACCCTTTTCCAGTAAAAAAAGGATAAAACAAACAAATTAATAACAGGCACAATCCTACTAGCCCTACTTTTAATAAAATATTCAAATATTCGTTATGGCTGTTTAAATCCCTAACCATTAACCAGCCATATTCTTTTTCTCTATAGCATTTTTTTAACTCGTCATTCGAATCTCCTGTACCATATCCATACAAAATATTACCATTTTCTAGCAATGTTTTTGTGCAATCGAGTATTTGAATTCTAAATGAAATAGGCCATGAGGCCTGGTCTTTTGAATCGACTTTTTTATAATTAGCTAGGGCCGACATTGGAGATGTAATTAGTCGATTTTTTAGATTTGGGCTATAAACTAATAATATCAAGAATCCAGAAAACAATGTAATAACAAAAACAGATACATACTTTGCACCCTTTCTCTTAAGTCCTAAAAATAGATAGTATAGCAGAGACAAGAAAAGGCCCAAAATGGCTACTTTGGAAGCCAATAAAAAACAAAAAACGGTGAGATAGGAAATAGCAAAAAGCAAAATCAATCTATTGAAAGGTTTCCCTAAAAGAGTATCAATCATTACTGCTATTGCGAATGCCACATAAATTGAAAGGTACGAGGGATGGTATATAGCAATATTGGCATGGGTAAAGTCGTCAAATTGTAAGATATCGAGACTAAAAAACTTATATATCCCCAAAAACAGAGTATAAACAAAAACACCTGCAGAGAAAGCAAGTGCAATTTTTCTAATGTCTTCTTTTTTTACAAAGGAACTTGTTAAAAAGAGTACTGGCAATATCACCATCGGTAGTTTTACCTGTAATTGAAAAAGGCCATCATTAATATTTGATGTGTAAAGCAATCCTAGTACCAGAACAAAGTAAAATAGAATGTGAGAAAAAAAAAGTTTCCTCCTTGTATTTAATCTGTTGCCTTTCCAACCTTTTCCCAACGCGTATGTAACGGCCAATAAACCTAGTAAAACGCTGTTAAGAGGCGAATTGCCCAATGGGATTACAAATGCTAAAAGATAGGTTAGTTTGTTAAAAATTGTACCGAACTCTATATTTTGTTTTGCCCCTTTAAATAGCATATTATAGCTTTAGGAACACATAAAATGGTAATCCCCTTTAAGTCCAATGGGTTTACTATTTCTAATATGATGTACAATATCTATTGCATTTCTGGCATCTTCCAGGCCATAGCCTTTGCCCTCCAAAATGTCTTTATAAACCAATGTGTGCAAATCCGTAAAACCGCCACTAAACTCCAGCTCTTCACCATCTATGGTAATTGACCTAAAGGTGGTTTGACCTTTTTCTTTTATCTCCGGTGGTAAATATTTTTCATTAATTGATAAGAACCAACGTACCCTAGCATTTTCAAATTCAAGATAGCCTGCTGCTTTATCTTTTTCATGAACATGGACAATATTTTCTTGAATGTCTCCAAATATCCATGAAAGCATGTCATAAAAGTGGACACCAATGTTTGTTGCAATACCTCCAGACTTACTATGGTCTCCCTTCCATGAAGTATAATACCAATGCCCTCTTGAGGTTAAATATGTTAGGTCTACCTCAAACTTCGTTTCCTTCGTAGCATTTTCTACTTTCTTTTTCAATTCGATAATGCTTGGGTGCACCCGTAATTGTAGAACATTGTATACTTTTTTGCCTGTATTCTCTTCTACTCTTTTTAATTTATCAATGTTCCATGGGTTAAGCACTAATGGCTTTTCACAAATGGCATTGGCGCCACTGCGAAGAGCAAATCGTATATGAGCATCATGCAAATAGTTTGGAGAACAAATACTCACAAAATCCAAGAAAAGACTTTTTTCATATTTTAATTTCTCAATATGCCTGTCAAACCGCTCAAACTCAACAAAAAAATCAGCATTAGGAAAATAGGAGTCTATAATACCAACACTATCTCCTTTGTCTAACGCAGCAAGCAAATTATTACCCGTATCTTTAATAGCCTTCATATGTCTTGGTGCGATATAGCCAGCCGCTCCTATAAGTGCAAAATTTCTCATTCCTACTTAGTCTTGATTTTCTATCCTATTCGTTTAACGCTGTTGTCAAGAAGTTCATATTCTTGATTACTCTCCTTGCAAAGGGCCCTTCCATTTTCGTTGAAATTGAGTCGATGTCCATATTCACTAACCCAACCTATTTGTTTGGCAGGATTGCCAACCAATAATGCATACGGTAACACATCTTTTGTTACCACTGCCCCAGCACCGATAAAGGCATATTCGCCAATATTGTTGCCACATACAATTGTTGCATTTGCTCCTATAGAAGCTCCTTTTTTTACAATGGTTTTTTCATATTCCCCTCTTCTATTTACAGCGCTCCTTGGATTTATAACATTAGTAAATACCATGGAAGGTCCTAGAAAAACATAATCCTCACACGTTACTCCAGTATACACCGAAACATTGTTTTGAATTTTGACATTGTTGCCCAAGATTACATGTGGTGACACCACAACGTTCTGACCTATGTTACATTTTTCGCCAACAACACTGTTTGCCATAATATGTGAAAAATGCCAGATTTTAGTTCCTGTTCCTATTTTAGAGTTTTTGTCTATCACCGCAGTTTCGTGTGCAAAAAAGTGTTTCATTTTTTAACTATCAGAATCGTTTACAATTAACTCGACAAACTCTCTAAATACCCCCGCACCCCCATTTTTGGTTAATAAACGAATTTTGGGTATTGCTTTAATTTTTTCTATTGCGTTGGCCGGGCAAGCTGATAAGCCGACTCTTGATAATAACTCAAAACAATTTCTATCATCCCCAATGTATGCAACCTCGTTGAGGGTAATATTTTCCAACTTGCAAATTTCTTCAACTGCTTCCAACTTACCTCCATACTTTTTGCCTTGATATAAATAGTCTAGCTTTAATTTTTTAGCTCTATTCTCGACAATTTTGGTGTTTTCCGAGGTGACAATGCCTGTTTTTATTCCCCTTTCCCGTAATATTTGAAAAGCCATTCCATCATGAGTGTTAAACTTTTTTAGCTCATCTCCCGATTCCGAATAGTACATGCCAGCATCAGTAAGAACTCCATCCACATCGCTAATTACAAGTTTGATTTTTTGGGAGTTTAATTCGATTTGTGTTGAAAGAATCCTTTTCATTATAGCCTCAGCTACAATCCAATCTTCCTCCTCATCTATTTCTATTCCCGTATACTCCGGCATTTCAGAAATCGCTATTTTCCCAGATATTCTGTTTCCAGATTTCCTTATACTTTTTATTTGGCTAATATAAAAAGCACCATTTTCCATAAATACTCCTTCAAATTCCTGCCTTCTGGGGCGATTGTAAAAATCATAATTTATTGGGTTCCCGTTTTTGTCCCAAAAAAAACGTTTACTTCTAACACAAGAAACTACAGAATCATTATCAGTAAGTTCTTTCAATCCTCGTTTTAAGTCTCTTGAGGTCAACAAGGGCGATGTTGCCTGTATGAGAATAAAATTATCTTCGTTCGTTAAATCACTATATTCTAAATATTCCTGAATCACACTTTCTGTAGAGGATGAATCTTGGGCATTCTTTATATCTCTATCGTAGATTTTGACTTTTGAAAATCCAAAAGAAACAACTATACTCCTAATTGTTTCGCTTTCAGTGGCCAAAATAACTTCATCTATTTCAGATGTTTCATTTGCAGCCTTGAGAACCCAATAGACTAAGGGTTTTCCACAAAATGATTTGATGTTTTTTAGTGGTATGGATTTACTTCCGCCTCGAACAGGTATAAACGCTACGTTCATTAATTGCTTATTCCTTTCTATATTTTAATTTATCTCTCTGTACTTTTTCTATATCAAGAATCTCTGTGCTTTTAAATTGCAGGGATTCATAGGTAGCCTTTAAGTTTCTGCACAATTTTCTAAAACCAGTTGGTTCCAATGAGGCGGCATGATCAGTGCCCTTCCATGTCCTATCTTTGGTAAAGTGCCTTTCAATCCAAGTTGCTCCTAAAGTATATGCTGCGTTATCAATTGCTATCCCCAAATGATGTCCAGAAAAACCTATTCCTTTTACACGATGTTTATATTCATCTTTGATTCGCGTTATTTCCAATAAACAAACATCCTTAAATGGCACTGGATAGCCAGAAGTACAAGAGTAAATTATTAATCTGTCTTTAGCTTGGTTAGTTTTTTCAAAAAACTCCACAATCTGTTTCTCTTCTCCTCTATTTGTCATTCCAAATGAAATATGAACTTCTCCCTCATAATCGTCCCTAAGAACTTCCAACATTTCAAAATTATTATTACAAGCAGAAGGAACTTTTAGTAAAGATGGATTTAGAGCTATCATTTCCTTTGCTGATGTTACATCCCAAACAGATGTGGAATACACTAAATCAATTTTGTCACAATGCTCTTTCAACTTTTTGTGTTGTTCAGGAGAAAACTCTAAAAACTCTCGATGCTCACCGTATGTGTTACCGTAGGAATTTGCGGGATTTGGGTGAGGTGATTCATATTGCTCATGGGTCAGTAATTCCTTATTGTTTCTTTTTTGAAATTTTGCGACATCCGCATTGCACTCTTTTGCCAAATTCAAAAGTTCAATAGCAATAGAGAAGTCTCCTTTATGATTGCACCCTATTTCGGCAATAACCTTTGGTTGTATATAATTCATTTTTTACTTTATTATGTTACTCGAACTAATTTAATGTTTCATTTGTTTGAAAAAACTCCGCAAAAATCTAATATTTTCTTCTCGGTGTTGATTTTCTTTTCTTTAAACTCATTATGAGCCACCAAATAAACCAAGATGTCCGCTTCATTGATAGCACTTTCATAACTGGTTAGCTTAAAGACCTTATGCGTATTAATATTTGGCTCTACTATGAAATATTCTTCATCATTGGAATCTTGAAGTACCTTTTGAACAATATATTTGGCAGGAGATTCCCGTAAATCATCAATGTTTGGTTTAAAGGCTAATCCCATAAGAGCAGTTTTAGGCTTCCTTCCGTGGGTTAGTTGAAAATCCAGTCTGGCAGTTTTTATTTTTTCTGCACACCAGAAAGATTTATAATTATTTATTTCTCTTGCCTTACCTATTAGTTGGGACTCCATCGGGTAATCTGATACAATAAAGTAGGGGTCAACAGCAATACAATGCCCTCCAACTCCACTCCCGGGTTGTAATATGTTTACACGGGGATGCCTGTTCGCTAAATCAATTAACTCCCAAACATTAATTCCTGCTTTGTCGCAAATTAAAGATAACTCGTTAGCAAATGCTATTTGCACATCTCGGGAGGAGTTCTCAACTAGTTTGCACATCTCAGCAGTCCGAGCATTCGTTTTATGCAGCTCTCCTTTTATGAATTGAGCATAAAAATCAACCGCTTTTTGAGTAGAAATTTCATTAATCCCTCCAATGACCCTGTCATTATGCACCAATTCGTACATTACATTTCCCGGCAACACCCGTTCTGGGCAGTAAGCAACGTGTAGGAATCCTTTTAGCTCTGGTCTTTCAGTGAAAATATAGTCAGCCATCTTTTCCGTTGTACCCACTGGGGAGGTAGATTCTATGATATAAAGGTCGCCCTTTTTAAGGAGGGGAATTATAGCTTCTGTCGCAGCCTTAACAAAGGAAATGTCAGGTTCATTCTTATCCTTAAATGGGGTAGGGACAACTATCAGATAAGTATTCCCTCCTCTTGGATTTGTTGATGCCTTGAGCATACCAGATTTAACCGCATAGTAAACTGCCTTATCCAATTCCGGTTCCACTATGTGGATTTTACCGGCATTAATTGTTTCAACAACTTGAGGATTAATGTCCACACCATGAACTGGAACTTCATTTTTTGCAATCAACGCAGCTGTGGGGAGGCCTATATAGCCAAGACCCATAATGATAACCTCTGGACTAAAATTCATTCTCTGTACTTAAAATATACTCTACAATTCTTTTGCACGCCTTTCCATCTCCATATGGATTATGAAGTTGACTCATTCTGGAATATTCCTTTTGATTGTTTAGCAGTTCTGTTGCGGAAACAATAATTTTATCTCTATCTGTACCGACTAGTAAAACAGTTCCGGCTTCAATAGCTTCCGGACGCTCTGTAGTATTTCTCATGACCAAAACAGGTTTGCCCAAACTTGGTGCTTCCTCTTGCACTCCGCCACTATCAGTAATTATCATATAGGACTTGTTCATCAGCCAGACAAATGCAGGATACGACAAAGGAGCAACTAATTTTATATTCTCTATTCCTTCCAAAATATCATATACTGGTTTTTGAACTTTTGGATTTAGGTGTACAGGGTAAATAATTTGAATATCAGAATTCCCAAGGGCTAAACGTTTTAGCGCTTCACATATGTTTATAAAGCCTTGTCCATGGTTTTCCCTTCTATGCCCAGTAACAAGTACTATTCTTTTTTTTGTGTCCAACAATTTCTCCAACTGTTCAATCTCATCATCACTAAATAAGGGAGAGTTTACTTTTTCAACACTAAAGTTTAAGGCGTCTATTACTGTGTTGCCGGTAACCACAATTGTTTCTTCATTTTTGTTTTCTTGAAGTAGGTTCTCTTTTGCTAAAGTGGTTGGGGAAAAATGAATGTCCGAAACCACACCCGTTACACTTCTATTCATTTCTTCAGGAAAGGGTGATTGCATGTTGAATGTCCTCAATCCCGCTTCAACATGGCAAACCTTGGCTTTGGAATAAAAAGCAGCAAGGCTAGATGCCATGGTAGTAGTTGTATCCCCATGCACATAGACAAAGTTAGGTTTAAATTCCTCCAAAACAGGTTTGAGACCTTGTATTATATCTGCAGTAAGCATGTACAAATTCTGATTAGGCTTCATCAAATCAAGATCATAATCAGGTTCTATTTCAAAAAACGCCAACACCTGGTCAAGCATTTCCCTGTGTTGAGCAGTAATGCATACTTTTGTTTCAAACCTATCAGGGTATTTTTGAAATTCTTTGACCAAAGGAGACATTTTAATTGCTTCGGGGCGAGTTCCAAAAACAATTAAATTTCTTTTCTTTTTCAAAATTACTTCGGATTTACTGATTAGCAGCTAAGAAACCTTAGTAGTTTAGTCTTTTTTATACCTTTTTAAGTAACGGTTAATTTCTACCATCCCTATTATTAAAAGAATAAGACTTAGAAGTATACATGGCAAAATAAATTTATAGCTCTTCAATATACCTTTTTGCTCCACCCCTCTTGCAGGAAAATCGGAAATTATGTTAATTATTGAAGATTTATTAGCACGTTCTTCGTTAAGATCAACTAACTTTTCTTTTATTACTTCGCGTTCTTTTACGAGCGCCAATTCTTTATTTTGTGATTCTCCATTTTCAGCCAAGTTAATATTCGTGCCTTGCATGGGTTTATCCGCCTCTTTAACCAAAACAGTTTTGTATAGTTTTTGCAAAGAGTCTATTTCTGCTAACTGTTGGTTGTATATCTTTTCCTGTAAATCAAGGTTTTCGTCATTGATTTTCTTTTGCAACTTAAAATAATCATTGACCGATATAGAACCTATGATGGCTGGCTGCATTTTCTTTGCAACTTGATTATCTGTACTTACAACAGAAATCTGATGAAATCTGGCATCTAAAGAATTGAAGTTTTTTAAGTAATCTTCAAAATCAATTGTCTTAATTGTTGTTGTATCCAACTCCTTAATAAAATCGTCAAAAAGTCTAATTTTTTGATTTTCATCAGAATAGGAATCCACAAAGATTTTTTTAATACTTGTGGCATCGCTTTCGTTAATACTTAATGCAGTAGCTAACGCAATTGAGTCGCTAGCCTTTGCCAAGTCGTTATAAAAATCAATATTATTATACAACTGCTGGACGCTGTTGAAATTTGGTTCAACTACCATTTTAGAAACATATTTTTCCGGGAGTTGCCTATCAATAAAGAACCCTCCAACTCCTCCAATCAATACAGCTAAAGTTAAAATCCAAAAGTTTTTTTGTATAAATAGGAGAAGAAGTATTGCCAAATGAAAAAAGCTTTTAAAAATACTTCTTAAAAAAATAAATAGTTTTTGAAATCCTCGGCCAATTGCCTGGAACAACGGTCCCAAATCTATCTCATCAGAGTTTTTGTTGTTTATTGGTTGTTCTTCCATATTATGAAGCAAATATTTGTTTTAAAATTCTATCTGTTATAAGATATGTTGGTTTTACTCCAGTAGTTCGCAAACCTCCGGAGGCTAATGTACTTCCGGTTTCTAAAGGGTTGTCCGAGGCATAATAGGCATATCTCACTTTCACATCTTTTTTTATGCTTTTTCTTATTTTAGAAGCGGATTGTATTGCTTTTTGATAATGCACTCCTTCCATTTCCAAACCAATTACATTCCATGTGGATTCGTGGAAAAACTTAAGTATATCCTTGTTCTGAAGGGAGGTTCCCAAAACAGTTACCATGGTTCCTTCCAAAACTTTTAAACCATTTCCTTCAAAGTCCGTAGAACATAATTCATTTTCAAAGGGATAATTGTCCGCTGTTCCTTCAAATATATGTGCCGATGGTATCATCAAATCTCCTTTGCCTCCTTCCAAAATCCCAGCTTTCCCCATTATTGAAATGGATTCCACATTTAGAAATAGCTTGTTTCCATTTTTTTCCAAGGGCTTCAACAACTCGTCTATGGTTTCGTACGCTTGCTCTCCAAACGCATAGTCCATGACAAAAATAACGGGTTTCTGATCATCCTCAACACCTCTGCCAAAATCATAACAACAGGCTCCCTTCCCAAATTTTGCTGAGTCAAAAATCTGGGTGTCAATATTTGCTCCTGATTTATCATCCAAAAACAGCATGCCGTTTTCCAGGGCCCAATCTTGAACTTTTATCTGAAATTCTTTATTCTTCGATGAGCTCAATGCTTCATAGATTTCAAGTGATTTGGAACCATTGAATTCATCAGACAACGCTTTTCGAGCAAATAAGGAATTCATCACACTGTGCATGTTGGCACTTATGATATGAATAGGCCTATTCAAAAGGTTATGCTTATCCAATGCATTCTTGATGGTTTCTGCCCAACGATCTCCGTGTATGTGGTGTCCCAATCTTTCCCGAAGTAATGGGCTAAAGGTTATGGTCCTTTTATTTCCTGTGGTTTCCTCTTCTATAGCTAATTTCCCAAGCCAATAGATGACGTTAAGAAAATGGTCTTTCTTGTTCTTAGCTTCCAGCTTTTGATGAATTTCTGCCACCTCCTCGTAGGTTCTACCCAAGATATTTGCAGTATGGATAAAAGCTACTTCTCTTTCAAAATCCTCTTTTTCTTCTTTTTCTATGAATTCAGCCAATTTTTCCCAGTCCCTTATGGTTGCCTTTCCATCATCTACCAATACTCTATCCGAGATCTTTCCGGATTCCACAAAAAGAAATGTAAGGTGGGTTAAAATATCATAAATATCACTTCGGCCCCTGGTAATTTCAATGTTCATTTGCTGGTCGTCAATCCGATAGCAATTTCTTCTTCGTTTGGGTGGTATTATGGGTTCTAAATGTGATTTGGAAAATCCTTCATCTGAAGTGAGGTTTATAAACCGGCATTCTTCAATCCCTTCTGGGAGTCGTTCTAAAACATAAATCAACCCTGTTAGTTCTGCCTTCTCTTCGGCTATGGAACCATATATCTCTGGTCTAAGAACCAATAGCGCATTGCGGAGCGCATTTCCGGATACACCGGAAGGTTTATAAAACCCGCGATTCAATAAATGGCGCATTGTTATGTAGAGCCGTTCTATGGCATTTGTTGATTCTTGCGCCCGCGTAGTTTGTTTTATTCGTGTTGCCATATTTACTTCTGGCAAAAATACACGAATTCCGAAGAATCGAATCGTTTACACGATGCTAAATCCGAAAAGGTTTTAATCCCTCAGCTACCTTCCTATCATTGGCCAAACGCTGGACTTTGTTTTGGCCTCCCAATTTGCCTATGGTTTTCATATATTCTTTGAATCCATTGGATTTTATTTGTGTGATTTTCAATGGCTGAAGAATTTTACCATCGATTAAATCAAAATAATAACTGTTTTGCTTCTTCATACTTTCTTCGATGTCCCTAATAAACTGTTTCATGTTGGATGGCTGATTTTCAAACTCGATAAACCATTCATGATAAGGCAGTTCTCCTTCACTAGGTGATGTTTGCGGGGCTACAGTGAATTCATTCACCACTGCATCAGAATTCAAAACAGCCAGTCTTAACGCTTCTTCAACTTCTTTTGCAATAACATGCTCTCCAAATGCGGAAATAAAGTGTTTGATTCTCCCAGATACTACTATCTTATAAGGGTTCTTAGAAATAAACCGAATGGTATCTCCTATGTTGTAGGCCCATAATCCTGCATCTGTTGAAATTATCATCGCATAGTCCACCCCAATCTCAACATCTTCAAGTGTTATTCGATTGCGTTCCTCCGAAAAAAAATCATCCGCCTTAATAAACTCATAGAATATACCTGAATTGAGCAAAAGCATCATTCCTAGTTCGTTCTGGGAATTTTGATACGCAAAAAAACCTTCACTTGCCGGAAAAAGCTCAATACTATCGACTCGTCTGCCTATCAGCTTTTCAAATTTGGCTCGATAGGGTTCATAGTTTACCCCGCCGTATATAAAAAGTTGAAAGTTTTTAAATACGTCGCCTACTCTTTTACCGCTTTTTTCTTGTAGTCTTTCGAAGTACATCTGAACCCATGATGGTATACCGGCAATAACAGTCATATTTTGAGATTTGGTTTCCTCAATGACTTTGTCCACTTTAGTCTCCCAATCTTCAATACAATTGGTTTCCCAACTTGGCAAACGGTTTTTCTGTAAATAACTGGGCACATAATGCGCGGAAATACCGGATAATCTTCCCATTTTTATGCCACCTTTTTCCTCAAGTATCGGACTACCTTGAAGAAAAATCATCTTTCCATCTACAAAGTTCGTATTACCTGTTTCATGAATGTAATTCAAAATAGCATTTCTAGATGCTTCAACTTGATGTTTAATAGAAACTTTAGTAATAGGAATATACTTTGCGCCAGAGGTGGTGCCTGAAGTTTTGGCAAAATAGATAGGTCTACCTGGCCATAGTATATCTTTTTCTCCCGAAATTATTTCCTCTACGTAAGGTTTTAACTCTTCATAATCTCTTACCGGAACTTTATTGGTAAAGTCCTTGTAGGTTTTGATTTTGTCAAAATCGTGGTCTTTACCAAATTGTGTATTGCTTGCCTTTTTTAGTAAGTAATGAAAAACCTGATTTTGGGTTTCGACCGGATTCTTAGCCCATCTTTCGGTTTTTTTTACAATAAAATGGGCAAACCATCTGGCCGCGATAGCTTTTAAAGACATCTACTTAAAGTCTATGTAGTTTAACGGATTTATGGCTTTGCCGTTCTTCCAAAGTTCAAAGTGTAGATGGGGGCCTGTAGTAAGCTCTCCTGTATTTCCAACTTCCGCAATTACCTCACCTGCTCGTACCAAATCGCCTTGTGCTTTGCTCAAGGATCCGTTATGCTTGTAAACCGATGTTAAATCATCTTGATGTTTTACAATAATCACATACCCTGTTTGGGATGTCCATTCGGAAAAAAGGACGGTTCCATTGGCTATCGATTTAACTGGAGTTCCCCTCGGGGCCACTATATCAACTGCGTAGTGCTTGAGGCGGGCATCAAACCCTTGGGAAAGTGTTCCGCTTAATGGAGAAAAAAGAAGCGCCTCTACATTTTCCACATTTCGTTCGAACAAATTGTACTTGTCTTCGAGTTCTACTTCCTCCCGCAATAGCAAATCTTCCCGTATTGGTGTCAAATCCACTGTTGAAGGGTCTAGTTTAAAGCGCTCAAACAGTGAGTCGCGATTGGTCTCGTTGTTTTCGATATCCCCTCTTAAAACCATACGAATATTGTTCAAATACCTGTTGGTATAATCAAGCACGGTAACCAAAGAATCTGTTTTATAGGTGAGTTCTGTTGCTTGCCTCTTTAGTCTCGTGGATGAATATCCTGGAATATACTCTCTTAGAGGAGTAAAAGCGATAATCAAAGTAGTCAGACCAATCAATACGATGATGAAAAGTGTTCCCGTAACAAAAACGTTCATCCGATTGAGCTTAAAAGAAATCTTCTCCTCAAAAGTGTTTTCGTTTAGGATAACCAAACGATACTTATGCAGCAGTTTTCGTCTGAGTTCTTTACGCTTTTTTTTCTTCTTCGCCATGATGACAAATATAGCCTTAGATTTTAATTCATATGTTAAGCTTTTTAAAATGAGACCATAGAATTCCCCACTAACACAATCTGCGAGGCCAATTTTCGTTAATTCCAATGATGGTGTGCCATTCTTTTAGTATTTTTATCTTTTGTTAGTAAGAACTTAGTATCATGATTTCTCAAAATATTTTTCTCGGAATGCTTGGACCTTGGCAAATTGTGTTAATCGTAGTTGTAGTATTACTTCTTTTTGGGGGGAAAAAAATCCCTGAATTGATGCGCGGTTTGGGCAGCGGTATCAAGGAATTCAAAGATGCTTCCAAAGAAGACGAGAAGCTAGACGGTCCCAAGGAATCGGATTCTTAGCACCCTTTTTCGCGAAGACTTTTCTGCCACAAGGCCTTATAAGCGTTGCTTTCATCGATAAACAACTACATTATTTGGGCTTACACGTCTAAAAAAATACCTTTCACAACAAAAACTTAGTTTCCCTTAAGGGGAGTTCTATTTTAGCATTTGATAGTTATACTGGGTTCAAGTTCTCCTTTTTCAATAAGTTAGACCTAACCAAACCCAGTATTGGAAAGAATAACAATGAGAAAGCTGTTTTTGGTTATTGCCGTCGCTTTCATCTCTGGTCTCAGTGCTCAGGACATTTCTTTTATTCAATTTGAAGACGTGAAAGAGGGGTCAGGCATTGAAGCAAACCCGGAAACACTCGATTTGGAGGGTGTTTTTAAAGCTTCAAAAGAGGAAGAGGGTTTAGAAAAAGACCTAAACGGTGGAATTGCGGAAAGGCTTATAAAAAAAGCTAACGGATACTTCGACAAAATGTGGTATGCCGAAGCAGCTCGTATTTACGACATTGTACTTGAAGAAAGTGACCAAAAGCATTCTTTTGAATTACTATCAAAAGCTGCTGATGCCCATTACTATAGTGGGAACATGGAGAAGTCCTACAAGTGGTACCATGAGCTATATCAAGACCACAAGCAAACAATTACCGAAGAGAAATTTTTTAAATACAGCCATAGCCTCAAGGCTACAGGGCGCTACAAGCGAGCCGCTCGATTGACCCGTCTGTTTCGTCAAAAGCGTGAAAAAACTTTAAAAGTCCAATCCCGTCAGAATCCAATTTGGGACAACTCTGCTTATGTCGAGGTAAAAAATATGTCCATCAACTCAAAGTATTCCGATTTTTCTCCTATGTTTCATGGAGAGGGTAAGGTAGTATATGCTTCTGCCATGGATTCTTCCTTTTTAACTACCCGACGTTATCGATGGAACAACCAACCTTTTTTGGATTTATATGTAGCGAATGAGGATGAATCGCAAAAAGACTTAAAGGGCGCAAAGAAGCTTTCCAGAAAAATCAACACAAAATATCATGAAGCTTCAGTGGCGTTTTCTCCAGACCAGAAAACCATTTACTTCACTAGAAACAACTATGGCAAGAAGAAAAAGTTAAGACGCGGCAAAAAAGGAGTAAATCATTTGAAGATTTATACTTCTCAATTTATTGATGGAGAATGGACAAAGGCGGTTGAATTGCCTTTCAACAGCGAGAACTACTCCAATGGACACCCATCCATCAGTCCAGATGGGAAAAAGATGTACTTTGTCTCTGACCGCCCTGGTGGATTTGGTATTACAGATATCTATGTAGTGAATATCTTGGAAAATGGAACGTATTCACAACCTAAGAACCTAGGAAAGTCTGTTAACACTCCTTATAAAGAGATGTTTCCCTACGTTACAGAAAATAGTATCTACTTTTCCTCAGATAGAACAATGGGTACTGGAGGGTTGGATGTTTACAAATCTGATTATTCAGATGAGCTGTTCAACGTGGCCATTAATATGGGAAAACCTATCAACAGTAACCGCGATGATTTCTCCTATATTATTGATGAGGAAAACCAAAAAGGGTATTTCGCTTCCAACAGAAAGGGCGGAAAAGGTGATGATGATATCTACTCCTTTAAGAATTTGATGAATTTAAACGCTATTGCCGGAGCAATTCAAAATGTGGAAAATGAAGAGTTATTGGCGAACGTTGCGGTTGCCTTATTCAATGAAGAGGGAGAAAAACTATTGGAAACTACCACGGATAGTCTGGGCAACTTTCTATTTGAAGAGCTACTACCTTCTAAAAAATACCACTTGGTTTCTTTAAAGGAGGGGTTCCTTGAGGAGAAAACGGAGGTGAACACCAAAGACAATGAGCGTATTTTCATTGAACAGTCCATTACTCCAATAAAAGATTTGGTAGTCATGGAAAATGAGGTGCTAAAAGTAAAAACAGAGAATATTTATTTCGATTTCGATAAATTCAACATAAAATCCCAAGCTGCAGAAGAACTCGATAAATTGGTGGGCCTTATGAAAGCCAATCCCGAAATGGTTATTCGAATCGAATCTCATACCGATTCACGGGGAAGTCGAGCCTATAATAAATACTTATCTGATAAAAGGGCCAAATCTTCAAGAGACTATATTGTTTCCAAGGGCATAGATGCATCCCGAATTGAAAGTGCTATTGGTTATGGAGAAGAGCGCTTATTAAATGATTGTGGGGATGGTATCCGTTGCAGTAAAGAAAATCACAATCTTAATAGAAGGTCCGAGTTTATCATAGTGAACATGTAGACTTCTAAGCAACTGCTATTTTATCAGCATTCCATATCAACTTTACTAGTTAAGTGCAGTTTATCGATTAATTTCATCCACAAGGGGTTTTAGCCCTAGTGCCGTTTATCGATAAAACCAAAACCCTTGTAGGAGTTCAAGACCTCATCTTCTTTTTCATCATTCTTTTTCTGCATTTTGTCGCGTACTTTCCTGAACTGTGGAGCGAAAGCCCAAAATTTGTCTTGTCTTTAAATCTTAAAACACATACTTATGAAAAAACTAATACTTGTTAAGGAAATTTATTTGGAGGCTTTCAAAAACTTGGGCCATATATTATTGGAAAGATATTTCAAGGTGTTCTCCTGGTTTTGTTTTATAATGTTCTTTATTGTGCTTTACGCATTCGTTTTCAGAATTGCCACAGGATTCGCTTTTGACTAAAAAGAAGAAACACAGTTAAGCATTTAAAGAACGGAAAAGCCCGGCATTTATAATACGCCGGGCTTTTTTGATTTCTATTCACTTCGTCCTTTCCCTAACTAAGAGCCTACTTCGACATCAAACTTGACCGTTCTTAGAATGGCTTCAAGTTCAAACATATAATCTCTTTTCTCTGCTGAAGGAGCAAATGTGAAGCCTTCCAAAACCAATTTTCTTTGGTTTTCCTCATCATTAATAATATATGTTAGGAATGGACCTGCCATGGGATAACCACTAATTTCCCATATCCCTCTAGCTTCTGCTGCTTTTTTTCCTCCGATTTCCGCTGGGAGAACATACGGGGCGAAAGCTTTTTCGGTAATCATGAATGTGTTTTCGTAGGGTCCTGGCACATATCTTTTTCCAATGGAATCTCTCATTTTGATGATATCCCTTACAAAAGTGGAATCTGTAGAAAAGCTCTCTTTTGGCATTTCATAGGCAATGATGTTCATGGTACCCTTCGGAATTTGAATGTCCATCCAGACAAAGTTCTTCTCACGCCTTCCCAACTTGTATAAAGATGGTATTCGTAAAGAAATTCCCAACTCTTCTTGAAGTGCGGTTTCCTTGCTCAAAGAGCGTGTAAATCTTTTTTGGGCTTCTTGTATTTCTACTTCCTTAAAAGCTGAAATGGCTTTAATGGATAATTTATCAATGTTGTCAGCAAAATCATTATACGTCTCTCCCTTAATGACTGCTATTTTTTGGGGTTCCGCATACACATTCGTCTTTATATGTGCCAAAGACGTCGTATCCTGTTCCACAAAAAGCACAGATCTAGAGTGGGTCACGGCCCCTTTAAAAACCTGAGGTGGAATCTGGGTAATACTAAAAATAGGTTCTGCTTGAGGTAAACCCAAAACCTGTGCCGCAAAATGCTCTCGAATTTTGTCTCCCACAGATCCCTTCCATAGCTCTGTGTCAATCACCACCATTAATGAGTTAATACCTCCAGTAGAAGAGGGTAAAAATCTTTTTTTCTTTCCTGATTCTTTACATGCTGCAAGTAGGGCCATCGAAAGGACGACCAATACTAGTGCTTTTATTTTTTTCATATAGTTCTAAATTTACGAAGAACACTCGCACAATTTAAGTTTTGTGCCAGGTTTTAAATTGTTCCCGCTAATACCATTCCATTCTTTCAAGTTCTCTACGGAAATTCCAGGATATTTTCTTGAAATGGTCCAAAGTGAATCTCCGCTCTGAACAACATGAATTTTTCCTGCCTTGGAAGCAGCTTCCGTCGAAACCCTTGGTTTACTGGATTTTGTAACTGCTTTATTGTAATAGGGCTTTCGAGGAAATATGGTAAGTCGTTGCCCTATTCTTAAGTTATTGCTGCGAAGTCCGTTCCAGCGTTTAATCTGGCTTACACCGACTCCATAACGTTCAGCGATTTTGCCTAAGTAATCCCCGCTACGTACTTTGTACCTTATTTGATTCTTGGTTTCCACCAATTGAGGTAATGGTTTTTCCAAAGAATCCAATTCTTTTTTTGCATAGGCATAAATAGCCTCCTCATTGCTTACAAACTTGCCTATTTTGGAAACCGGAAGTCGAAGGGCATAGTTTTTACCCTCAATTTTAGGAATGATGTTTAGTTTATAAGCAGGGTTCAACATTTCTAACTCTTCCTTGCTGATGTCAACCAACTTGGAGATCTGATCAAAAGTAATGGTGTTCTTTACGATTACGGTATCCGTTTCAAAATAGGGGCGGTCTACATTGACTTTCTTAAGCCCATGCTCATCTGCATATTCAAAAATGTACATGGTGGCCAAAAACGCCGGTACATATCCAGCGGTTTCACGTGGAAGGTTCCTTCTAATATTCCAATAATTCTTGTATCCTCCAGATCTACGAATTGCTTTGTTCACGTTTCCTGGACCTGAATTGTAAGCTGCTAGTGCCAAATCCCAATCATTGAAAATATCATACAGCTTGGACAGGTACTTTGTTGCTGCTTTTGTAGCCAGGATAGGGTCGTTCCGCTCATCTACGTAACTGCTCACGTTCAAGCCATAAATCCTACCTGTACTATACATAAATTGCCAAAGTCCCTTTGCTCCTACTCTAGATCTTGCCCTTGGGTTCAAAGCCGATTCCACAATAGCCAAGTACTTCATTTCCAATGGCACATCTTGGTTGTCCAGCTCTTGCTCAAAAAGCGGAAAGTAAAATTGACTCGTTGTCAACATCCGTTCCATCAAATCCCGCTTACGGACCAAAAAAGATTTGATTACACTTTCCAAAGATGGGTTGTACGCAATATTGAAAGGAGTTTTCTCATTAAGCTTTGCCAGTCTGGCTTTCAAGGTATCTGTTGGCAGGTCAATTTCAATAACTTCATCCACATCTGCGTTTTGAACTTCCGTATACATTTCAGTAAACCAATCCGCACTCTTTGCCAATTCCTTTAGCCATAAGCTATCATACTTTCTGGCTTCATCGCTATCCTTTAATTGATATTGGCCATCATTGTTCTTTGACAGAACACCTTGCATTTGAGGTGCAATGGACGATTCATCCAAAACCACGGAATCAATAATTTTTGAAGGGATTTCAGTAGCGGAAATACGAACAGTATCAGCTTCTTGAGCCGTCACTGCGGCACAACAAAAAAGTAAAATCAGCCGCAAAGCTGTTTTAAATCCTAGATTCATTTTGGACTGGGTTTGGTTCGGAACAAACGAAAATGGCTTTTTTTTCCGAAAAAGTAAAACTTTCGTTCTAAAACTAACGTTAAACCTGAAAGAATCAGTCCTTTAAGAACGAAATCTTTAGTCCAATATTGCGGCAATTCCGGGCAAAGTTCTTCCTTCAAGACTTTCTAACATAGCGCCGCCACCAGTGGAAACATAACTGACCTTGTCTTGAAAACCGAATTGTTTTACAGCCGCTACAGAATCCCCTCCACCAACCAAAGAAAATGCGCCATTTTGTGTGGCTTCATCAATGAAATTTCCAACAGCTATAGTGCCTTTTGCAAAGTTCTCCATTTCAAAAACGCCGACCGGGCCATTCCATAAAATGGTTTTGGATTTTAGTATGACTTCTTTGAAGTTTTCCAAAGTCTGCGGGCCTGCATCAAGTCCTTGCCAGCCATCAGGGATTCCATCCACTCTTACGAACTGAGTATTGGCATCATTATCAAAATCATCTGCCGCCAAAACATCAACAGGCAAATGAACCTGAACTCCCTTTGCATCGGCCTGTTTTAAAATGTCAAGTGCCAAATCCATTTTATCATCTTCGCAAATCGAATCTCCCACACTGCCTCCTTGGGCTTTAATAAACGTATAGGTCATTCCTCCTCCAACAATCAAATGGTCTACCTTATCCAAAATATTTTCAATAATGGTAATCTTTGAAGACACCTTGGCCCCTCCCAATATGGCGGTAACCGGTTTTTCTCCAGTTTGCATGACTTTCTCAATCGCTTTGATTTCTTTGGCCAACAAATACCCAAAACATTTGTTCTCCGGAAAGAACTGGGCCACAATGGTTGTGGAGGCATGTGCTCTGTGCGCAGTTCCAAAGGCATCGTTCACATATATATCCCCTAATTTGGAAAGTTGTCCCGCAAATGCTTCATCTCCGCCTTCTTCAGCCGCATGAAAACGAAGGTTTTCCAACAAAAGAATTTCGCCATCTTCAAGAGAAGCAGCAGCTTCTTCTGCCGATTCCCCGACACAATCTTCAATAAATTTTACTTGGACCCCAATAATTTCAGATACCTTATCACATATGTGACCAAGCGACATATCAGGGTTGACCTTTCCTTTTGGTCTTCCCAAGTGACTCATTAAAACAGCGCTTCCTCCATCTTCCAAGACTTTGAGTATGGTGGGTTTTGCCGCTTCTATTCTGCTCGTATCGGTAACATTAAAATCCGAATCCAAAGGAACATTGAAGTCTACACGAATCAATGCCTTTTTATTTTCAAAATCGAAATTATCTATGGTTCTCATCTGCTTTGGTTTAAAGTGAATCAAAAGTAAAGATTTCCCGCTTTTTCTGAAGTCTCCACAACTATAATTTTAAAATGAAAAAGCATCTATCAAAACTGAAAAAATTATATTTGGTGTATGCTGTTCAAAGACATTCTGGGGCTTGACCACATAAAGCAACATTTGACGACCAGTGCGGAAAATGGTCGTATCGCACACGCCCAATTGTTCATTGGCCCGGAAGGTTGTGGTACTTTATCCATGGCGATAGCTTATGCCCAGTATGTATTATGTTCCAATAGCAATGGGGAAAATGACAATGGGAATCATGCCTGTAACTTAAAATGCAATGCTTTTTCACACCCGGACCTTCATTTTGCTTTTCCAGTATCGAATTCTGACAAGGTAAAATCTCATGCCGTCAGTGATTTATTTATTGAAGAATGGAGACAGTTTCTCAATGAGCAGCCATACGGAAACCTATTCGACTGGTACCGTCTTGTTGGTATAGAAAAGAAACAGGGGCAAATTGGAGTGGACGAGGCCCAAGATATTGTCAAAAAACTATCCTTCAAATCCTATGAAGGTGGGTACAAAGTGATGATTATTTGGATGGCCGAAAAAATGAACACTGCGGCAGCCAACAAGTTGTTGAAATTAATTGAGGAACCTCCCGAAAAGACTGTGCTATTGTTAATCGCGGAAGAAGAAGAACAGATTATCAATACCATTTTATCCCGTTGTCAGATTTTACATTTCCCCCCTCTGTCCGAAAATGTAATTACCCATGCTCTTGAACAAAATGGGTTGGAAAAATCAGAAGCTTTTTCCATAGCCCAGGAGGCGAATGGAAATTATAACAAGGCATTGGATTTGGTAAAAAAGGATTCTGAGGATTTGATTTTTGAACGATGGTTTGTGCAATGGGTACGAAGCGCTTTTAAGGCAAAGGGCAACAAAAGTGCAATACATGAGCTTGTGTTGTGGAGTGATGAGCTTTCCAAAATGGGTCGGGAAGTGCAAAAACAGTTCTTAAATTATTGCATCACCGTTATGCGACAGGCGTTATTTCTCAATTATAATGCAAGTTCTTTGGTGTACATTAAAATGCATTCGGTAAACTTTGATTTAAAGAAGTTTGCCCCCTTTATCCACGAAGGTAATATCCTTGAAATTGTAGATGAAATTGAAAAGGCCATATATCATGTAGAACGAAATGGTAATGCTAAGGTTATTTTCACGGACCTATCTATTAAACTCACGCGTTTGCTACATGCAAGAGCGGCTTAATCTAAACCTATGGAACACATTGTAAAAATTCTACTGCTTGCTTTTTTGGCTATTACGTTCATTCAGAGTGGTTTGGACAAAATTGTGGATTGGAAAGGAAATCTGGGCTGGTTGAAAGGTCATTTTTCTAAAACCTTTTTTAAAGGCATTGTTCCTTTGCTGCTGAGTATAATTTTACTCTTGGAATGTGTTTCAGGAATTTTAGCCATTGCCGGAGCTTTTCAATTGTTAGCCTCGGACTCAAATTCATTCGCCTTATTAGCGGCAGCTATTTCATGTGTTACACTATTATTTTTATTGTTGGGACAACGCGTAGCAAAAGACTATGATGGTGCAAGAACAATAGTGATTTATTTCATCCCAGCCATTTTCTTGTTGTTTTTACTGCAATAAAAAAGCCCATCACTGATGGGCCTTTATTTTATCCGAAAAAAATTTTCTCTTTACTTCTTGTACTTATCATTTAGTATTTTCAATAACTCGTCCGTTAAGTCTTGAGTCTCCGTGCCATACAGTACGTTACCTCCTTCACCTCCTCCTAAGATATATGTAAAGCCATTGGCCTTTCCGTATGTCTGGATTTCATCTTTAACTCTACTTACAAGAGAGTCCATCTCCGTTTGACCCGTTTGTTGCAATTGTTGTTCTTCCTGTTGAAGTTGTTGACCCACAAACTGACCTCTTTGCTGCAAAAGCCCATATTCTTCCTGTGCACTCTTTTGGGACATTTTTTGGGCCTTTGCCTGAAACGCCTGAAGTTCCAATTGGAATGCCTGGGAAATACTATCCCTTTTCTTGGTCAAAGCATCAGCCTTCGTCTTAAACCTAGCTTCGATGTCGATTTTCTCTTGATAACCGTCCATCAATTTTACATTGTCAACAAAGCCAATTTTGTTTTGTTCACATGATATGACCAACAAAGCGATTATAGGTATGATTATTTTTTTCATTCTTATGTTTTAGCGATGCGCAAAAATAGAAAAGCTTTTTTAATGAGCCCTGTTAAGTTCAATGAATCAAATTGCCGTCTCGCAACAAAATAAGCAATACTTATCAAGTCTTGCGCATTCTATAAGAAACAATTATTCTTTAGGGCTGTTTTTAAGGCTTTCTGCAGAGGTTTTATTTTTTCGAAATATAATAGCAGTTTGAGCCTAAAGAAAAAACATTAGGCCTTTTTAAAATCAATTTTGGTCTTTTTCCAGGATGTAAATCAAGGAAGAGTGCTCTTTTGTGAAGACAGCGTGTAGATTTGACCAAAGGCCTTTAAAAAAAGCACTAAAAAGATAAAGTCTGTTGCCTTTGTATTTTTCTGAAAGTAAAGAGACGTAAAATGCATCAAACCACATAGGCTTAGTCTCCTTAACTTTCATGTTTTCTTCCTTAAAGAGTTTATGAATTGCCATTTGGGAAAAATGCCATAGATGCCTTGGCACATCATATCCTGCCCAAAACTTTCCATAATGCTTTGCATCCCAAGAACGAAAATTGGGAACAGCAATAATCAAAACACCATCATCCTTCAAAATGTTGGAAATGGTTTTAATTTGTACTTTCAAATTGGGAAGATGCTCCAAGACATGCCATAAAGTAATCACATCATAATCCACTTCAGCAACTTCGTTCAGATCTTTCTTAAGTTCAACTCCCTTTTCCTTTGCTTTCTCCCTTGCTTTAGGGCTAGGCTCAACACCTTCTACTACATAACCTTCGGATTTTGCTAAGCTCAAAAAATCTCCCGTTCCAGCACCAATATCTAATAGCTTTCTTGATTTAACTTTCTGATTATCAACAAGTTGAATTTTATTTTTTATATTTCTTTCCTTGATTCCTTGATATAAGGCATCCACCATAGATTTTTTTGAATCTGTATGTGAAATATAGTTCTCCCCTTGATAAAATTCCTCCAAATTGTTCGGAACAGGTTGAGTGACGAGCATGTCCTTTGACTCATCCAATACTAATTCAAACTCTTGATTGGAAAATGAGTAGTCTTTAGTTTTTAAATACAACTTCATTATAGTTGTGCGTATTCAAGTATTCATTTTTTAGTTCAGAAAGGAACTGAACAATTTTTGGTTTGGATGTGGATTCCTCCACTAACATATCATCGCCTAAATCATCATAGACTTCAATGGCAATATAAAAATTTCCTTTTCTAGATTCGTGGACCTCATCAAAAACAGGTTCCATATCTGCTCTGCTTAGAAGCGCGTCTGCTACAAGGGGAATCAAGTTTACCGTTTTATCAGGAATCTCAACTTCATAAAATGAAAAAGAATATTTTTCCCCTTCTATATAAAAGGGCACATCCACATCTACAAAATAGTCTTTTAAGCCAAACTTTGTATTTATATAGTTATAGAATTCCTCTTCTTCCTTTGGATCCTCAAAAACATAAACAGTCTTCTTTGGTAAGCTTTTTTTGAACTTCTTTCCCTTTGTAATTTTATAATCATTAATGTTCGGTGCAATTCGTAAAGGAATACAGGAATATATCAAAATTGTAAAAAGTAAAAGACATGTAAATTTCTTCATGGTTATGTTCTTTAGTTGACCTAAGCAACATCAAAAACTAAACCAAAAAAATAGAAGTTCTACTTCTGTTCCACGTGGAACAATTTATTATCTTCCTAGAAAAACCAAAAGCACACTAATGTCAGCCGGGGACACACCGCTTATTCTTGAAGCTTGGGAAATGTTAACCGGTCGTATCGCTTCAAGCTTTTCCCTAGCCTCATAGGACAAAGATTTCAACTTTGAATAGTCGAAATTCTCAGGTATCCTCACGTTCTCCAACCGATTTAATTTATCTGCATTGTTCTTCTCCTTTTCTATATACCCAGAATACTTTACCTGTATTTCAGCCTGCTCCAACACCTCTCTTCCCAAGTTATTCTTGTTCACGAAATTAGAAACCGATTCTAGTTCAAGCATATGGTCCATACTTACCTTAGGTCTAGAAAAGACTTTGAACAGCTTGTCCGACTGACGAACTGCTGCGGAATCTACCTTTTCCAAAATGGGATTAATTTCCTCTGGATCAAAACTTGTTTTGCGAAAGAAGTGTATAAAATCTTGTGATTTTTTTTCCTTTTCCTCCATGAGCTCCAGCCTTTCCTTTGACGCTAAGCCAAGTGCATGCCCTTTTGGTGTAAGTCTAAGGTCTGCATTATCTTGTCGAAGTAACGTGCGATACTCTGCTCTTGAAGTAAACATTCTATAGGGCTCTTCTGTTCCCTTTGTAATCAAATCGTCAATCAATACGCCAATGTAGGCTTCATCCCGTTTCAATATAAAAGGTTCCAGTCCTTTAGTCTTTAAATGTGCATTAATTCCCGCCATTAACCCTTGAGAGGCAGCTTCCTCATATCCTGTAGTGCCATTTATTTGTCCTGCGAAATACAAGTTCTCCACAAGCTTCGTTTCCAGTGTATGTTTTAGCTGGGTAGGTGGGAAATAGTCGTACTCAATTGCATAGCCCGGTCTAAAGAACTTTACATTCTCAAAACCTTTTACAGATTTTAGTGCTTTGTACTGAACATCTTCGGGAAGCGATGTTGAAAATCCATTCACATAGACTTCTACAGTATTCCAACCCTCCGGCTCCACAAATATTTGATGTGCATGCTTGTCAGCAAAACGATGGATTTTATCCTCAATAGACGGACAATATCTTGGCCCGATACTTTTAATCCTGCCATTAAACATCGGAGAGCGATCAAACCCTTCGCGAAGTACATCATGGACCAATTCGCTCGTATGTGTCATGTGGCAATCCCGCTGTTCGGTCAAAATATGCGTATCCAAATAGGAAAACTTCTCTGGTTGACTGTCCCCAGGTTGTGGAATCATTTTCTCATAATCCAAAGATCTTCCGTCAACTCTTGGAGGTGTTCCGGTTTTCATTCGTCCAGAATCAAATCCAAAATCAACCAGTTGTTCCGTTATCCCGGTTGCTGCTTTTTCTCCGGCTCTACCTCCACCGAATTGTTTCTCCCCAATATGAATCAATCCATTCAAAAAAGTTCCGTTTGTGAGAACCACCGCCCTTGACCTAATGTCTATGCCCAATGAAGTTCTTACGCCAACAACCTTATTTCCTTCAACCAAAAGTCCGGACACCATTTCTTGGTAAAAGTCTGCATTTGGAGTTCTTTCCAGAATCAATCGCCACTCTTCCGCGAAACGCATTCTGTCGTTTTGAGCCCTAGGGCTCCACATTGCAGGGCCCTTTGATTTATTAAGCATTTTAAATTGAATAGCTGATTTATCCGTAACTATTCCACTATATCCTCCAAGCGCGTCAATCTCACGAACTATTTGTCCCTTTGCAATTCCTCCCATTGCAGGATTACAAGACATCTGACCAATGGTTTGCAAGTTCATCGTAACCAGCAGTGTCTTTGACCCCATGTTAGCAGCGGCCGCAGTAGCTTCTGCTCCGGCATGCCCCCCGCCAACAACAATTACATCATATTCTTTTTCAAACATACCTATTGTTCCACGTGGAACATTTTAATTTTTTCTTCTTCTTTTTCCCGCATCACCTTCTTTTCCAAATCATTTTTATCACCATAGCCCGCCAGATGTAAGACGCCATGACCCATAACACGAAGTAACTCTACCTCAAAGGTAGATTCATATAACTTCGAATTCTCTCGCAGTCTATCAACTGAAATAAAGATGTCCCCAGACAAGTTTTCTTCGTCTGAGTAGTCAAACGTGATAATATCTGTATAAGTGTCGTGCCCCAAATACTCTTGATTAATGGAGAGCAATTTCTCGTCATCGCAAAAAATAAAATCCAAATTGCCCGCTTGGAAGCCTTCGCTTTCGACTATTCTAGTTATCCAATCGGAAAAATCAATTTTATTCTCTAATTCAAATACAGTCTCAAAATGGAAATCAATCATTATTGAAATACTCCTTCACTTTAGCGTCATATTGACGGCGCAAAGGTAGTGCTTGCCTGTTTAATATCTCAATATCAGTGCGAGTATTCAATAGCTGGCTAGGTTTGCTTATAATAGGATTCTTATATTCTTCCTCACTTGTCTTACTTTCCCTTTCCTTTCGCTCACCCTGCTTCAAGGCCGCTTTCTCAAGTTTCAATAATTGATGTTGAATCATATTGGCCTTGTTCTGGGTGCGTTTGGTAATTCCGTTCTCTATTAAATCATTCTCAAAATCTTCCATCTGTTTGAGCAACTTCTTTGCCAAATCCCTATCCGATTCTCTAATCAAATCATCCAACTGATTCTCCAATTGTTGTCTTAGAAACTGCTGTTCTTTATATATCTCATAAATTTCGTTGAACCCTAACTCCTCTCCCTGTGCTCCTTGTTCCCCTTTGCCAGACTCTCCTTTGTTCTGCCCTTCATTCGACTCTTTCTCTCCTGTTTCTCCTTGTTTCTGCCCTTTGGAAGATTCACTATCCCCTTCTTTTTGTCCTTCCTTAGATTGGCCCTCCTTCTGCTGCTCACCTGACCCATTCATCTTTTGTTGCAATCCTTGTTGCCCCTTTATAATATCCGGTAGCTGAAAGTCATTATTTCCTTGACCCTGTCCCTGTCCTGGTTGCATATTCTGTTGCATATTATCCAAAATATTCGCCAGAAAATCACTTAACGAATTTGTTGCATTAATTACATATTGCTGATACGAGGCTCCCTGAAAAATTTGATTTTCAGCCAAACTTTCGAGTGACTTGTCAATATTATAATAGACCTCCGTTATTTGCTCATTTACAAATTCCGAAAGCTCAGCTCTGCGCAAAGACAATGAAAAGAGACTGTCATCAACGTGTTCAAACAAACCTCGCAGCTCCTTTTGATCCCTTACCATTTTTCCGTATTGAGATATGTCTACATCGGATTGTTCAACTTCCTCAAAAAGTTGCTCCTGCTTAAAGGAAAACGTTACCAAATTGTCCAAAATTTGTCGGAGCATTTCCGCATCTTCCGTATCCTCAGAACCTCCTCCTGACGAAGCACTTTGCTGTAAAGATTCACTTAGCTCCTGCATTTTTTGTGCAGCAGATTTTTGCTTTTGTTGCGCCTTGTTTTTATTATCTTTTGTTGCACCACTTTCACCTGATTGCTTCTGCTCATTCTTAAGCTGTTCTAAAGCGTCTTCTTGGTCTCTTTTAATAGATTCTTCCTTTCCATTCTCTGCATCAATCTCCAACGGTTTTTGTAGGTCTTGGTTATCCTTTCTTAACTCATCTAAGTCTTTTGACAGTTCTTTGAAAGATTTATTAAGCTTCTCTTGCTCATTAATATCATTCTCATTTTTTCCTATAGAGTCCTTGTTGTTGTTTTCTGAAAGTATCTCCTGAGCTTTCGACAGCTTTTCCAATTCTTTCGCCAATTGCGACATCTTCTCTGTCACGTAATACCTTTTGGTGAGTTCCAAAATCTGTTCCAGATTTCTTGCGTTAGAACTTTGTTTCTTAGACAACTCATCCAAGCGTTTCTTTAACTCATCCTTCTCAATCTTATCCGCTAGCTTGTTCAGCTCCTCCAACAATCGTTCATTTTTCTTTGCTTCCAACTCCTGCCTTTCGAGTCTTTCTTGAAGCAACCGTTTAAGCTCATCTTTTTCTTCACGCTTCTCCAGACTTTCATTTAACTGTCGACTAAACTTCTCCATAAGAGATTCTTGCCGCTGTTGCTTTTCAATAAAGTCTTTAATTCGATTCTTTTCTTCGAAATTAAACTCGTTTCCTTCTTTTTGCTTATCATTAATTCGCAACAGGGTTTCCTGTTGCTCCTTATATCCCTTTAGAGATTCGTCTAACTTTTTTAAAATATTATCTTGTATATCTAACTCCTTGTTAATCAATTGATTACTATTTAAAATAGAAGTGCTAAACACTTTACTTTTAGCAGATTTACCTCCTCGTATACCATCATTATCCCTTACTTCGAACCAAAGCTTATAATCCTGTCCTTTCTCAATTTCTAAGCCTGAAGGAAACGTGTAATAAAATTGATGTACTGTATTTTCTAGTGATTCCAACAACAAGACTTTCTTATTTTGTTCATCACCTTCTTGGTAATACACTAATGTAACTTGTGTTAAGCCGTAATCATCCGACAGCTGACCAGTATATAACGACAAATTTGGATTAAGTGAGTCTAACACCTGGGTCACCTCTATCTTGGGAGAGGCATCTTTTACAACATCAATCGCATACTGTAGTGATTCAAATTCCTTTACCTTGTCGTTTGACGTGCTTATTGAATAATCTAAATTCGTATAAAGGCTTTTACTTAGGTTAAAGCTGCCTCTATCCTTTTCGAACAGAACAATTGTATCCGAGGACTTCATCGATATTTCATCAATTGAAGTCCCACTAATATCCCAGACAATTCTTGTCCCCTCCGGAACCACCGCGTTACCACTTCCACTGATTGTTTCATCAGCTATGCCCAAATAGCGAGGATATCTTAACCTCATTTTAAAGTCCACAAGTGCAGGTGTGCTAATGCTTTCAATCTTATAGGTTCTTGAGTTCCATCCATTGGAAACAATATAAAATTCATTGTCCAAAATTGGGGGCTGTATGGTATAGCTAAATCTATTCCCGTTTCTGCGCATGAGTAGGGTTTCGTTTCCAAAAACAATCGAAGCGTCTTCCGGCACCAAATCTCCATCTATCGCAAACTCAATGGTAAGCGCCTCATTATCCAAAACGGTTAAATTAGTGTTCAATAGTATGAATGAAAAAGGTGCGGGTCTTTCAAAAGCCAAATCATAGTTAACCACTCTATTATGGGAATTGAACAGTAGATTAATATTTCCAGAGACCCAGAAAAGTGCTAGCACTATTAAAGGCGCTGCTAAATATTTGCTGTATTTTAGACTCTCCTTGAACTTAACCGCCTCTTTGAAAGATAATACGCCGAGTGCTTTTGACTTCTGCTCTATACTTGCCTCCAAAAGTTCAGATTTTGAGGGGCTTTCTGCCAACTCCAAAAGATTATATAGTTTGTCTTCAACTCTTGGAAAGTGAATCCCAATCAACTTTGAAGCTTCTTTATTTGTAAGTCCTTTTCTGAGATTAAATAAATACGTAGCTGGCGTAATAATAAATTTAAACAGTAAATAAAGCTCCACTAAGACGAATATTACAAAGAGTGCCAAGCGCCAAGCGCTGTCTAACCAAAACAAAAACTCCACAGACGTTATGGCCAACCAAAAAAGCAATCCAAGAGAGGCAAAAAGAAGCACTCCCTGTATCAATTGTTTGCCATAGTACCTTTTGCTAAAGTCTTCTAACTTGAGTAATATGCTACGATAACTATTCAAAATCCACTATATTTATTACAAGATACCTGATACGCAACAATTGCTCTGAAAATTTTTTGTTAAAAGACCTCCATGAAAGATTTGAAGTACCTCGCCGCTTTTACAATTCCTATTTCCGCACTAATTAGTATTTATTTTAAAGATGTTTGGAGCTTCTTTACTCCGGTCTATGCTTTTGTCATCATTCCTATACTAGAGATATTACTTCCTGTGGACCCTTCAAATTTATCTCCAGAGGAAAGACAGCGAAAACAACATAGTCGCATCTTCGACTGGCTCCTTTATCTAAACGTACCTCTTATCTATTTGTTTTTGATTTATACCCTTGTTGATATTACCTCCAACACCTACAGACCTTTTGAAGTGATTGGACTAGTTTTCTCGATTGGCATTGTTTTTGGCGTGAACGGAATCAATGTGGGTCACGAACTGGGACATAGACAACATACCAGGGAACGCTATCTTGGGAAGCTACTGTTGCTTCCATCTTTCTATATGCACTTTTACATTGAACACAATTTTGGCCATCACGCCAAAGCGGCAACCAAGGAAGACCCGGCAACAGCATCATACAACCAAAGTGTTTATTCCTTTTGGTTAACCTCTACTTTGAGACAATATATAAGTGCATGGAAAATCCAGAGTAAACTATTGAAAACCGGCAATTCTTCTTTCCTAAGTGTAAACAATGATATGTTTTGGTATACCCTTATCCAAATCGCTTACTTAATCTTAATATATGTTGCTTTTGGGTACCTGGGTGTGATCTTTGCATTCACTTCTGGAATAGTCGGCTTCTTGCTTCTTGAAACTGTGAATTACATCGAGCATTATGGTTTGCTTCGGAAAAAAAATCAATCCGGCCGGTATGAACGTGTGCGCGAATGTCATTCGTGGAATAGCAATCATGTTATAGGTAGAATTGTACTTTATGAACTGACCCGCCATAGTGACCATCATTATAAATCCTCAAAAAAATACCAGATACTGGACTACCATGACATTTCCCCTCAGATGCCTTACGGTTATCCCACATCTATGGTCTTATCTTTAATGCCTCCTCTTTGGTTTTATATTATGAATCCTCGGGTTCCCAAAGAAATGAAACCAGAAAATTCCTTTTCCGTAGCCTAGCGCTTTTATACCTTTGGTAAAAATTTTAGGTATGTCAAAAGTTAGGGTTCGCTTTGCTCCCAGCCCAACCGGCCCCTTGCATATTGGGGGGGTGAGAACCGCTTTATTCAATTATCTATTCGCTAAGAAAAATGAAGGTGTTTTTGTTCTCCGGATAGAGGATACCGATCAGAAAAGATACGTAGCAGGTGCAGAGGACTATATTCGTGAAGCCTTAGAATGGTGTGGGATTCCTTTTGATGAAGGACCTGGAAAAGATGGGGGTTATGGGCCCTACCGTCAGAGTGAGCGCAAGCATTTATACAAACAGTATGCTCTAAAGCTTATTGATAAAGGCCATGCCTATTACGCATTTGACACAGCCGAAACTTTAGACTTTCATCGGAAAGACCATGAAGATAAAGGCAAAACTTTTATTTACAACTGGCACAATCGATTAAAGCTTTCCAATTCTCTTTCCCTGTCCGCCGAAGAAGTAAGGCAAAAGATTGATTCCGACGAGGATTACGTAATCCGATTTAAGTCTCCCCAACATGAAAAGTTTGTGTTGCGGGATGCCATAAGGGGTGAAATTACAATAGATACCAACACGCTTGATGATAAGGTCTTGTTTAAAAGTGATGGGATGCCAACATATCATTTGGCCAATATTGTGGATGACCATTTAATGGAAATCTCTCATGTAATTCGCGGTGAGGAGTGGCTACCTTCTCTTGCGTTGCACCAGTTGCTTTACAATGCCTTTGGCTGGCAAGCGCCACAATTTGCACATTTACCCTTAATCATGAAGCCCGTAGGAAAAGGAAAGTTGAGCAAAAGAGATGGTGAAAAAGGAGGTTTTCCTGTTTTTCCCCTAAAATGGAAAGAAGCGCAAGGGTACCGAGATAGTGGTTATTTCCCAGAAACTGTTGTCAACTTTTTAGCACTTTTAGGGTGGAATCCAGGTACTGAACAAGAATTGTTTTCTCTTAACGAACTTGTCAATGCGTTCAGCTTAGAGCGTGTAAACAAATCTGGTGCGCGATTTGATCCTGAAAAAACCAAGTGGTACAACCATCAATATTTGCAAGAAAAATCGGATTCTGATTTGACTGACTTATTTCTTTCCCAAGAAGGTCTCTCTTTTGGAGACAAGGGAAGAGACTATATTGAAAAAGTGGTTTCGCTGGTTAAAGAGCGTGCTAATTTTGTAAGTGACTTTTGGGAACTTGGAAGTTATTTCTTTGAAGCTCCTACGGAATACAGTGAAAGAGCTACGAAAAAACAAATTAAAGAAGACACTCCTGATATTCTAAAACAAGTATCCCAAATAATCGAACGTATATCTGATTTTAATTCAGAAAACATAGAACGTGAAGTAAAAGATTGGATTGCTCAAAATGAACTTTCTTTTGGAAAAGTCATGGGGCCCTTACGATTAAGTATTGTAGGTGATTTAAAAGGACCACACCTTTTCGATATCATTGCCATGATTGGAAAAGAAGATGCCTTAACCCGAATTGATAGTGCGCTGAGTAGATTCAACCAACTCTAGCTCGCTACAATTTTATAAATATAGATGTAAAGTATCAATCCTCGCATGCCATACATACATCTGTGTAACAATTTTGCCAATTTCGCTACAAATGATGTACCTAGTTTTGTAATTTCCTAAAATCAAAATAAAATCCAATTATCATGAGTTATTTAGTCTGGTTACCTGTTATTCTTATTGGCGGATTGACTCTTCTTTCTTTCGTATTTATAGTCAAGCAACAAACCGCCGTTGTAATTGAAACTTTTG